>CAKSNE010000009.1 GCA_934476085.1 uncultured Eubacteriales bacterium | reverse complement strand
ACCTAAAACGAAAGGTGGTGAGGATATGAAAGAGATGACCGAACTTAAAATGGTATATGAGCTTGTGATTTCGAGAGCAAATCCTCTTGACAACTGCGCGTCAAATTCGATAACATCTAAAACTACCGTCTTTGTTATACATTTCATACATAATTTTACCGAAATTCAAAATACCACAAATGGTTTTCAATATTCAGATAATAATATTTTTTTGGTTGTTTCTAACGATTTATAGTTGTTTAACAATGCGTCTTATTGGTGCTTTTCAGAAGTTTATATTGCGTATTGTTAGTGATTCGTTTGATTCTATATCGAGTTTTGTTAAATATCTATATGTAAAATAATAATACTTTGTTGTACTTTGAATTGAAATATGATATAATAATATATAAAATATAGTTCATGAGCATAGTAGCAATAATTCTATCAAGTGTATCATTTACCATTTCTAAAGAATTCAGAGACAATGCTAAGATTGAATTTGAGTTTAATTTAAGGGGAGATGATTTAATGAAATTTATTTCGTTAGTTTTTACTGGGGTTTATACAGGTGTATGTGGGGTGGTATCAGTAATCATTTGATAGAGCTATTATGATTTATGAGATATACACCGAGGGTTCAACTCCCTCCGCCCTACCACAAAACCGAAGGCATGCCTTCGGTTTTTTCTTTACTGAAGACCAATCGAAATTTTAAACTGGTCAAATTCGACCAGTTTAAATCATAAGATGATTCAAATTTTTTTGATGCCTCTTTTGTAATACTTTCATTATCGTCACATACAAGAATATTAATCAAAAAAATCCCCTACAATAATATAATTATACATTAATTGAAGAGGATTGGCATCATTTTGGTTTATTACACATTGAATAATGTCATTAATAAGTTTTAATGAATTATTATCACATAGTTTTAAATTATCTATAATTGATTGAGGTATATCATTTGTTTTTATCGTACCAAGTAAGAACATATCAGGTGTTGTTTCTAATTGTATGCATATATTAGCAAAGGTTGTTAAACTTGGAATTCAGTAGGTTAAAGCAGTAACGAATCCGATACAATATACGATTGCCGAAAACAAACATATCAAAAGTTTAAAGAAAAATTTTCTATTTAATCTAAAAGCTGAAGGCAGACATAGAATATAAAGCGAAGCGAAACAGTCTATGTCTGCCTTCTAATTTTTCTTTCTTATTTAGATTTAGAAGAAAATGTTTTCTTTGTATATCCCATATAATTTTCTTTTCGTTGTTTGTCAGAAATATATAAAGGGCTAATATTATTGTTATTTTTTAGCCATTCATTATATCCCTCAATAGAGGAACCAGCCATATTAATTGCATACTCTATTCCAAACATAGCAATAACAAAATACACTTCACCATTTGGTGTAAACAAAAAATCAAATTCCCAACTAATAGAACTTTGAGGATCACCTTTATACGCTTCTGCTCGAGAATATATTCTTCTTGCAGAATAGTTCCATATTTTTCTACCGTCATACCGTACGTGGGTTCGTAATGCTTTAAAGGCGTCATCTTCTCTTACATAATCACAAACTCCAGAATTGACACCACAGCGATAAATAAAGGCTTCTATTGCCATTTTAGCCAATAATCTTGACATGCATATATTTGGAGATAGCAAAGCAGAATCGGTCCTATTAACATATTCTATATATTCTGCGACTGAACTTTTTATTTCTTTTTCATTTTTATCTTCTTGAGAAAAAACAAAATAATAATTAGGAGAAATCTGTTGAACGATTTCATTTGCCTTAGGGTAGTCAAATTGATTAATTGTTTTATTGTTTTTGTTTTCTAAAGCTAATTCTTGTCTTAGCAATAAAATCGCTTCCGAATTAAGAAATGGCGATTCAATTTTTCTTCCAATGTAATTGTTACATTTATCGCACACAACACCTTTCGGCAAAATGGCTGTAGAGTTACCAAATGACTCTGGTATTATGTGCTCTACGCTTCTTGAATCTCTCGAATCATTTCCACAAAAAATACATTTCATATCAATTCTATTAAATATAGACGAATGATTGCGGAGCTGCTTTTACACCGTAATCACTGAGTACTTTAGGTTGTTTGTATACTTTTATCTTACCCAACTTATATGCATAAGCCATTTTTCGTCCCTCAAAATAAGCATCGAAGAAATCTTTGCTGATTCCGGAACCTTCCTTAGTTTGTTGCCAAAGTTCTTCGGGTGAATTCATCAACACTTTTATAATCTCCGCTTCTGCAACAACACGCTTTATTGGAGTTGTTTCATAAATAATAATTGAAGATATATCTTGTTTTGCTGCAATTTTTCTGTATTCATATTTCTTTGTACCATTAACAATGTTTTTTACATGTTCAGGATTAATCGATATTAAGATTTTTCTTTTCAAGATTACTCCTCCATTCCTAGTTTATATATTATCTCAAAGTGTTCTTTTGAAACAGCGGCAAACGATCTAGGTCCAGTTCCCCCTTGTATAATACCGTAGTCGAATAATTGATAATTTTTCACCTTGTTTTTGAAGGGAATATAATCCAACAATTTTACAACAGTAGGGCGGCGACAATGTTGTTTGCGAATTTCATCCTTACTAAATATCGACCTGTTTTTACATATCTCAATACATTCTTCAACATTTTTTGTTGGATGTATTTCTTGAATAATAGCTATACCTGAGACAACAGAAGAGTATTTTTTAGGATATCTTTCACCGGTTCGGTATATTAACACCACATCCCCCGGTTTTGCGGCAATATTTGGAGAGCCTGTTAGATATATTTTTTCTATTGCATAACGATGTGCTATATTTTCCTGATATAAATGCATATTTTCATTTTTTAGAATCATATCAGGAAAAAGGTCGGTATGATACTCTGGATATATTGGTAAGAAAAAATATTGTATGTTATTTTTAAGTAAAGGATAGTTGTATTTCGGATCCTGTAATATATCATATTTTTCCATAGATTTAACCAATACTGTTTCCCCGTTATCCTTATATCCGTACTTTTTGAATCCCCATTGTTCCATTAATTTTTGTAACGTTTTGACATCATCACGTTTATTTTCAAACAAGGTAACATATATTTCATCAACACCATAATTTCGAGCGTTATCAAATATAATCTTTAGAAATCTTTCACCCAACCTAAAACCTGTCCGTTTAATTTTAAAAGTACCCACTTTTAATCGCTTTTTTGGTGACAAATTGGGCGTTACTTTTAAATAGTCTGGTTCATTAGGAAATTCAACTTTTACATATAAAAATCCTTTCAGTTCATTTTTTTCTTCAAATACATAGGCTTTTTCCTTTCCTTTACGTTTGAACCAGTTATCAAATTTTCTTCCTTCGTAATCTTCGCGTAAAGTGTCAAAAAACTTGGAGTTCAAATCAACCTCATCAAAGTTTTTTAATTTTACAGCTAGCATTTTATATTCTATGTTTTGAGGATAATTCTTTTCAAAAAAAGCAAGCAGTTCGGCAGAGGTTAATACTCTGTCTCGGATGTAAAGTTCTTCCGCTTTTTTTAAAATTAAGTTATCATCGGTCAGCAATAGCCCGACATTATCATTATAAACCTCTCGAATTAGAGCATTATCTACTTGACCGTTTTTGTCACTTGAATATCGCGAAATAACACTGTTAAAATATGCATCCACATCTGTAGCGAAAGAGGGAAGAAAATCATATGAGTTTAGTTTTGTTAGAATAGTTGCTTTAACCGTTTCATCTTTATATCCTTCTAGTTCTTTTTTTGTAAGAGGGTGTACGAATGTTTTAATATTCTTATTTCCAAACCAATTAAATAGTTTAGCAACCTCAAAAGATACACCTTTACTGCTTTCCCTTTTTATTACAATATTTGTATCCAATAATACATCGCACTTGACATAATCAATTTTGATAGGCTCAATATCAAAAGAAACAATGCCATATTGTTCAACCTCTTCTCGTCTATAAAACTTATAACATTCATGCAATGCCTCATCAAGGGTGGTATACAAGTTCTTAAAATCTTCTTGCCAATTATCCTGCAAGGCTTCTTTCCAACTTTTGTATATTCTGACTGCTTTTATTGTTGTTTTAATAAAAATCTTTTTGTTTTGGTTAGATATTAATACCAAGGTGTCTCCAACTTTTGCCTGTAGTCGTTCTGGTGAAGCCAACCTATATTCATGTTTTTTTATTCCTGCACTTATCTCTGATATGAATTTTTCTCTGATTTTCAAATAATATGTTTTCATGGATTGCCTCTCTAAATTAAAAAGAACAAAATAGAGTTTCGATTCTTTTAATATCTTGCTTTGTTAATGTTTTACCTGTAAGTAGTTTTAAAGTATTACCTAGTCCATCGTGATTTAGTATAACTTCACATACATCTGGAGGTGGTACATTTCTTATTGTGGAATATAATTTATCCATTTCCCGATGTTCCTCAATTGTAGGATTGAGCACTTTAATGATTTTTGCATAAACATCCGGAGATGGGACATTTACTCCATTTTCGATATAAGTAAGATTTGAAGGTGGTATACCAATTGCTTTTGCCAATTGTCTTTGACTCATGCCACACCTACATTGAATAATCATTCGTCCAAGGGCTTGCTTATTTTCCCATTCACTTGCAAAATCTTTTTTTGCCATTTTTGCCTCCGATTGTTATATGTTCTAAAACATATAACAATATATCATATTTACACTTTTTTGTCAATGAACCTGAATCGGTTTAATCTTTCGAACCACTATGTTCGATTGATTACCGATTCCTTTGATTTTTAGGGGACTAAATGATAACATAGAGGTTTATGCTATTTTGATACCATGAGCGGTACGCCTGCAACCCAATAATCGGTGTAGAATATGTGGCGGGGTAAGTATGGTTCAAGAACATCTGCGAGTATTAATTTTACAATCCGATTTCTTTATATGTTACGTCATTGGCAATATCCATTTGATGATAGAAACTGTGCTATGCGTAATGTAAGGCATTAATGTCCACACAGCGGCTACAAACGTGTCAAATTTGCAGAAATATCATCAGTTCGTCTGTTTATCTGATTCACTTAGAAAGCAGTCAACAATCGGCATACAAGGTGCTATTATTTATAATTTCGCATAAAAGAGCATAATTGTATTATGAAAGAGACAAACTATGTTTAATAATATTGACATTATCTCATTTTTCGTTTATAATATTAAACATAAGGAGTGATATTATGGGAAAGAAATCCATTGAATTATTACCTCAAACTATGGAAATATTAGAAACGATGGGCGAACAAATTAAAATGGCTCGCTTGAGAAGAGATATATCGGCTGAATTGGTTGCCGAAAGAGCGAATATTAGCAGAGCAACTCTTTGGAATATTGAAAAAGGCAGTCCGTCTGTTGCAATAGGAAATTACGCTGCCGTTCTTCACGCACTTAATAATATGGACAGAGATTTACTAAAAGTTGCAAAAGATGATGAGTTTGGCAGAAAGCTTCAAGATTTGAATATTTCAACTAAAAAAAGGGCTTCAAACAAGGAGAAATAAATTATGGAAATTTATGTTTATGAATGTTTCACTTCTTCCGAGTCAAGATTTATGGGCACTTTGTTTGTTGACACCACAAAAAGAAATGAGCATTATTCATTTGAATATTCTGATGAATGGTTGAAAGAAACTAAATTCTCTTATCAACTTGACCCTGATATTTTCTTTTATTCAGGCAGACAATTTCCGTCAAAGAATGAGTTTGGTGTTTTTGCCGATTCTTGTCCTGACAGATGGGGCAGAGCTTTGATAAATAGGCGTGAGAGAATTCAAGCCGACAGAGAAAAAAGAAAGCCACGAGAACTTCACACAAGTGATTATTTACTTGGTGTTTATGACGAAACACGAATGGGAGCTTTGCGATTTAAAACTGATAAGGACGGAGAATTTTTATCTAATGACTCTGATGTGGCAGCACCGCCATGGACAACTCTGAGAACGCTTGAAGAAGCTTCACGAAATTATGAAATTGATGAAGATTTTTTGAATGATAAATGGCTAAAACAACTGATAAAACCCGGTTCATCACTCGGCGGTGCACGACCAAAGGCTAATATTGAAGCATCTGACGGCAGTCTTTGGATAGCCAAGTTTCCATCAAAAAATGATGAATGTAATATTGGTGCTTGGGAAAAAGTAACTCATGATTTAGCAAATTTGTGTGGTCTTAATGTGCCTGAGTCAAAACTTGAAATATTTTCTAAATTAGGCAGTACTTTTTTAGTAAAACGCTTTGACAGAGACGGTAAAAGAAGAATTCATTTTTCTTCTGCAATGACTATGCTTGGCAAAACAGATGGAGCAAATGCAGATGACGGAAGCAGCTATTTAGACATTGTTTCATTTCTTAAATCATATGGAGCAAATCCTAAGCAAGATATTGTTGAATTATGGAAACGAATTGTGTTTAATATGGCGGTTAACAATACGGATGACCATTTAAGAAATCATGGATTTATTCTAAACAAATCCGGATGGGTGTTGTCGCCGTTATATGATGTAAATCCTGTTCCGTTCGGAGATGAATTATCATTAAATGTTGATGCAAATGATAATAGAGTTTCTGCTGATTTAGCTATTAAATCTGCATCATATTATAATCTTAAAGAACAGGAAGCGATAGAATACGCTAATGAGATTATCGGCATTGTAAATTCCAATTGGGAAAAAATTGCCACACAATACGGTCTAAGCAGAAGTTCAATAGAATATATGAGACCGGCATTCAGTTTAAAACCGATTGAATAAGCTTTTATATTCTTCGTCATCAAATGATGCACTACCCTACTGTAAATAATAATGCGGATTTAGAGTTTCTCTACATACCTCAGTGTAAGGTTCGCAATTCCTCATACGAATTTGCTATTCAAATCAAAAATAAAATTCTGAGAGATTTTTGAGAGACGCAAAGTCTGAAAAATGGCTTAAATAGGCGGTTTTGAAAAAAGATTGCGAGCCTCTGACTCCGTCATTTAAGGTTCGAATCCTTATACCTCTGCCACAAAAAAGAGCTGAATTTTCAGCTCTTTTTTTATTTTGCTCTGTCCTAATTTTTCAGGGCATTTTTCATTTCAGTCTTTTATATTGCTTATCCATCAAAAATGCAAAAGCAGATTCCTTTTGATATCATTATCGAATTTTTGTTTGTAATAGTCGCTTTTGGGGACAATTGCTATTTATTTGTTGACATCATGTTTTTTCTACGATATAATTATAATAAAATTTTGGGTGTGTTTTTAAAAGAAACGGATAGATTGAATGGTAAGCTTGCAAAATATTTCGGATTTGTGGGAGGGTAAATGAATGATTAACATTTTACTTGAAGGATATGAAATAAATGCCCCTTGGCTTTATGATGATTTAAAAAAATATATATTGCCGAATCAATCGGTTGCAGTAATGGCTTTTTCCTTTCGTGACAGCAAGGTTAAGAATTTAAAAGATTGGGCTTCCTTATACAGCAAGGAAAAAGGTATTTATTATAATGGCATTGTCGGCGGCTTTACCACCTACGGAATATCGGAAGATAATATTACATTTGTTAACTATTTTAAGGATACAAAGGAGTCTGCCATACAAAAAATAGAAAAGGCAGATATTCTTTATTTCACCGGTGGTCGCCCTGACAGAATGATGGACAGAATCAAGGAATTTGGTTTGACAGATGTTTTAAGAAAACATAAAGGAATTGTTGTGGGGTATAGTGCAGGTGCAGTTATTCAGCTTTCCGAATATCATTTATCACCTGATAAGGACTATAAAGAATTTCAATACTATGATGGATTAGGTTACCTTGATGATTTTTATCTGGAGGTTCATTATGAAAATACAAAGGTACAAAACAAAGCCATTTATCGTGTATTATCTGAAAGAGGCAAAACAGTTTATGCAACCGCTTTCATGGCAGGGGCTGTTGTTGTAGATAACGGTAATGTCAAATTGCTTGGAGATGTAAAAGTGTTTAACAAATAGATCGGTTAACGAATGAACGGTTATAAAAATTTGAGGAATTGTGCAGAAGTGAAATGGATATTTGGATTGAAAACAAATAGGAGTATAATTAAAGGAGAGGCTTATTATGTTTAAGTTAGGTATTTATTTGCCGCCATATATGACACTTTGTTTGTGAAATTAAATGAAGAGCTTTTATATTCTTCGTCACCAAACGGTGCACTACCCTACTGTAAAAGATAATGTGGATTTAGAACTTCTTTCGACGCCTCAGTGTAAGGTTCGCAATTCCTCATACGAATTTGCTGGTTTAAGCCAAAATAAAATTCTGAGAGATTTTTGAGAGACGCAAAGTCTGAAAAATGACTTAAATAGGCGGTTTTGAAAAAAGATTGCGAGCCTCTGACTCCGTTTGTTGGGGTTCGAATCCCTATTCCGCTGCCATTCCCGAAAGCTTTATTAAAAAAGCTTTCGGTTTTTTTATGCAATTATTTAAGTGTCAAAAAAGCTCGCCAGTACCCATTAATTACCCATTATAATTTTTACAAAGTAAAAAATACTGATAATAAAAAAGTGGCTATTATAGCCACTTTTTTATTTTATCTATATTGTTTTTAATTTTGATTTTCTGCGAGACGGTCTGAAAATTATAAGAGAAACACCAATTAAAACAGCAGTTATTGAAAGACTTATCGGATAAACTATCATTATCGTTTCAAAAGTTTGATGTTTTGGAAAAACGGTATAAATCCAAGTAATTCTTGTACCGCAAACACCAAGTGTTGTAAGTATTGCAGGCGTAAACGAAATACCAAATCCACGAAGATATCCCGACATAACTTCATAAAGCATAGAAAAACCATACGCAGAAAAAATTATAATTAATCTTGTATAACCGATTTCAATAACTTTTGGATCATTATTGAAAATCGAAAGCAAAAATCTACCTGCTAATAAAATAATTACAATAGTAGTTGCAGTTGCAATAGCATCTTCAATCAGCGACAAAGCAAGTGTTTTTTTACAACGCTTAATTTTCCCTGCTCCATAGTTTTGACCGACAAATGTTGTACAAGCCTGACTAAATGAATTAATAACATAATAAGCGAATATTTCAAGGTTAAATGCTGCACTTGAAGCCGCCATTACAACAGTGCCAAGGGTATTTATCGCAGATTGAATAATTATATTTGAGATTGAAAAAACTGCACTTTGAATACCGGCAGGTAAACCGATTCTCATAATTCGCTTTAGGCTTGATTTATCAATTTTTAATTGTTTAGGCGATAGTTTAATATCGGTTGGTGTTCTCATCAATCTAACAAATAAAATTGCAGAGCTTACTGTATTTGAAATAACGGTAGCAATAGCAACGCCTTCAACCGACATATTTAAAACTATAACAAAAAATAAATTTAAAATTACATTAAGTACACCCGAAACCGCTAATGCAATCAGTGGAATTTTAGTATCACCTATGCTCCTGAAAATAGCCGCTTCAAAGTTATATAAAAGGATTACCGGCATACCTAAGAGATAAATTCTAAGATAAAGCAAAGCATAAGGGAAAACATCACTCGGAACATTAAGCGAATTCAAAATGGTTGTCGCAAAAACTTCGCCTAAGACTGCTACTAAAATACCGCCTAATATAGCAGTTACAATAGATGTATGAACCGCTTTTTGAACTACTTGCCTATCTCCGTGACCTATTGCATTAGCAATAACAACATTCGCACCAAGAGCAATCCCGACAAAAAGATTTACAATAAGTCCTATAACCGAACTGTTAGCGCCTACTGCCGCAACTGCTACGGTTTGCTCACTCGCCGGTGCAAAATTACCTACAACCGCTATATCAGATGCATTAAAAAGTTGTTCAAGCATTGCGGTAGCTGCAACAGGTAACGCAAAAATCGGAAGTTTGCTCCAAATAGAACCATTTAACATATCAAGACTTTTACGATTGTTCAATTTCTTCATTAAAATATCCTTTCAAAAACTATATTCTTTCATTTTCACTTTCATTATAATACTCAATTAGAATAATGACAATACCTAATTTTATATTGTTTTTCAAAAAACATAACCTTTTTTTAAAATAATTAGTTTAAGTATATAGAGGAGTCAAATTCTCTATATACTTTTTTTATTTTTAGGAGGTGAAAATATGAAAAAACTTTTTTATTTATATACAAAGAAAAAGTTCATTAGTATCAGGCAAACACCGCACAGAACTTCTCAAATGCTACTGTAGCGGAGTGATGTAATATATTGACAATTAATGAAGATAAATGTATAATTTAGATATAATTGTTTCAAGGAGAAAAAATTATGAAAAAGATAATATCATTAGTTATAATTTTAATTTTATTATTAAGTTGTATTGGAACACTTACGATTGCCAATACTTCAACAAGTCAAACAACCAGCACAATTTCAACAAATCAAACAACTATTTCAACTTCTACAAAAGGATGGCAAATTGCGACAAGCGGCATTGGATATAGTGTTTTTCCACAGTTTAGGTGGAAATATGACAAGAAAACGCGTAGCATATTAATCAGTGCATTAACCCAAGAAGAATTAAAAACGCTTAAACCCGTTAATGCAAACGATTATGAATATCTTAATATTGATAAAGCTATCTTTGGTCCTATGGAGAAAACTTTTGGAATAGATAATGCACCTATAAAATCAGCAATATTAGATAAGAATACCAAAGTTGTAAGTGCATCTACTTTTAATTGCTGTGATGAACTCAAGTATGTAGCGAATCTCGATAAAGTGCAAGAAATTGATCAAGAGGCATTTTATGGTTGCATGAGCCTTAAAGGATTTAAAAACAAAGATCTTCTGGAATTAACAAATATTAAAGACATAGACTCTTACGCATTTGTTAATTGCAGTTCTTTAAAAGGAATTAGATTAGGGAAAAACATTAAAGAAATCGGAAAACAAGCCTTTGTTGGATGTGAAAGGCTTGAAAAGGTTTATTTAGATTGTAAGCGTCCCCTTTCATATATTGGTTCACATGCATTTACGAGCACTAAAAGCGGTATAAAATTCTATGTAAAAAACAAAAAAATTGCAAAAGATTTAAAGAAAAAGCTAAAGCATTTAGGTGTTAAAAACGCTAAAATTTATATAGGTAAAAAACTAATATATAAAAATATAACCGATAAATGCGGCTTCTGATTTATTTTATTTGTCAATTAGTTTAATATTTAAGGAGAAAAAATTATGAAAAAGATAATATCATTGATTATAATTTTAAATTTATTATTAAGTTGTATTGGAACACTTACGATTGCCAATACTTCAGCAAATCAAACAACCAGCACAATTTCAACAAACCAAACAACTATTTCAACTTCTACAAATGATGAGTGGTTTGAAACAAGTGGCATTAGAATTGATGATTTTACAAGTTTTAGATGGAAATATGACAAGGAAATGCATGATTTAACAATTAACTCATTAACCCAAGAAGAATTAAAAACGCTTAAACCAGTTAATGCAAAGGATTATGAATATCTTAATATTTATTCAGCAATCTTTGGTCCTATGGATGAAACTGTTAAAATAAGAAATGCACCTATACAAGCAGCAGCATTAGACAAGCATACCAAAGGTGTAAGTGCAAATACTTTTGAAGGCTGTAGTGAACTCAAATATGTAGCAAATCTTGATAAAGTGCAAATAATTTATTCTGATGCATTTAGTCGCTGCAAAAAACTTAGAGGATTTAGAAAACAAAATCTTCTGGAGTTAACAAATATTAAAGCGATATACTCTTCTGCATTTAATGATTGTATATTTTTAAGAGGAGTAAAATTAGGAAAAAATATTAAAGAAATCGGAAAACAAGCCTTTATTGGATGTAAAAAGCTAAATAAAGTATATTTAGATTGTAAGCGTCCCCTTTCTTCTATTGGTTCACATGCATTTTTGAACACTAAAAGCGGTATAAAATTCTATGTAAAAAACAAAAAAGTCGCAAAAGATTTAAAGAAAAATCTTAAAGGCACAGGCGTTAAAAACGCTAAAATTTATATAGGTAAAAAACTAATATATAAAAACATAACTACTAAACGTCCACTCTGATTTATTTTAAGGAGAAAAAATTATGAAAAAGATAATATCAATAATTCTTGCAATTGCATTAACTGTCTTAACAATAGGTACAAATGTTTTAGCAGAATCAGAACAAATTAGTTCAAACGGATACTTGATTTATAATAACAAATCTCACGGTATAAAATGGACGTATGACAGAAGCAAAACTCTTACAATAACTAATATTCCGAAAGAAGATGTATCCAAATATCCTACAAAACAATTTAGTGATGAAAAAATGGAGAAATATGATTATTACGGTTATAGTAACTATGGTGGATATTCACTAAGTGAGAACTTTTTTGATTATCTCAATTATAACATAGACAGAATAGTCTATAGCAAAGGCGTTTCAATGTCTGATTTTAGAGCTATAGATATTGATGTCAGTTTTATATGTTTTAACGGTCAATCAGGAGTTTTGGGATGTCTTGGTTATAATTCTATGTATGAAATTGATGTATCCAATTTTAGCGAAATAGGACCAAGTGCATTAGAAGGAAATTACAATTTAAAAAAAATTAATTCATCAAAAATTAAAATTTTTGATGAAAACTGCATGAGCCATTGTGGTTTAGAAAAAATCAATTTGGTATCTGCAGAAGCATTAGAAAATGCTGCGTTTATGTATTGCTACAAATTGAAAAAAATCAAATTTGGGAAACACCTAAAAACAATTGGTGAAAAATCATTTTCTGGTACTGCAATTAAAAAAATCACAATACCAAATAGCGTTATAAAAATAGGAAGTCAGGCATTTGAGGGTTGCAAAAAACTCAAATATGTTAATATCGGAAATAAAGTGAAAACACTTTCAGCCACCTTTGCAAATTGCAGTAATCTTGAGAAAATTGTTTTAGGAACAAATATAAAAGATATTAATGATTCTGAGGGCGGTGGTTGGTGGACAAGCGATTTTCTTACTGCCTTTCAAAATTGTAAAAAGTTATCAAGTGTTGTTTTAAAAAACAAGAAAAAAGCTCCAAAAATAAGCGAACGCACTTTTGAAAATACAAAGAATGGAATTAAATTCTATGTAAAAAACAAAAAAGTCGCAAAAGAATTAAAGAAAAATCTTAAAGGCACAGGTGTTAAAAATGCTAAAATTTATATAGGTAAAACTTTGATTTATAGCGGTATAAATTAATTATCAAAAACTTGACAAAATAAAAATTATTTTCATAATTTCAATATTTAAGACAAGCCCCAAACGCCGATTACAAAGGCATTTGGGGCTTGTTTTTTACTCGAAATTTAGACACCAAAACAAAGAAAATACAGGTATTTTTCAGGAACTTTTGATTATTTTGAATATTTAAAAAGTATAAAAAAAACACACCGTAAAGCCTATTATTAAAGGATTTACGGTGTGTTTTATGGCAGGGGCAGAAGGACTTGAACCCTCGGCACGTGGTTTTGGAGACCACTGCTCTACCAACTGAGCTATACCCCTATATTTTTTAATAAAGCGGTGGTGGAGCATCAGGGACTCGAACCCCGGACCGTCCGGTTATGAGCCGGGAGCTCTAACCAACTGAGCTAATGCTCCTTTGAGAACCGCAAGATTAATTATAACATAAATTTAAAATTTGTCAACATATTTTTTCAATTTAATAAAAAGAAAAACGCTACCGACTTGATATAGATATAATCATTACTTAATAATTTTTCACAAAAAAACGGAGCAAACAAAATTGCTCCGTTTGGCAGGGGTAGCAGGATTTGAACCTACGAATGCTGGAATCAAAATCCAGTGCCTTACCGCTTGGCGATACCCCTATATTTAAGTTACTAAATGATTATAGCAGATTTTATTTAAAAATGCAAGTACTATTTTCATATTTTTTAATTTTTTTATACTATTGACTTATATAAAGATTAGATGTATAATAAAAATATCTTTGGGGCGGAGTGAAATTCTCCACCGGAGGTAATATAAACGCTTTGTTTATTAGCCCTCGAGCCTTTTGGTTGATTGCGGTGTGATTCCGTAGCCGACGGTTAAAGTCCGGATGGAAAAAGAAAAATAAGACTATTTTTGCGCCTCATTGTATTTAATTTTACAATGAGGTCTTATTTTTTGTTTCAAAGAAAATATTTTTAATCGGAGATGTTTTTTATGAACAAAACAAAAAATTTAAGAGCCCTTTGCGGAACGGGTATTTTATCGGCTCTGGCATTCGTTTTAATGCTGATTGAAATACCGTTGCCTTTCATCATTCCAAGTTTTATAAAGCTTGATTTTTCGGAATTGCCTGCACTTATTGCTTCATTTGCATACGGACCTGTTTATGGTGTTGTTGTTTGCTTAATAAAAAATCTTATTCACTTACCGGTTGGCACAACCGGCGGTGTCGGAGAAATTTCAAACTTCCTTATAGGTGCAATTTTTGTGTTTTTTGCAGGACTTATTTATAAAAGAAAGAAAACCAAGAAAAATGCTTTTATCGGCTCGCTTATAGGTGCTTTAATTATGGCGATAATAAGCATTTTCACTAATTACTACATAGTCTACCCTATTTATACCGCTTTTATGCCTATGAGTGCAATTATCGGTATGTACCAAGCTATTTTGCCGAGTGTAAAAAATTTGTGGCAAGCATTAATTATTTTCAATCTGCCATTTAATATTTTTAAAGGTTTATTCGATACGGTAATTTGCTTACTGATTTACAAAAAACTTTCCCCTATTTTAAAAGGAACTGACAAAGTTTAGCAAATAGCATAATCCTATTGACAAAAGCGCATAAGTCATATATAATATAAAAGATAAATTCCTTATCAAGAGTGGTGGAGGGATATGGCCCTTTGAAACCACGGCAACCTGACCGATTTTACGGTTAAGGTGCCAAGTCCTGCAGAACTTCTGCGAGATGAGGTAAAACAAAAACCTTGACTCCGCAGGTAGATTTGCTACTTGCGGATTTTTTCTTTAAGAATTTATCAATATCTCTTAAAACGAAAGGAAACATAAAATCAATGAAAAAATTATTTACTTCAGAATCAGTAACAGAAGGACATCCCGACAAAGTTTGTGATGGTATTTCTGACGCTATTCTCGATGCAATGATTGAACAAGACCCATATTCACGAGTTGCTTGCGAAACATTTGCTACAACAGGCGTTATCAATGTTATGGGCGAAATTACAACTAATGCACAGGTTGATATTCCGTCTGTTGTTAGAAAAACACTTGTAAAAATCGGTTACGACAGCGAAAAAGCAGGATTCAACGGAAACACTTGCGCAGTTAATGTTTCACTTGATAAACAATCCCCTGATATTGCACTCGGTGTTGATAATTCTTATGAGTTAAAAGGCGGAGAAAAAGATGAGCTTAACCAGTTTGGTGCAGGCGACCAAGGTTTGATGTTCGGTTATGCTTGCAACGATACCGAAAACTATATGCCAATTGCGGCTGACTATGCTCATAAGCTCGCTCTTAAACTTACCGAAGTCAGAAAAGACGGCACTTTAGATTATCTTTGCCCTGACGGCAAAACACAAGTTACTGTTGAATATGACGAAAACAACAAACCTGTAAGAATTGACGCAGTTGTTGTTTCTACTCAACACACAGATGATGTTGATATTGAAACTTTAAGAAAAGATATTAAAGCAGAAGTTATTGATAAAATCATTCCGCAAAACCTTGCTGATGAAAATACTAAATACTTCATTAATCCAACAGGCAGATTTGTTATCGGCGGACCACAAGGCGATACAGGTCTTACAGGCAGAAAAATTATTGTTGATACTTACGGCGGTTACGCTCGTCACGGCGGCGGTGCTTTTTCCGGTAAAGACCCAACAAAAGTTGACCGTTCAGCCGCTTATATGGCAAGATATGTGGCTAAAAACATTGTTGCCGCAGGACTTGCTGATAAATGTGAAATTCAACTCGCTTATGCAATTGGCGTTGCAAAACCTGTTTCTGTTTCTGTTGATACATTTGGAACAGGTAAATACCCTGATACTGCTATTGCAGACGCAGTTACAAAAGTTTTTGACTTACGCCCTGCCGCTATTATTCGTGACTTGAATTTACGCAGACCGATTTATTCAAAAACAAGTAACTATGGTCATTTTGGCAGAAACGAAGCAGAGTTCACTTGGGAAAAAACCGATAAAACCGAAGAACTCAAAAACGCAATTAAATAATTTAATTTTTACATTAAAAAAATCTCGATTGAAAAATTCAATCGAGATTTTTTAGTTTTATAGACATAGTTGGTATTAATACATACCGCCCATTCCGCCACCGGCCATACCGGCAGCAGCGGCTGCAGCAGCTTCTTTAGCGGCGTCTTCTTTATTATCAGAAACCAAGCTTTCAGTTGTAAGAACCATAGCAGCAACTGAAGCAGCGTTTTGAAGTGCTGAACGAGTAACCTTTGTAGGATCAACGATACCGGCTTCAATCATATCGCCGTAAACTTCATTATAAGCATCAAAGCCATAGTTTACTTTGCCTGACTCAAGGATTTTATTAATAATAACGCTACCGTCAAGACCTGCGTTGTAAGCGATTTGTCTAACAGGTTCTTCAAGTGCTTTAAGAACGATTTTTGCACCTGTTTTTTCATCGCCTTCAGCAGCGTCAACAGTTGCTTTAACAGCAGGAAGAGCATTAAGAAGTGCAGTACCGCCACCTGCTACGATACCTTCTTCAACTGCGGCTTTTGTAGCAGAAAGAGCATCTTCAATACGAAGTTTTTTCTCTTTCATTTCAATTTCAGTAGCAGCACCGACTTTAATAACAGCAACACCGCCTGAAAGTTTAGCAAGTCTTTCTTGTAATTTTTCTCTGTCGAAATCAGATGTTGTAGACTCGATTTGAGTTTTAATCTGTTCACATCTAGCCTTAATATCAGCTTGATTACCGCAACCATCAACAATTGTTGTATTTTCTTTAGTAACCTTAACGGTTTTAGCACTACCGCACATTTCCAAAGTAGCATCTTTAAGTTCCATACCGAGTTCATCAGAAATTACAGTACCGCCTGTTAAAATAGCGATATCTTGTAACATTTCTTTTCTTCTGTCGCCAAAGCCCGGAGCTTTAACAGCAGCACAAGTAAATGTACCGCGAAGTTTATTTAAAACGATTGTTGAAATAGCTTCATTTTCAACATCTTCAGCGATGATAAGGAACTTCTTACCTGCTTGAACGATTTGTTCGAGTAATGGTAAAATTTCTTGAACATTAGAGATTTTTTTATCAGTAATAATGATAGCAGGATTATCGAGTTCACATTCCATTTTATCAGTATCAGTTACCATATAAGGTGAAAGATAACCGCGGTCAAACATCATACCTTCAACTACTTCACAAGTAGTATCAGCGGTTTTTGACTCTTCGATAGTAATAACACCGTCTTTAGTTACTTTATCCATAGCGTCAGCAATAAGTTCGCCAACATAATCATCAGCAGATGATACAGAAGCTACTCTTTTAATATCTTCTGAACCGCTGATTGTTTTTGAATTTTTGATAATTGCTTCAACGGCCGAATCAACTGCTTTTTGCATACCTTTTCTAACTACCATTGGGTTAGCACCGGCAGTAACGTTTTTCATACCTTCACGAACTAAAGCCTGTGCGAGCAAAGTAGCGGTTGTAGTACCGTCGCCTGCAACATCATTAGTTTTTGTAGCAACTTCTTTAACAAGCTGTGCACCCATATTTTCGAAGTTGTCGGTAAGCTCAATCTCTTTTGCGATTGTAACACCATCGTTAGTAATAAGCGGAGCACCATATTTTTTATCAAGCACTACATTTCTGCCTTTAGGGCCTAATGTAACTTTAACTGTATTAGCAAGTTTATCAACACCTGCTTGTAATTTTTTACGAGCTTCTTCGCCATAAATTAAATCTTTAGCCATAATAAATTAATCCTCCTATTCAACAATTGCAAGAATATCTGACTGACGAACAATAATATATTCTTCATCATCAATTTTAACTTCATTTCCTGCATATTTATTTAAAAGAACTTTGTCGCCGACTTCAACAAACATATCAACCTCGCAACCATCTACAACGCCGCCGGGACCGACAGCAAGAATTTCTGCGATTTGTGGTTTTTCTTTTGCTGAATTTGTAAGAATAATGCCGCCCTTAGTTGTTTCTTCAGCAGCTTGCATTTTTACAACAACTCTATCTCCTAATGGTTTAATTGTCATAATAGTTTCCTCCAAAATCTATATTTGCCTTCATAGGCTTTACCATTATTTTAATACTTTTTTTGAAAAAATCAAGAGCAAAATCAAAGAATTTTCAAAAAAGGTCAGAAAAGGGCAAAGTTTAATAATTTGTTCATAATTTATCTTAGTTTTGGCAATAAATCAAGCTTTAAAATACATATACAACTGACATTTTATATTGCCGTTATAAAGTTTTCTTCTCTTATCAGCTTCTCTTCCGAAGATTTTTTCAAACTGTTCATCCGGAGTAATAATATAATATTTTTTGCCCCTTTCTTTTATGAATTTTTCGCCCATAATTTTATATAATTGTTCTGCCTGTCTAATATCAAGCAAGCGTTCGCCGTAAGGCGGATTAGTAATAATCAATGCACGGTTTTCATCAAGTGAAAAATCTTTTATATCAGCTTTTGAGAATGAAATATTGCTTGAAACGCCCGCTTTTTCAGCGTTTTTCTCTGCTATTTCAAGAGATAAGCCGTCAATATCCGAGCCGAAAGCGTGAAAATCAGATGTTCTTGAAATTAAATCTAACGCACGTTCACGCTCTACCCTAAAAGCAGATTGGTCTAAAAAGTCAAAACCTTCTGAAACAAAACCTCGTTTAAGTCCAGGTGCAATATTATTTGCAATTAATGCCGCTTCAATTAAAATTGTACCCGAACCGCAAAACGGATCAAAAAGTCTTGTATCAGGATAAATTCTTGCAAGAGAGCAAAATGCGGCGGCTAAAGTTTCTTTAATAGGTGCTTCATTTGCGTTTGCTCGGTATCCCCTTTTATGAAGTCCTTCACCGGAAGTGTCAATCATAATTGAAACTTCATCTTTAAGGATTGAAAACTGAATTTGATACTTCTTCCCTGTTTCTTCAAACCACCCGATTGAGTATTTTAATTTTAATCTTTCAACGATAGCCTTTTTAATAATCTTTTGACAATCAGGTATAGAATGTAATGCAGACTGCAACGACCAGCCTTTTACAGGGAAAGCGTCGTTTTTACCTATAAAATTTTCAAAAGGCAAGTTTTTAACATTTTCAAAAAGTTCGGTAAAATTCTTTGCTTTAAATTTACCTACCAATATTAAAACACGCTCGGCAGTTCTAAGGTTTATATTCGCACGGGCAAGAATATTATCTTTACCTGAAAACAAAACTCTTCCGTTTTCAGCAACAACATTTTCAGCGTCCATTCTACGCAATTCATCTGCTACAATTCCTTCTAGTCCAAATAAACAAGGTGCTACAAAATTCAAAATTAATCTTCCTTTATAAATAATTATTAAAAATAGTTGCAATATATATAATACATTAAATTAACAAATAAATCAATAAAAAATCATTGACTAATTATAATATTCATAGTAAAATATGAATATACTAAATTTAAGGAGAATGTAAATGAACGAAGAATACACACCTGATTTGATCGAACTTACCGACGATGAAGGTAATAAATATAACTTTGAAGTTTTAGACGCTTTTGAAGATGGAGATAATAAATACGTTGCTCTTACTCCTTGCAACGAAGATGGAACTCCTAGTGAAGAAGATGACGGAACTCTTGTTGTTATGAAAGCCGTTGAAGAAGGTGACGAAAGCTATTTTGTCGACATTGAAGATGACGACGAATACGAAACAGTTGCCGACGCTTTTGTAAACAGATTAGAAGATTTTTACGATATTGAAGAAGAATAATTTTTGAGTTTTCTTCCTGCCCTGTGCGCTCACAGTTTGGTTACTATAACCCTACACTTATTTATAGGGAGCTTTGACTCGAATGGCCGGATCTGCAGGCCTCCCCGTTTTACACGGGACGTTGGAAGCGCATAAACCATTCGGCTGGCACCCACCTGACTTTTTGTTCAGGTTATATCTAATACCAGACTGCTACGGCAGGGCGGGCATTTTTTAAGTCGACAAGCATTGTCGGCTTTTTTTGTTTTCAAAATTTATTCGACAAAATAGTAATTTTAAACTCAAAATTATTAATACATCTTTAATACAACTTTCAAAAGGCGTTCAAGATTTGTTAATATCTATTTGTTATTATATAGTTGCAAGATAAATATTCCCCCTAAAAATATTAAAACTTGCAACTGTTTGCCGACCGGACTTGATTCCCCCGGTCGGTGAAGCAGACAAGCTGACTCCGTACAAACATGTACTTTTTCATATTTCCCCTTTGAAAGAAAAAAGACACCTTTTCGGTGTCTTTTTTCTTTTTATAAGCATTTAATTTAATTTGTTTAAAGTAAAAGCTTTTTTCTTTATATATACTAGATAGCTGATAATTAAGAATAAATCTGTAAAAATCCAACTCAAAGGATTTGATAAACAAATTATTGCAAAACCCAGCTGAGAAATCAAGAAAAATGATACAAATGCTCTTGTCAACAACTCAACAACACCACCCAGTGCTGTAAAAAGTGAATAACCAAGTGCCTGAATATAATTTCTAATAGCATAAAGCACACATAAGAGTGTATAAAGCGGACCTGTTAAAGTTGCATAATAAGTAATTAATTCAAGCGTTTCGGTTTCATTTGAATTAATATACATTAAAGCTATTTTACCGCCAAATAAGAAGATTACAGTTCCTATTATAACGCCATAAGAAACGCATATCGCAAAAATCTGTTTTAAGGATTTTTTTATTCTTTCAAACTTTTGTGCTCCGAAGTTTTGAGCGATAAATGGAACCGTTGCCGAAGTAAAGCTTTGAATTGGAGTTGTAAGTAAATTTTCTATTTTTACCGCCGTAGTAAATGCAGCAACATAAACAGTTCCGAGCGAGTTTACTGCACTTTGAATAAGTGTGCAACCAAGCATTGTTATACTGGATTGAAGCCCCATTGGAAGTCCGAGCGTAATTGTTTTTGTAATCGCTTTTCTATCAGGCTTAAAGTTTTCTTTTGACAAAGACAATTCAGGGAAAGATTTTATATAAACTAAAACATAAATCACAACATTTGAAATTTGAGCTATAAATGTTGCAAATGCAACACCAAAAACACCCAAATTAAACCAAATTACAAACATTAAATCAAGGCCTATGTTAACGAAAGTTGAAATAATTCCTATTATCATAGGATATTTACTATTGCCTACCGAACGCATTACCGAAGCAATATAGTTGCTACCGACAGAAAGAGGAAAACCTAAAATTACTATAAAAAAGTAAGTATATGCGTCATCAAAAATATCTTTAGGGGTATTCATAATATTAAGAAACGTTTTACAAAGAACTGCTGACAATACAGTTATTAATATACCCACAACCGAAACAACATAGATACCGTTAGCAATGCAGATTTTCATTCTCTTAAAATCACGCCTGCCAAATTCAACCGAAACTAAAACGCTTTCAGCCGAGGCAAATCCAATAATAAAAGAAATCAATAACCAATTCAAGTTTCCTGTTGAACCAACTGCCGCAAGAGCATCTTTAGAAATAAATTTTCCCACAATCATTGTATCAGTAATGTTATACAACTGTTGAAAAATCGTTGTAAACATCATTGGCATAAAAATTGAGAAAATTTTATTAAGCGGTTTTCCTACAGTTAAATCTTTTACCATAGTAATTTCCCCCATACAGCTTAAAAAGCAACTTTAAAATTCCTGTATATTATACTCTAGCTATTTAATAAGTCAACGGGTATATTGCACAAATATAAATAATTTTTTTATAAATAATAACGGTTTTTAAATATTTTTAAAAATGGGGTTGAATTACAATAAATATTATGATAATATACTCAGTCACATTAAAAAAATCTCTGTTTAAAAACAGAGATTTTTTATTCTTATTAACCTGCTTTTTTGGTAGCCTTTGGCTTTTTAGTTGAAGCAATTTGTTTTTTAGTCGCAACTGCCTTAGTTTTTTTAGTAGGTTTAGCCGTTGTGGATTCAGGAGCTTCTGTTTTATGCTCTTCGCCGCCATTCGTTTGGTCAGCCTGAGTAGATTGTTGTGAACTATCTGTCGCCTGAGTTGAAGACTGAGCAGCAGAAGTTGACTCGGTTTTCTTTGTTTTAGTTGTTGTTTTAGAACTATTGTTGCTATCACTGTTATAATAATTGTGATAATCTTTTTCTTCGGAAACACCCGTTTCAGCACCACCATGATAATTACAGAACGGAGTGTAAGAAGATTTAAAATAACCATAAGCAGTAGAAGGACAACCGGTTCTTGCACAAAGTCCGCTAGTTGTACAATATCTCCGATATTCTACTTTATCAGAAGTATCAAATTCTTTTTCATCTAAATCCTTATGAATTGAACTCATAGCAGCCTTCCAAAGAATAATTGCAGGGTTCATATACATACCCTTCATTTCTTCAGGATCATCAAGACCAAACCAACAAGCTGCCATATAGTAAGGTGTACCACCGACAAACCAACGGTCTTTATAGTTACTTGTAGTACCTGTTTTACACATAATCTGCCAATCGCCAAATTGTGCCGCAGTACCTGTACCGCTGGTAGCTACTGTTTGAAGCATTTTACACATAATATTAGCAGTACCTTCAGACATAGCTCTTTGTTGATTATTAGTGTTATCAATAACAACCTCATTGTTTTGGTCTAAAACCTTAGTATAAGTTCTCGGTGTATAGTAAATACCGCCATTACCAAAAGTCGAAAAAGCTGCTGCCATTTCAAGCGTTGTAGCACCGTGAACAGAACCACCAAGTGCTAATGATGACATATTCTTATCTGTATTACCGTCTTTTGATTCTGAAACAAAATGTTTAAGTCCCAATTTTTCAGTAACAAATTTATAAGAAGTATCAATTGTCAAGTCTTGCAAAATTCTAACAGGAACTGTATTTAAAGATTTTTGTAAAGCTCTTAAAACCGAAGTTTTTCCGCCGGAATAAGTATTATCATAGTTTTTAGGCCATTTAATTGTTTGACCGTCTTCAACAATTTCAATAGGCTTATCTTCAATTGAAGAACCCCAAGTAATTGTATTATATTCAATAGCCGGAGCGTAAACCGAAATAGGTTTGATAGAAGAACCTGTCGGTCTTGCCGATTGAGTAGCACGGTTTAATACACGGTTACCGTTCTTTTTGCCACGCCCACCGACAATGGCTTTAACATTACCTTTATAATCCATAATTGTCATAGCAGATTGAGGCTTTTTACCACTCTTAGTATAAACTTTCATAAAGTTATCATCATTTTCGTAAACTTCTTCAAGTTTATCCTGCATATCAAGGTCAACAGTTGTGTAGATTTTATAACCGCCTTTATAAAGTTGGCTTGCGGCATACTCTTTAGTATAACCTTTTTCAGCAACTAATCCGTCGATTACATCATCAATAACTGCATCAACAAAGTAAGAGTTATATTCTTCTCCTTTAACAGTTTTTGTAGTTGATAAAACTGTTGATGGATTTTTTCTAAGTCCTAAATCAGCCTTTTTAGCTTTTTCACATTCGTCTTTTGAAATGTATCCGTTTTTATACATTTCATTTAAAACCCAATTTCTACGGGTTTTATTAGTTTCAGGATACTTATAAGGCTCATTTTGAGATGGGTTATTAGTAATAGCCGCAAGACAAGCAGCCTGAGTTAATGTAATATCCGAAACGTGTTTATCAAAATAATAGTTAGATGCAACTTCAACACCGTCAACGCCATTACCTAAGTGAATGGTATTTAAATAACAATCAAGAATTGTATCTTTATCATAATGCTGCTCTAAATATCTGGCACGCATAATTTCACGGATTTTACGGGCATAATCTTGTTGATTATCACCTGTAATATTTTTAACTAACTGCTGAGTGATGGTTGAACCGCCCTCTTTTGAATGGAAATGCAAAACTTCATTTGCCGCAGCAGTAATGGTACGCTTCCAGTCGGTACCCGAATGTTCTCTAAAACGCTTATCCTCGCAAGAAATAAATGCATTTCTAACATTATCAGGTATATCATCATTATCAACCCAAAGTCGATTTTGCTCGCCGTGAAGACGCTTTAATTCAACATCTTTTCCTTTAGAGTCTTTTGCATAAAGAATAGATGTATATTCAAGCTTTAAATTATACAAATCAGCATCAACAGTATCATCAATAAAGACAAACACATAAACAAGTGCTGCACTTATAACAATACAACAAGTGATTACAATAACCAAGAAAATTGACAACAACGCATGTAAAACAGGATGTCTTTTTTTCTCTTTTTTCGGCTTTTTAGGCTGTCTATCGGTATTTTTCACAGCCTTTTTCCTATTGCTTGAAATTTCTTCGCTTTGTGAACGAATACCCTTTGCTCTGTGTTGTGCAGGTGAATTTGTATCAGACATAATCTGATAGTTATCATTCAAAGGAATTTCAAAGCCATGATTAATCTCAACATCATTTCTAGGTCTTTCTTCACGTCTTTTTGAAACAACTTTTTTATGCTTTTTCGGTCTTCTGATACCGAAAACACCTAAAAACTTATCAAGAAATGTATCATTATTTTTTCTTGTCGGCATTTCATCTACCTCACAAATTAAAATGTATTGAAAAAATTATAATAAATATTATAACATATTCCAATTAAAATTTCAAATAATTTACTTTTTTATTCTAATGAACGAACCCTTTTTAAGCGGTTCGCAGTGGAATTTAACTATATCAGCTGCATATTTTGCAGACTCTAATTCATTCATATCATTATCATAAAGCTTATCAACAGTAATTTCAAAGCTGCCACGGCCGGGCTCTAAAACATCATAAGTACCCGGATAAAACTTATTTCTCTGTGCAACTGTTGCCAAGCCGTCCTTATAATCAACCACAACAGCTATTAACTCATAATCTCTAATATATCCGGCATTATCATAAACTTGTCCTTGAGTGCTGTCAGGTTTTGAAAAATAAAAGCCTGTTGAATAATCTCTATGCGAAATTTTATAAACTTCTTCCCTGCATCTGTCAGAAATTTTATAATTTTCATCAAAACCCGAATTAATAAATCCGTCCACCGCTTGCCTGTAAGCATTAGTAACCGCAGCGGTATAATATTCAGTTTTGGCTCTTCCTTCAATTTTTAAACTTGTAATGCCGGCTTTATAAAGTTCAGGTATATGTTCAATCAAGCACATATCTTTAGCATTTAAAATATAAGTACCCTGTTCATCTTCATAAATAGGCATATATTCGCCGGGGCGTTTTTCTTCAACTAATCTATAATTCCAACGGCAAGGCTGAGCACAGTCGCCATGATTAGAATCACGCCCTGTCATATAGTTAGAAAGCAAACATCTGCCCGAAACGGACATACAAATTGCTCCGTGAACAAACGCTTCGATTTCAAGTTCTTTTGGAGTTTTTGCTCTGATTTCCGCTATTTCTTCTAATGATAACTCTCTTGCAACAACTATTCTTTTCGCACCGAGATTATAATAAAAACGAGCAGTTTCATAATTAACAATACCTGTTTGCACAGAAATATGTGCTTCAACATTTGGTGCTAATTTTGTAACCTTATCAATTGCCGATAAGTCAGTAATAATAAACGCATCAGGATTAAGCTCTGCCGCAGTTTTGATAAAATCATCAATTACCGCAATTTCATTATTTCTAGGCAATGTATTTAATGTAATATACGCACGAGCATCATTCTCATGAGCATATTTTATACCTTGCTCTAATTCTTCAAAAGTAAAATTGCCGGGTGCAGAACGCATACCAAACTGCTTTCCAGCAAAATATACTGCATCAGCGCCAAAATCAACCGCTGACTTTAGTCTTGTTAAATCGCCCGCAGGTGATAACACCTCTAATGGCGGAATTTTCTTTACAATACGAGTATTAATTCCAAAGTCCCTCCGATTTTAATTTTTCAATTAAAGCATTATGTTCGCTTAATGTATTTGTATAGTAAAATTTCATATTTTTATCTGTTACAAAATAATTTGCCTTGATAGAAGTATCAGGATTAAGAGCCGCCTTAATTGCTGCTTTTGATGGGCTGCAAAGCGGTCCCGGAGGCAAACCTTCATATTTATTTGTATTATATCTCGAATCAGGATAATCAGCAGTTGGAGTTGAACCAAGTCTTGCAGGCTGATCAGTCCATTTAAGTCTATTATAGAAAACTTGGGCAACTTTAGCCATATCATTAGGATTACCGCTTGCTTCTAATTCAACAACCGATGCCATTGTAAGAATTTGATGAACAGTATATCCACGCTTTTTAGCGGTTGCTTTAACATCATCGGTAAGAATATTACTCATTTCTTTAAGCATTTTATCTACCGCTTTTTTTGCACACTCTTCACCGCTTTTGCCATCAGAATTTGTATAAAGAGTGTAAGTATCAGGATACAAATAACCTTCCAGTCTGTAATAAACAGAATGAGTTGGAATGTCTTTTATAAAACTATAATCAAACTCAGCATTTTTTACTGCACTTATAAATTCGGTTTGTGTGCAAACGCCGTTTTTCTCAAGCAACGCACCGATTTTTTTAACCGAGTAGCCTTCAGGAATAGTAACATTAGCAACAGAACCGCTGTTGCCAGGCTCTTTTAAAGTATTAATAATACTGCTATAACTTTGAGAATCTTTTATCTCATAAACGCCAAACTGATAATTACCGTCTGCACCTTTGATTTTTGAATACAATCTAAATAAAACAGGATATTTAATAACGCCTTTATTTGCAAGTTCATCTGCAATTTGCTCTGTTGAATAACCTTGTTTAATTTCAACATCAGCGCTTATATCTTCGTTAAAAGTGATACCCAACATATCGATTGCCGAAAATATAATTGTCGCTGCAAGCAAGAAAGAAATAGCTAAAATCAAAAGGATTCTAACAAATGTAGGCATACCTTTTTTGTTTTTTCTTTTCTTTTTACGGCTCATATTTTGTTCACTTCTTTCGGGTTGATTATCTTCACAATCGTTTCCGCTGTAAAAATCATCATAACTGTCAACGCTGCTGTTAGAAATGATTTCTTCAATATTTTTATTAAATATTCTCGTTTTAAATTCTTCGTTTTGGTTTTCAGCGTTGTTATCAGATGAACTGAAAATATCTTTATTATCCTGCATTTTTCTCTCCTTTTAATCTGTAATACATATATCGCTTTTAATATCAAACTTATCAAAAACAGGCAGTTTTTGCACAACAAATTCTTTGTAGCATAAAACTATTTTTTCACCGCTGAAATTTGATAAAAATCTGTCGTAATAGCCTTTTCCATAGCCTAGTCGATAATTTTCTTTATCAACTGCCAATGCCGGAACAATGCATATTGAATTTTTACTGCTTTTGTATTTTTTACAAGTGTCGCTTGGCTCTAAAATATTATATTTACCCGCTTTCAGCTCATCAAGCGAAGAAATATAATAAAAATCCATCTCACCATCAGCATCGCTACACTTTGGAACGGCTACTTTTTTGCCGTTTTCAAGCGAAAACTTTATTAATTTTTTAGTATCAATCTCGCCTTTTGCCGAAACATAACATAACACATTTTCAGCCGACTTAAAACTATCAAGCGAAATTATTTTTTCAAAAATAAATTCGTCTTTTTTTGCCTTTTGCTCTATCGACAATCCTTTTCTAAACGCTTTTGCTTTTTGTCGCAAAGCATTTTTTTGTGTAATTACATCTTGCATTGCATTGATTGTTTAACTTCTAAAGCCTTTTCAGCACCTACAAATTTTTCTGCAATTTTTCTTGCAAAATCAATAGTAGCACCTGCACCCTTACCTGTTACAATATTGCCGTCAACTTCAACATACTCTCCTGTAACTTCAGCACCAAAAAGTTTGTCTTCAAAACCTGGAAAACAAGTTGCCTTTTTACCTTTTAATAAACCTTTTTCGCCTAGAATTGACGGAGTGGCACATATAGCACCGATTACAAGACCTTTTTCTACTGAATAATCCAAAAGCTCATTTACAAGGTCGGATTTTTGTAAATTAAGTGTTCCCGGCATACCGCCCGGCAAAACAATACCTTGCAATTTGTCACTTTTTTCAATTAATGATTCAACAGTATCAGCTTGAACTGTTATATTATGAGCACCTGTAACCTCTTTTGAGCCTACGCCTACTGTAACAACTTCAATATAACATCTTCTTAAAAAATCAACTGTTGCAAGTGCTTCGATTTCTTCAAAGCCTTCTGCTAAAAATACATAAATCATTACTTAATCACCTTGTCTACATAAGATTCAATAGTTTTTGCTATTTGGTTAATCGGCAACGGGCTGTCGCCGTCATAGCATTTTACAACTTTCCAATCAAGTTTTTCTGCCGAATAAAAAGCGGCTTTTCTGCATTTTTCTAAATAAGAAGTATCTTTTTCGTGAATATCCTTTTTATTTTCATCGCCATGATAACGGCTACTCATCAATTTTTGCGAAATTTTCGGATCCATATCAAGAAAGACTACCAAATCAGGCTTTGGAATACCGAGCATTTCAAACTCATAATTATAAAGCCACTCAATATAACTGTCCCATTGTTCTTGTGGCAACTTTGAACATTGATGAACACAATTTGAAGTAGTGTATCTATCGGCGAGAATTATATAATCATCTTCATATTCGCTTTTCCAATGGCGTTTGAAATTAGCATATCTGTCAACCGCATAAAACGATGACGCCGCAAAAGCATTTACATCATCAGGTTTATCGCCAAAATCGCCTTTTAAGTACATTCTGACAAGTGTACTTGATGGATCTTCATAATCAGGTAATTTTATTTGTTTAAACTTTTTGCCGTTTTCAGTCAAATATTCTTTTATAATTTCAATTTGAGTAGATTTTCCGCTTCCGTCTAATCCCTCAATAACAATTAGTTTTCCCATTATTGACATATATCCTTTACATTGAAGTAAATTTTTCTTTAACTTCCGCCATTTTTCCGCAGGACATTTTACCTTCAGGACATTTGCCGTAAACGCAAGGCGGGCCTGATTTTTTAAACAAATTAGGAGCGACTTCTTTTACAAGTTTAAGCATTTCACAAGCAAGCTCTCTAATTTCCCACTGTGCTCTGTTGCAACAACGGTGTTTAAAGAAATTTTGCAAGCTTCTTGCATTAAAAGTAGCAACCATTTTTGTATCACAAGCATTCGGCAAAACAAAACGAGCGTCTTCAATAGCCTTTTTTTGAGCCTTTCTTTTTGCCTCTTTTTCTTCCATACCGCTACTCAAAAACTCTTTTACATATTTTTCACTTAAAACTTCCGAAATTTTCAAATAATCTTCATGGGCTTTTGCCATACTATTTAAGAAAATCTCTTTAGCGGTTTCATCTTTTTCAATTTCAGGCGGAATAACATATTCAAAATTTTTCTCGGCAACATAACGTTGACTTTGAACCGAGTAAGAAGCAATTCTGTGTCTTGTAATTTGAGCCAAAAGTGCTCTTGAAACTCCCTCAATTGCAAAAGTAAAACTTGCGTGTTCAATCGGACTTTCGTGACCGATTTCGGCTAACATATCAACAAAATTAGCCACTTTTTCATCTGTAAGTCCTTCCATTACTGTATCAACATCAGCGGCAGCATAGCACATTTTAGCTGCTGCGGCAACGGTTTTTTCAGGGTTTGGCGTATATGCAATCAACGAAACTTTCATTCGATTTTTCTCCTTAAAACATAATTATGTATTCTATATTATAACAGAAAATAATTTGTTTTTCAACTTTTTATTACATAAAGATTATTAGTACTTTTTTCTTGCTTTTTTATAATGTATATAGTATAATTCTTTTAAGGAGTTGAAATAATGTTTCAAGAATTAATTACTGCTGTTAGAAACGCTGATGTTTACTCGCTTATCGCTATTATTTTAACATCTGCGGTTTTACTTTTAATATGTTTACCATCTCATGAGTTTGCTCATGCTTTTGCGGCTCATAAACTCGGCGATGACACCGCTAAATACCAAGGCAGACTTACTTTAAACCCTTTAAAACATCTTGATTTTTTGGGAACTATAATGATACTTTTAATCGGCGTTGGTTATGCAAAACCTGTGCCTGTTAATATGATGAATTTTAAAAACCGCAAAAGAGATATGGCTATCACTGCGGTTGCCGGTCCGCTTATGAACCTTTTTGTCGGAATTATATTTATATTTTTGAATGTAGTTTTTGCAAAATTCGTTTATTTTCCTTACTTTACTAATCACATTAACGATTTTTATAACCAAACAATAATTTATCATATTTTAACCATTATTATGTTTGTACTAAGCACAACCGCTGAAATCAGCGTTTCGCTTGCAATTTTTAACCTTATACCGATTCCGCCTTTTGACGGTTCAAGAATTTTAGGTTATTTCTTACCTGATAGAATTTATTATAAAATAATGCAGTATGAACAGGTTATTTTTATAGTTGTTTTAGCACTTTTATGGCTCGGATTTTTAAGCGGTCCGCTAAACACTTTGATGAATGCCGTTTATAACGGACTTTTCTGGTTAATTTCACTTCCTTTCGGAGGTATGAATTAATGGAATTAAAGTTTACTGCAAAAGATTTTGAAGGTCCGCTTGACCTGCTTTTGCACCTTATTGCGAAAAACAAGTTAGACATTAAAGATATTCAAATTTCTATTTTGGTTGACCAATATGTAGAACAGATTAACCGATTTAAAGAATATGATATGGACGTTGCCAGCGAATTTTTAGAGATGGCGGCAAGGCTTGTTTATTTAAAAACTTTTTCGCTTTTACCAAAATCAGAAGAAGCTGAAGAATTAAAAGCAGAACTCACAGGAGAACTTATTGAGTATCAACTTTGTAAAGCAATGGCTATGAAATTAGCCGAAAACACCGAAGGCTTTAAAACTGCGGTTAGAAATCCCGTTACTATTGATATTGATAAGTCTTATAAAAGAATTCACGAAAAAGAAATTTTACTTAAATATTACGCAGACGCAGTAGGCAGAGGTTTACGCAAACTTCCGCCGCCTGTTGAAGCATTTAACGGAATTGTGCAGAAAAAAATCGTTTCGGTTTCAAGTAAAATTGTGCTTGTTCTTCGCAATTTAAAGAAAAAAAGCAAAGTTACTTTTAAATCGCTCTTTGCTAAATCAGAAAGCCGTTCTGATGTTGTTGCGACATTTTTGGCGGTGCTTGAACTTTTAAAGGACAAGCGTATTAAAGCCGATGAAAAAGACGGCGAAACTGTTATTACTATGGATAAGGTTGGGTGAACAATGGACGAAAAAAATAATTTGAATATATTAGAATCGCTTTTGTTTGCCTGTGGTGAACCTGTTGAAATTGAGAGATTGGCTGAAGTTATGGAGCTTGATGAAAGCGTTATAATTGCACTTGCCGATAAATTGGCAGAGTCTTATGAAGAACGCAAGGCAGGTTTTAAGCTTATAAAATTAGATAACAAACTTCAACTTTGTTCAAGAGCAGATTATTTTGACTATGTCAGAAAAATTCTTGAATTAAAGCGTAATGCCCCACTATCACAAGCGGCATTTGAAGTTTTGGCTGTTATTGCTTATAATCAGCCTGTTACAAAAAGCGTAATTGAACAAGTTCGTGGTGTTGACTGCTCGGGTGTTGTTTACTCACTTTGTGAGAAGGGTTTGATTGAAGAAAAAGGCAGACTTGAATTGCCCGGTAGACCGCTTGTTTATGGCACAACCGATAATTTTCTTCGTTGTTTTTCTATGCGTTCACTCGGTGATTTACCACCGTTGCCACACGATGAAGAAAACGAAGATGAAGAAGTAAACACCGAAGTACCAATAGAGGTATAAAAAAGTGATTTTTGTTTATATTTTGCTAGTTATTTTAGCGCTTGTTTTACTTATTCTTTTTACAAACATTCGTATAAAAATTACTTATCAGGATGATTTCGATTTAAGTTTTTATTTTGGAATATTTAAAATTCCAAAAAGTTTGTTTAATAAAGAGAAAAAAACTAAAAAGCTTAAAAAAGCAGAAAAAAAGACGGCTGATAAGAAAAAATCGAAAGATAAAAAACCTAAAAAAAGCAATAAATTAATGGATAAAATAAAGAAAAAAGGTTTTTATCTTTCTTATTTAGAAGTCATTGATTTTTTAAAGCCTGTTTTTACTGTTTTAAACAGTTTTTCATCAAAGGTTAAGATAAATCCTTTGATAGTCAAAATCAAAATGACAGGCGATGACGCAGCAAAATTAGCCATTGATTACGGAAAGTTTTGTGCGGTTTACTACCCTGCCGTTGAACTTGTTTCTGAAAAAACAAATTGCAAAAACATAGATTCAAATGTTTTTGTGGATTATACATCGAACAAACCTGAAATTTTTGTGAAAACACAAATAAAAATCAGAGTTGTTCATTGTCTTACTCATTCATTTAAAATTTTAAGAGAATTTTTAAAATTCAAATCTAAATTTGATTAAAGAGAGGAAGTTTTTTATATGAGCGAAAATATTAAAGATATTATGGGCGTTACTATGGACAAAATTAAAGCTATGGCGTCTGCCGATACAATTATCGGTGACCCGATTGTTTTATCAGAAAATGTAACTTGTATTCCTGTTTCAAAGGTTTCTTACGGTTTTGCTTCCGGTGGCTCTGATTTTGGCGGAATTTCTTCTCCAAATAAAAAGTCTGCCACAAAATTTGGCGGTGGCGGCGGTGCCGGTATGACCATTACTCCTGTTGCTTTTCTTGTTTTGCAAGATGGCAATGTTAGAATTTTAGGCATTGATGAAACTGAGTCATCAGCCGAAAAGGCTATCGGAATGATTCCCGATGTTGTTAATAAAATTTCGGGTTTATTCAAAAAAGATAAAGACAACAAAGAAAAAACAGAAAATACAGAAGAATAACATTATTAATTCACCTGTCGCATATAATTTATGGGCAGGTGAATTGGTTTGAGTAAAAAAATATTATCTGTTTTATTGTCATTTATCGTTTTGATGTCCTGCTTTTCTCTTACGTCAAACGCATATTCGGCGGTTTCTTACTGTCTTTACGACCCTATTTTAAAAAAGGTTTTAGCCTCATCTAATATGAACAATAAAATGGCAATGGCAAGCACAACAAAAATTATGACTGCACTTATTGCCTGTGAAATATGCGACCTTGATAAAGAACTCGAGGTTACTGATGAAATGATAGCCGTCGAAGGCTCTTCAATTGGTGTTCAAGTTGGCGATATTATTTCTTACAGATGTCTTTTATATGGGCTTATGCTCGAATCGGGCAATGACGCAGCCCTTTGCATTGCCGTCGGTATTTCTGGCAGTGCTAAAAGTTTTGCTGTATTAATGAATAAAAAAGCTAAAGAGATAGGGCTTAAAAACACAAGCTTTGTTACGCCAAACGGACTTGATGACGAAAATCATTATTCAACTGCTTTTGATATGGCGAAACTCGGCGGTTGTGCTATGCAAAACGAACTTTTCAGCAAAATTGTAGGCACTAAAAAATACAAAGCGGTTTATAATAACGGCGAAAGTTTTAGAACTTATTATAATCACAACAGATTGTTATCTGTATTAGACGGTGCTGAAGGTATTAAAACAGGCTTTACTAAAAAAGCAGGCAGATGTTTGGTTTCAAGTTGCAAACGCAACGGCGTAAGACTTATTGCGGTAACGCTTAAAGCGGGCGATGATTGGAACGATCATAAATCGCTTTATGATTTTGGATTTAAACAGTATCAGCAAGTATCGTTGCCTAAAGTTAATAAATACATAAAAATTGCAGGAAAACAATACCGTGAAATAAAGGTTGAATCTGAAGAAAAATCAATTTATTTTTATGACGGATTATACAGTTACATTAAAACTAAAATTTATCTGCCGAAATTTTTATATCCGCCGATAAAAAAAGGTGATACAGTCGGATATATCGAATACATTTACAATAAATCGGTTATTGCAACCGCTAATATAAAATCGCTTGAAAATATAAGCGTTAAAAAGACAAAAACTAAACAAAACGAAATTTCTATTTTAAAAATAATGGCTTTAATGCTAAGCATAAAGTAAGAAAGAGGTTAAAATTTGGAAAGCAAAGAGTTAAGACTTCAAAAATTCATGTCTGAATGCGGAGTTTGTTCAAGAAGAAAAGCAGAAGAAATGATTTTATCGGGCAAGGTTAAGGTAAACGGCTCACTAGCTAAATTAGGCGATAAAATCAATCCTTATAAAGATAAAGTAACGGTTCAGGGAAAATTAATTAAGCGAAATAAAGAAAAACACTATATTATGCTTCATAAACCGCGTGGATTTGTTACAACAATGTCTGATGAATTTGACAGAAAGTGTATAACAATGCTTACAAAAGATATTGATGAGCGTGTTTACCCCGTCGGCAGACTAGATAAAAATTCAGAAGGCTTGCTTTTGCTTACTAACGACGGCGAATTTGCAAATATGATGATGCACCCTAAAACCCATGTTCCGAAAACTTATCGTGTTACAGTAAGACCGCCTGTTACAGATGAAATGTTAAACGCACTCATAAACGGTGTGAAACTTGATGATGGTTATGTTACCGCCCCTGCCGAAGTATCGGTTGCATTGCAAGAAGAAAACCGAGTTGTACTTATGATAACAATTTTCGAGGGCAAAAACAGACAAATCAGAAGAATGTGCGAGTCACTCGGCATTGAACTTATAAGATTAAAAAGAATCAGCATTGGCGAAATAAGACTCGGAATGTTGCCACAAGGCAAATGGCGTGATTTAAAAGAACAAGAAGTTCGCTCGCTTTATTCAGAGGCAAAGCGTTCAAAAACAGCAACAAGCGGCAACAACAATAAAAAGAGGAAAAGAAAATGATTTCTATTAAAAAAGCGGATAATTCTTTTAAAGAGAATAATAATATAACTGATAACGCTTATATTTGCACCGATAAAGATAAAATTTTGGGCATTGTTGAATATAAATATGAAAATGAAAGTCTTGTTTTGAAAAAAATCAATTCTGATGACTTGTCTATTGCCGATGGTCTTGTAAGGCAAACTATGAGCAATGCTCTTGATGAAGGTTGCAAAATATGTGTTTTTGATAAAGAAATCGGCGAACAACTTTTTAAGTTAAAAATCATCAAAGATAATACACAAAAAAGTATTGATATTCTTGGTTTTTTTATAAAACTTAACTGTTTTTAAAAAAAATTGAATTTTTCAAAAAAAAGTGTTGACAAGCCACCCCACTTCTGCTATAATAGTCAATGTTGCACGAGTTATTAGCTCAGTTGGCAGAGCACCTGACTTTTAATCAGGGTGTCCGGGGTTCAAATCCCCGATAGCTCACCAAAACCGCTAAAACATTATGTTTTAGCGGTTTTATTTTAATCAAATTCAGAGTAGATTTACATGCGTTAAGTGTCTTTTGAACGGGGAGTTGTCAAAAGAACGAAAAGTTTTACTTGCGGTATGTAAATCGCATCCCGCTGTAAATAAGAAGAGTAAAAGCCTCCTTATTTCGTATAACGGGAAAAGGAGGTTTTTTAATTTTATGAATCTGTCAAAAACACAAAGAAAAGCGGCTATTGCCACTGAAACAGTTACAACCCTTGCGGTATTAACTGCTCTTGCAATTATTTGTTCAACTTTTCTAACATTCAGATTTGGGGTTAATTTTATAAAATTGTCCCCTACTTTTATAGTAATAGCACTTGCTGCTCGTCGTTACGGCGTTTTCGGTGCTGCTACTGTGGCATTTATGTCTGATCTTATTCAGTATTTGTTCCAACCTACAAACGGCTTTAGCATAGGAATTTGTCTATCGGGAGTTTTATCAGGCGTAATTCTTGGATTATTCTTTTATAAAAAGATTAATTTAACCCGTATTATTATAGCTATTGTTACAAGTCAACTTGTATGCTCGGTTGGTATTACAACCTTTACAATGGTTTACATTGAGCGTTGGTACCCGCTTGTTCCGCTAATTTACTCCCGTTTAGCTCAAGCAGGCGTTATGACAGTAATCAGCATTATCGCTTTATATTATCTTTTTGTAAAAATTGATCTTGCTAAACTTACTAAAATAGTAAAATAAACATTTTTAAAGCGTATCACTAAATGTATTAGTGATACGCTTTTTTATATTTTTATTCTGTTTATTGCAATGTTCGAAATAATACCTATTAAAACACCCGTAAACACGCCTGTAACGATTAAAACAGGCAAATAGGTCCATACTCCGAAAGAAGCAAAATTAAAGCAAGCAAAGGCAATTTGACCGATATTAAAAAACACAGAGCCCAGTGCCGATACAGTGATAATATTTAATTTGTTTTTAAGCATCAGCATTACTATAAAACTTAAAACACCACCGCAAAAGCTATACATTAAATAAATAGGTCCGCCGAATAAAAGTCCTGAAAGTAGTATTTTTACAAAACATATAAATGCTGCGTCGACAAGACTTAATTTATATAACGCAAAAACTACAACAATATTTGCAAAACCTAATTTAAAGCCGTAAATTGCAACATCTATCGGTATAAATCTTTCTACAAAAGATAATACAAAAGCCGCCGCAATCAACATTCCGCAAACACATATTCGCTTTGTTGATATTTTATTTTTAGCCATTTTATTTACCTTTCTTAATCTCAACTACAACTTTGTTTGGCAAACAAACAATAGTTTCACCGACTAAAGAAATTTTTGCATGATTAACGCAAATTTGATTTTTGCAATCAGCACTTTTCATAAAAACTTTTTTATTCTTTATTTCAATTATATTTTTGCCGTTTATATCAATTACCTTATCTTTATCAATCGGCAAAGTTTGATAAACTTTACCGCCTTTTGTAATCTCAACATAATTGCCACTGCCCTGTACCGATTTTACTGCAAAAAATCCGATTAAAGCGAGCAATAAAACGCTTAAAATAACAATAATATCAACTTTTGAAAAGGTCTTTTTAGGCATAAATTTTCTCCTATTTTATTAAACCTTTAAATCCACTTGAAAAGTGAGATTTCGAATTTTTATCTATAATCAATGCTTCACAGTTATCTATCGAATCAATCAGCTTTAACCCGTCAGAATAATCCATTATAAAAAGTGCAGTCGATAACGCATCGGCAAGTGCCGAATTATCACAAACAATAGTAACCGACTTATTGTTATCTGCCGAAAACAATGTCTTTGGCGATATGATATGGCAATATTTTTTGCCGTTTACTTCATAAAATCGCTCATAATCGCCCGAAGTCACAACACTTTTATTTTGAATTTTTAAAGTATATATGTTTTTAGATGTGTCATCGGGATTCCTGACGCCGACAGTAAAATCCTTGCCGTCTTTTTTACCGATAACAGTAACATTTCCACCAAGATTAATAATTCCGTTTTTAAATGAATTTTTAATAGCAAACTGTTTTAGTTCATCACAAACAAAGCCTTTTGCAATAGCACCTACATCTAAACTGCAACCGTGTTTTTTTAAAAAAACCGTACTTGTCTTTTCATTTATAACTAAATTATCTATACCGGTTAATTTGTTTGCAAAATTAAGTTCTTTTTTGGTTGGCAGGCTTACACCTTTTTCTCTGTAATTATGCCAAATTTTCGTTACCGCACCAAAGCAGATATTAACATTTCCATTAGTTAAATCATAAACTTTTTTACCAAAGTTTAATAGTTTTATAATCTCGCTGTCAACCTTTACAGGCTTAATTCCCGCATTATCATTAATGGTTTTAATATTGTTTATATCATAATTTTTATAAATATCAAAAAGTTTGTTATATCGCTTTAATTTTTTATCAATTCTTTTAAAACTATTATTAAATTCTTCTTCATTATAAAAATAACCTGAAACAGTTGTAACTGTATCAAAATAATCAACAACCGTTTTGCTGAAATTCTCTTTTTTCTTCTCACAAGACGGCAAAAAAGCAAACAAACAAATGATTAATAAAACGCTTAAAACTTTTTTAATCATACTGTTTTACAATAACTTTAGAAGGACATTTTTCAGCACATTTTCCGCAAGAAGTGCATTTTTCATAATTGATTTTTGCAATATTGTTTTTAAGTGTTATTGCACCTGACGGACAGATTTTTTGACAAATGCCGCAACCGATACATCCCGCTTTGCAAGTATCTTTAACTGTCTTACCCTTTTCTTGTGAAAAACAGCTTACGATGTATTTTGCATCATAAGGCACTAATTCAATAAGATTATTAGGGCAAGCATTCACGCAAGCACCGCAACCTTTACAATCTTCTCTTGAGATATATGCTCTGCCGTTTACAACTTTTATTCCGCCGAATTGACAGGCACTAACGCAAGAGCCGAGACCGATACAACCATAAGCACACGCTTTTGCACCCCTGCCGGGTGTTACAGAAACTCTGTTGCAATCAAGTGCACCATAATAATTGTAAATTTGCTCTGATTTATCACAAGTGCCCATACATTTTACATAGGCTATTTTTCTAGAAGATTTATCGGCTGTAACGCCCAATATTTTAGCGATTTTCTCGCCTACTGCATCGCCACCGACAGGGCAAGTGTTTGGTTTTGCCTCGCCATTTGCAATTTTTTTAGCCAAATCATCGCAACTGGCATAGCCGCAGCCGCCACAGTTATTTCCGGGCAAACATTCTCTGATATCAACTTCTTTTTGGTCGACATCAATATGAAAAATCTTTTCGGAAAATCCTAAAAACAAACCTATAAAAATACCGATAGCACCGATAACGGCGGCAGCAATTAAAATAAACTGTATATCCATAAATTTTTACCGCCTTTCTTAAATAAGTCCCTGAAATCCGAAGAATGCCATAGCCATAAGCCCTGCGGTAATAAGCGTTATTGGCATACCTTTAAACGAATTCGGTATATTGTTGAATGCTATTTTTTCACGAATGCCCGCCATTACTATAATAGCAACGGCAAAGCCTACCGCAGTACCAAAGCCCGATAAAACACTCATTAAAATTGTACCAAGAGCCGAATAATCAGCGGTATTAAAATCGGTAACATTGTTTAAAGCAACGCCTAGTACTGCACAGTTTGTTGTAATAAGCGGTAGATAAACACCTAATGCCGAGTAAAGTGACGGAATAGATTTTTTCAAAAACATTTCGACAAATTGAACAAGTGCCGCAATAATTACGATAAATGCAATTGTTTCTAAAAACTCGAGACCGAGCGGTGCTAAAATAAAAGTATACACAAGTGATGATAAAAATGAAGCGATAGTTATTACAAAAATAACTGCTCCGCCCATTCCGCTTGCGGTTTTTATTGATTTTGAAACGCCTAAAAACGGACATAAGCCCATAAATTGTGACAAAACAACATTGTTTATCAAAGTTGTGGAAATAAGCGTAATAAGTATAGTTTTAATTATATCCATTATTCGTTATCTCCTTTGCTTTGTTGTTTTTTAAGTTCTTCTGCACGCTTTAATTTTGCAAGGCGTTCTTTTTCCAAAACTTCAGCCTTTTCTTTTTCAATTAACTGATGGTTAATACAACCCTGTTTGCCGATACAACCGGCACAATTACTGTTGCAAACGAGTTTATCGCTTTCAACATTTGTAGCAGAAGGTGCTTTTAATTTATTTTGCAAAGCGGTAAGACAAGCCAAAACAAAGAATGCACCCGGCGCTAAAACAAAGATTGAAATAGGTTCAAAAGATTTTGGCATAATATTAAATCCAAAAATCGAACCTGCACCTAGAATTTCACGAACAGAACCGATTACTGTAAGTGCTAAAGTAAAGCCAAGTCCCATACCGATGCCGTCAAAAATTGATGGTAAAACAGGATTTTTAGATGCGAATGCTTCGGCTCTGCCTAAAATAATACAGTTTACAACAATAAGCGGAATAAATACACCGAGAGATTTATCAAGTGCCGGTACATAAGCCTTTAAAAGCAATTGAACAATTGTTACAAAAGACGCAACAATTACAATAAACGCAGGCATTCTTACACCGTTTGGAATAACTTTTCTAAGTGCCGAAATTAAAAAGTTTGACATTATCAAAACTGCGGTAGTTGAAAGTCCCATACCAAAGCCGTTAAACGCAGATGTTGTAACCGCCAAAGTCGGACACATACCGAGCATAAGCACAAAAGTAGGGTTTTCTTTAATAATGCCGTTAAACAATCTTTCAATACATCTTTTCATTATTAATTACCCCCTTTTAGATTTTTGTTGTAATATTCAAAACCTGCTTTAACTGCGTTTTTAACACCGTTACTCGAATATGTTGCACCCGAAATTGTATCAACATCATCTGTTTCATCACCGGAAATGCTTTTAAATCTCGAAGTGAAATCATCTTCTTTTACCTTTGCCCCAAGACCCGGTGTTTCGTTAGACGCATCAAGCACTGAAATTCCTGTTAATTTGCCGTTTAAATCAATACCAAGTGCTATTTTTATATCGCCACCATAACCTTTTGAAGCGGTTGCCATTACATAGCCTACTGTTTTATCGCCCATAACTGCTTTTGATACTGCACTGACTGTTGAATTGTTTTCATCAGAATAATCCTTTAAATCTAATGATTTAAAACTGTCAGCCTCTGATAAAACTATTTTATAAGCCGCAATAGTAGCCTTTTCATCGGCTTTTGCAATAGGCTCTTTAGTTATTGAATAAACACAAGCGAGTGCAACACCTGCAACTAAAGTAATAAGCGTTAAAATAATTGTATTTTTAATAATTTGTTTCATTATTTTTTGCCTCCTTTTAAACCGAAGGCTTTTGGAACTGTGTATTTTTCAATTAACGGAGTTAACATATTACCGATAATAATTGAATAAGATACACCCTCGTTTGATGGACTGATTATACGAATAAGCGAAGTCATAAGTCCTAAAATAAGTGCATAAATAACTTTGCCAAGCGGAGTTATCGGCGAAGTAACATAGTCAGTTGCCATAAAGAACGCACCTACTAAAAGTCCGCCGCCGCAAAGTTGTACCATTAAATATTCAAATGTAATAACATCGGCATTGCCTTTTAAAAGTTGAATTATTACAACAAACAAAAGAGTTGAACCTATGTAAATAAGCGGAATTTTAACATCAATTACCCGACGAATAATCATATAAGCCGCACCGATTAAAACAGCAATTGCGGAAGCTTCACCGATTGAGCCTGAATGTGTATTTACAAGCATATCAAACCAACCTGTAACCGTGCCGCCCTTAACCAAAGCCATTGGAGTTGCCGAACTTACTGCATCAGGTGTTCCAAAAAGATAATTAATATTGCTCGGAAACTTTGTCATTATTCCCGCAAAAGAAATAAGCAAAAAGCATCTTGCGGCAAGAGCAGGGTTCATAAAGTTTTGACCTAATCCGCCAAAAAGTTGTTTTACAATAATTATTGCGAAAAATCCGCCTAAAGCCGGTATCCAAAAAGGAACTGTTGACGGCAAATTCACCGCTAAAATCAAACCTGTAACTACTGCACTAAAATCACTTACAGTTGACTTTTGTTTCATAATCTTTTCAAAAAGATATTCTGCTAAAACACAAGAACCAACGCTTAAAACAATGATTAAAAGTGCTCTCAAACCGAAAGTATAAACACCTGCTAAAAGCGGGAAAAATAACGCTATGCAAACATCAAGCATTATTGAATTAGTTGTGCGTTTTTCTCTTATATGCGGAGAAACGCTGACATTAATATTTTTAAGCATTAATTTTTACCCCCTTTTTTGTTTTTAAGTTTATTTACTTCACGCTTTGCAAATTTAAAACTTTGAGTAAGCGGACGTTTTGCCGGACAGACATAAGAACAAGAGCCACACTCAATACATTCCATACCGTTTAAACGCTCAAATTCATCAAACAAATCATTATCAGCCGCTGACATTAACATTTGCGGAACAAGGCGTTCAGGACAAGCATTTAAACATCTACCGCAATGAATACAAGCAGAAGTATCACACTTTGCAACATCATCTTTTGAAAACGCAAGAATTGAAGAAGAAGTTTTAGTAACCGGAACATCTAAATTAAAAAGTGCTGTTCCCATCATAGGACCGCCTGAAACTACCTTTTCAGGTTCACAGTTAAATCCGTCGGCCGCCGCTAAAACTTCACTATGTAATGTGCCTATGCTAACAAGCAAATTACAAGGTGATTTTACCGCATCGCCTGTGACTGTCATCACTCTTTTAATAAGCGGAATGTTCTTTGCAACCGCATCATAAACCGCAATCGCCGAGGCTACATTCACAACAACACAACCGACATCACAAGGGAGCATTTTAGAATTAACTTCCCTGTTTGTAATTGCTTTAATGAGTGTACGCTCGCCGCCTTGAGGATATTTAGCCTTTAAAAGTTCTGTTGAAATACGAGAATTTTTAATAATGCTGTTTAACGCTTTATATGCAGGCATTTTATTGTTTTCAATGCCGATAACGCATTTTGCGTTATCAAAAAGTTTTAATATAATTTCGCAGCCCTTTATTAAATCATCAGTACGCTCAAGCATTAATCTGTAATCTGATGTTAAATAAGGCTCACACTCTGCTGCGTTAATTATTAGATAGTCGATTTTTTCAGGCTCTTTTGGAGATAATTTTACATGAGTAGGAAAACCGGCACCGCCAAGACCGACTATGCCCGAATACTCGATTTTTTCAAGAATTTGTTTTTTAGTTAAAGTATTATAGTCGGTATCTATACCAAAACCATCTACTTCATCAAAGCGGTTATCGTTTTCTATAATAATGCTCTGTGCATTTTCGCCGCTTGTTGTGCTAACAGGTTTAATAGCCTTAACAGTACCCGATACCGCAGAAAAAATATTACTTGATACAAAACCGCCTGCCTTGGCGATTAACTGACCTTTCTTAACACTATCTCCGACTTCTACACAAGGGGTACAAGGTGCACCGATGTGTTGCGATAATGGATAAGTCGCATCACCTTTTATAACAAGCTCTTTTATAGGGATATCTTCAGTAAACTGCTTATTGCCGTTTGGATGAACTCCCCTTTTAAATGTTTTTAATTTCATTAAAAATACTCGCTTTCGATTAATTTATAAATAATTATATGCAAAATGCAAAATCAAATTTATTATATCATATAATTCGACATTTTCAAATAAATATTTACAATAAAACAAGCTGTTTTTAATTAAAAATCAATTTCTTAACGATTTCTTAACTTTTTTATTATTTTTAGGTTTAATTTATATTGCATAAGTTTAATTTTCAATGTATAATAAATAAAAAAACAATAGGAATTTTTATGAAAACAATAAAACACTTTAAGACTATTACTAAACACAGACACACCGTTATTCGTCATTGCAAAAAAGCAGGTATTTTGTGGCAGGGACTTCGTCACGATTTATCAAAATACTCACCTGCTGAATTTATAATCGGGGCAAAATATTACCAAGGTGACTGCAGCCCAAACGAAATTGAAAGAAGAAAAATCGGCTATTCAACTGCTTGGATGCACCATAAAGGCAGAAACAAGCATCACTATGAATATTGGAACGATTTTATTATAACCGAAGGCAAAATAATGCCGGTTAAAATGCCGATGAAATATTTAAAAGAAATGTTTTGCGACAGGGTTGCCGCAAGTAAGATTTATCAAGGAAAGAATTATACCGATTCTCACCCTTATGAATATTTTATAAACGGACACGACAAGCCCTATATGCACCCTGAAACCGCTGATATGCTCAAATTTTTACTTAAAATGTTAGCTGAAAAAGGTGAAGATGAAACCTTTGAATATATTAAAGAGTTAAAAGACTATTAAAAAGAAGTGGAGTAATAAAATGAACAAGTTTTTTAATATTGTTTTTGGCAGAATTCTTTACACTGCGATGTTTGTAATTTTACAACTATCTGCGATTGTTGTAATGTTTTTATTTTTCAGCGAAAAATTTGCATATTTTTATATTTTTTCAATATTAGTTTCTATCGTTGTACTTTTTCATTTAATTTATAAAAACGGTAATCCGGAATATAAGCTTGCTTGGGTTATACCAATACTTATATTCCCTATTTTCGGCGGATTTTTATATCTTGTTTTTTCAAAAAACAGAGTTAATGAAAGAATGACTAAAAGACTAAACGACCTTGATGGTTACTATAAAGATTCAGTAAATACCGATGATGTTCCGCTGGAAACATTAAAGAGTAGTCCATCAGCTTATTTACAATCAAAATATATTTATAACACCGCCCACACAATGCCTTCGCAAAGCACAAAAACAGAATACGTACCAATCGGCGAAGATTATTTTAATAAAATTATGGCTGATATTAAAGCCGCTAAAAAGTTTATATTTTTAGAGTTTTTTATTATTGAAGAAGGTTATATGTGGAATAATGTTTTAGAAGTTTTAAAGCAAAAAGTTGCCGAAGGTGTCGAAGTAAGATTAATATATGATGACTTTGGCTGTATGTTAAAACTACCGCAAAATTATAATAAAAGGCTTGAAAGCTATGGAATAAAAACAATAGTTTTTCATAGATTTAATAACATTTTCACCCCTAGTTTCAACAACCGTGACCACCGAAAAATACTTATAATTGACGGAATGATTTCTTACACCGGCGGTATAAATTTAGCAGATGAGTATATGAATAAAATTCATCCTTACGGGCATTGGAAAGATACCGCTATTAAATTAACAGGTGTTGCAACATGGGATTTTACAGTTATGTTCTTATCTCTTTGGAATTCATTGAAAAATGATAAAGAAGATTTTTCAAAATACTCGCCTGATATATTAACATCAAACGAAATTGAAAACGATGGTTTTGTTCAGCCTTTTACCGATATTCCACTTGATAAACACGATATCTCTAAAAATGTATATCTTAATATAATTAACAAAGCCGAAAAATATGTTTATATAACAACGCCGTATTTAATTATCGATAACACTATGTTAGAAGCTCTTTGCAATGCCGCGACAAGCGGTGTTGATGTTAGAATTGTAACACCAAAAATCGGCGACCATAAATATATTCATTTTTTATCACGCTCATATTATGAAACTTTAATAAAATACGGCGTTAAAATTTACGAATACACACCGGGATTTATTCACGCTAAAAATTTAGTTTGCGATGATAAATATGCAATAGTCGGCACAGTAAACCTTGATTTCAGGAGTTTGTATTTACATTATGAATGTGCGGTTTGGATGTATTTAAGTTCGGCAGTAGCCGATATAAAAGCTGATTTTGACAAGCTTTTTGAAGTTAGCGAAAATATTTTAGAGCCTAAACGCCATAATTTATTTGCAAGAATAATCATAAGTATTTTAAAGGCTTTTGCTCCTTTGCTCTAAAATAATAAAACATCTTGAATTTTCGATAGTTTTTTGCTATAATATTTTGTAATATGTAAATTTTAAATAAGGATTGGTTTTTTAAAATGGATAACAAAGACAAGAGTTTAGAAAAAGTTGTTGCCCTTTGTAAAAACAGAGGCTTTATCTTCCCCGGTAGTGAAATCTACGGTGGTTTGGCTAACACTTGGGATTACGGCCCATTAGGTGCAAGACTTAAAAACAATGTTAAAGATACTTGGAGAAAGAGATTTATTCAAGAAAGAGTAAACAGCTACGAAGTTGACGCTGATATTCTTATGAATCCTCGTGTTTGGGAAGCAAGCGGTCACGTTGCTTCATTCTCTGATCCGCTTTTAGACTGTAAAGAATGTAAAATGCGTCATAGAGCAGATAATTTGATAGATGACTTTGATCCTAACGCTCACGCTGACGGAATGACAAAAGAAGAAATGTTTGATTTTATTAAAGAACATTCTATTCCTTGTCCACATTGCGGTAAACACAACTTTACTGACATTCGTGAGTTTAACTTAATGTTCCAAACATTCCGTGGCGTTACTAATAATGCAAAAAGCGTTATTTATCTTCGTCCTGAAAACGCTCAGGGTGAGTATGTAAACTTCCTTAATGTTCAGCGTTCAATGAGAGCAAAATTGCCTTTCTCAATCGGTCAGATCGGTAAAGCATTCAGAAACGAGATTACCCCGGGTAACTTTACTTTCAGAACAATTGAATTTGAACAAATGGAATTCCAGACTTTCTGTAAAGAAGGCGACGATAACGAACTTTACGATTACTTTAAAGAATATGGTATGCAGTATTATAAAGACCTTGGAATTCCTGCTGACCATCTTCGTTTTCACGACCACGAAAAACTTGCTCACTACGCAAAAGCAGCTTGTGATATTGAATTCTTATTCCCATTCGGTTGGGGCGAAATTAACGGTACTCATAACCGTACTAACTTTGACCTTACTCGTCACCAAGAGTATTCAGGTCAAAAACAAGAATATTTAGACCCTGAAACAAACGAGAAATTTATTCCATATATTATTGAATCTACTTACGGTCTTGACAGAACCGTTTTAGCTCTCCTTTGTGAAGCTTATGACGAAGAAGTTTTAGACGCAGAGAAAAACGATACTCGTGTTGTTCTTCATTTAAGTCCGGTAATTGCTCCTTACAAAGCAGCAGTTTTACCACTTTCTAAAAAGCTTGCCGACAAAGCACTTGAAGTTCAAAACAAACTTTCAAAATCATTTATGGTTGACTTTGATGTTACCGGCTCAATCGGTAAACGTTATCGCAGACAAGATGAGATCGGTACACCTTTCTGCATTACTTATGACTTTGAAACCGAAGAAACAGGCAAAGTTACAGTTCGTGACAGAGATACAATGAAACAAGAGTTAGTTGCTATTGAAGATCTCGAAAATTACCTTGCTGAAAAGATTAAATTTTAATTTATTTGTTAATTTAAACAAGTCAATATGACCGTTTTTGGTCATATTGACTTTTCTTTTTCTTTTTCATTTTATTTTTTGACAAAATTAAAAATATATGATAAAATTAATAAGTAAAATCAGCATAAAAAGAGAGTATTAGAAACTCTCTTAAACTAATCAATTTTTATCTTTTTTTGAGTGATAAAACTAATTTTACGAGGAATTTTTAATGATAGAGAAAAAACTATTAACAAAAACTCTACAGAATTTTTGCGATGCAATTTGGGAGTATGATTTAAAAAGACAAGAAGTTTATATCCACTATGATAAAATGGTGAAAAACAATGAATTTCAGTGGCATAAACTTTCTGAACTTACTGAGTTTTATAAAAAGAATTATTTGTTTGAAATTGATCAAGATATTTGGGATAAATATTTATCTGATGATTTTTTAAAAAGTTTTTGCAAATCATCTAAAGAAAATTTACAGTTTTTCTTGCGTTTTAAAGACAACACTGTTGATTTAAAGTGGCACAAAATAATAATTGAAAAGCAAGATGAAAACAGTCTCTTTATTTCTGCTAAAGATATTTATGATGAAATCAAAGAGAGCTCATTGCATAAAACAGTAAATCGTATTTTTGATAGCATTGTTTATATTGATGTTCAAAATTCAAATTTTATTATTCAATATTCGACTGATACCGGTTTAGCTGAACCACAAAGCTATTCTGATTATAATCAAAAAGTCGAAGAATTTATTAAAAAATACATGGTTGAAGAAGAAATTGAACCCCTTATTAATAATATGAGGCTTTCTTATGTCGTTAAAAAGCTTGAAAACCATGATGAGTATATTTTGCATGCAACAATGCATAACGAAAGCGGTAATTTTTCGTATAAAAAGTACACCTTCTCTTATTTTGATGAAGATAAAAAAATTGTTATTTTATCAAGAACTGATGTAAGCGATATTGTTAAAGATTATGACTATCAAATAAGACAATTTAAAAACGAAACTTATCGTGATGCACTAACCAGTGTTTATAATCGAAAATATTACGAAGAAAATTTAAAACAAAAAAACTTAAACGCCGGAATTGCAATTATTGATATTGATGATTTTAAAATAAGTAACGATGTTTTTGGACACAGAGCCGGCGATTTAATATTAGTTTCAATAGCAAAAACAATTAAAAACAATATTAAACGAGAAGATATTTGTGTTCGTTACGGCGGAGATGAGTTTCTTTTAGTATTACCTAATACAAATGAAAATGACTTTAAAATTACCTTAAAAAACATTCTAAAGCAGGTTAGAAAAATTTCTTTTGCTGAATTTCCAAGACTTCAAACTTCTGTCAGCATCGGCGGTATTTTATCTGAAAACGAAGTTGTTGAAGAAGCTGTTAATCTTGCCGACCGATCAATGTATCAGGCAAAACTAAGCAAAAACAAAGTTGTAACAAATAAGAATTATTATAAAAACTCTAAAGTTGTTAACAATTCTATTGCTAAACAACAAATTTTAATTGTTGATGATTCTGAAACGAATTGTGAATTACTTTCTGAAATCTTAAATAAAGATTTCAGAGTTTTAGTAGCTAAAAACGGTGAAGAATGTTTAGATTTAATCAGACAATACGGAACAGGTATCAGCCTTATATTACTTGATATAGCAATGCCTGTTATGAACGGTTTTGATGTTTTAACTTATATGAACAGAAATCACTATATTGAAGATATTCCGGTAATTATGATTTCAGACGAATATTCTGATTCATCAATTAAACATTGTTTTGAATTAGGCGTTTCCGATTATATCAGCAAACCATTTGATTCTAAGGTTATATATCAAAGAGTTTATAATACTATTAAACTTTATTCAAAACAAAGAAGACTTATTTCACTGCTCAATAAACAAACTCATGATAAAGAGAAAAACAACAGAATTATGATTAGTATTTTGAGCCAAATTGTCGAATTTAGAAACGGTGAAAGCGGTCTTCATGTTAAACACATTAACAAGTTAACCGGATTATTGCTCGAAAGATTAATGCAAAAAACCGATAAATATAAACTAACTTGGAATGACTGTTCATTAATTGTTACTGCTTCATCACTCCATGATATCGGAAAAATCGGAATTGATGATAAAATATTAAATAAACCCGGTAAACTTACTGATGCAGAGTTTAATATTATGAAAACTCATACTTTACTCGGTGCGGCAATGCTAAAAAGCTTAACTGCTTATCAAAACGAACCATTAGTAAAAACGGCTTATGAAATATGCAGGTGGCATCATGAAAGATATGATGGCAAAGGTTATCCTGATGGACTAAAGGAAGATGAAATTCCTATTACCGCACAGGTAGTATCTATTGCAGATGTTTATGATGCACTTGTAAGCGACAGGGTTTATAAAAAAGCCTTTTCACACAAAGAGGCTATTCAAATGATTTTAAACGGTGAATGCGGTACTTTTAATCCTATTCTTATTGAATGCCTTTTAGAAAGTGAAGAAAACATTAAAAACACCTATGCAACTTTTTAGACCCAGATTATAAATATAAGTTTTTCCCTTATACTTCTTCTCTAAATCTTTGTTTAAAAAATAAGGGTAGTTTAAAAAACTACCCTTTTTGGTGCACCTGACAGGACTTGAACCTGCACGATATTGCTATCACTAGAATCTGAATCTAGCGCGTCTGCCAATTCCGCCACAAGTGCATAATATTTATTTCTTTAAATGATTTTATAAGCGTTTCATATAAACTAAAATAGCAGCAATAACTCCCATTAAACAATACATTCCAACAACTGAAGAGATTATATTAAACCCCAAAACAAAAACGCTTGATAAACCGCATAAGAACTTTACTAAATAAAATACAACAATATAAATCAAACAAACCAATGCCAATGTTGTTGCTTTTTCAGAATTAACTTTAAAACTTAACGGAAAAAGATATTTCATAAATAACCCTCGTTTAAAAATCACTTTTTAAATTATATATTTTTTAAAATAAAAAGTCAACTAAAACTTTAAAAAAGAGAGATTTTAAAATCTCTCTTTTTTAAATAATAACTTGTAATACAAATAAATCATCATTAATAGAAAATTGACAATGACCATTTAACTTTTCAGCAACATATCGTATACTTTTTGTTCCGAATCCATGACCTTCTTCACCGGTTTGAGGCAAGCCATCTTGAAGCGTAGGTTTATTAGCAAAAGTATTTTTTATTTCAATTAAGAGTTTATTATCATTCATATGCAAATCAAGCTTTATAAAACGCTTATGTTCTTCTAACGGCAATACCGCAATAATAGCGTTTTCAAGTGCATTTGATAAAATCGACGTTAAATCAACATCAGATACAGACAACTCACTCGGCAATTGAATAGAATATTCAAAATTAATATTATTGTCTTTTATCTCACTTTCATGAGATGATAAAATCATATTTACAAGCTCATTTTTACAATATTTTTGTGTTGCGGTTTTATCTGTTGTATGAATAATTTCGTTGATATATGACTGTGCTTTTTTTGTTTCCCCGTTTTCGATATAAACAGAAATATTTGAAAGAAAATGTCGCATATCATGGCGAAGTATAGAAACCGCATATTCCGAACGCTTTATCGCTTCTATTTCTTTTTGAGATTGTGACTGTTGCATTTTCATAAGACGGTTCCACTGCTCTGTTTCCAATTTTTCTTCATACTGTTTAAAATATAAAAATATAAAAAGAATATAGAAAATACAAAGCATAAAACCTAAAAATTCTACAACAGATTCAAGTCCCGAATACAATAATCCGGTATAAACCTCTGTTATATAATCAAACAAATAATAAACAAAAGGCATTAATCCTAAAATCAAAATGTCTTTTGTAGGTTTTTCTAGCAGTTTTGCGGTTGCATCTGAAACAAAGCGTATTAGAAAAACAAAAACACTAAGCGTAACAACAATTCTAACGCTATAATAAACCCACATTAAATGAGTTAAATTTAATACCGCTAAACCAACCCAGTTGCTTATTTGACAACACAAATAAGCGGTTAGCACAGATAGTGCTGACAATGCAATTTTGTGTTTATAAAGCAAGCTTAAAAACAAAGCCAAAGGCAAATGAACAATAAGCGGATAAGCCTGTTCGGTAACGCTTTCGCCAAAAAGCAAAAATGTTGAAACATAAATAACGCTGACTGAACAGGTAAAACCAAGCAATATAAAAATATTCTTTTTGTTCATTCTAATTCCCAAAAAAGCCGCTGATATATAAACGCCGAATAAAAGCGTTGTTGCATTATGTATAAAGCTTAAAATTGTTTCAAGCATAAAAACTTACTCCTTTATCATTCACGAAACATAAGCGAAAAATACGCTTCTTTAAACGCTTTAGCATAACCCCTTGCAATTGGAATATTACGCCCGGATTTTGTAGTAATTTCAGTAGTACTGAAATGGTCTATGTTTGGTAAATAAACAAGGTAGCTTCTATGGCATTTAAAAAATCCATTGGAATTTGTTAATTTATCTTCAAAGGAATAAAGCGGATCGGTAGATTCAACCATTTTTCCCGTTTTTAAATAAAAAATAACCTTTTTATTTTGTGCTTCAGCATACTCAATATTATAAAAATAAATTTTTTGAAAACCAAATGTTGTTTTTACAATGATGTTTTCGGGTTCTTTTTTAAACTCAGCAGAACATTCATCTAAAACTTTTTTTATTTTTTCAAAAGTAACGGGTTTTAAAAGATAATCCGTTGCTCTTACTTCATAAGATTCAAGAGCAAATTCAGGAGAAGAAGTTAAAAAAACTATTTTTATTGAATTATTTCTTTGGCGTAGTTCTTTTGCAGTATCCATTCCGTTAATCAACGGCATTATAATATCAAGAAAAATGATGTCGAAATCATTATCATCTGCTTTTTCTATAAGCTCATCGCCATTATTAAAAGTAAACGTTTTTACCGGTATTTCACTTATTTCAGACCATTTTTGAATAAGTTCAATAGCATTTTTTAAAAACTCTTTGTTATCATCACAAACAGCTATTTTTATCATAACTTTTCTCCCCTATAATTTCTATTTTTATTTTACTATATAGCAATACATTTTTCAACAAAAAATGTATTGCATTTCACTCCAAAAAAACGACATTTCACGCTGATATTATTTTTGGTATTAAATATATGATAAAATGCTATTATAAATATAAAGGGGGTAACCTACCAAAATGAAAAAAACTAAGCAAATCTCAAAACGAGAAAAAGCGGAAAGTATTGCTATTTTGCTAATGTATCCGCTAGTAATGATGTTTAGAAAACTTGGTAAAAACTTTAAACTTTTTTCTACTAAAAAAAGACAGTTAGTTGCAAGCTTTTTAAGTATTGTTATGGTTTTTTGTGCAATGCCGATAGTTTCGCTTTCGGCTAATGCGGCAAGTGAACACACACATTGTCTTTGCGGAAAAACTCACAGAGAAGTAGGCAATCACAACAAAGAAAATCTTACTGAGTTTACAGCCTGGACAAAATCCGATTCTTTACCTTGGGAAGAAGGCAAATATTATCTTACCCAAAACTGCTATCTTGATAAGCCTTATTTCATTCAATCCGGTCAAACCAGCAAAACAATAACCATTTGCCTTAACGGTTACAGTATTATAGACAACTTTGATCAATTTTACAAAGATCATGCAGCAAATTATCCATACGGTGTTATTTATGTTCAGGGCAATACAAAACTTATACTGACAGACTGCAAAAACACCGGATCGATTAAATCGAATACTAAGGGTTTAAGCTGTATATTTATGGATGGCAATAACAGCTATGTCGATATTTACAGCGGTAACTTTAAAGATACCACTGCCTGTGGTATTTATGTTGATGAAGGAAATGTTAATCTTTACGGCGGAACTTTTAAAGGCAATGACGGTTACGGAATACATATAAGACGTGGAATGCATAGTACTAACACCTTAAATATGTATGCCGGCACTATTACCGGCAACGGTTTGTCTAAGTATGTTTCTAAAGACATAGATAATGAAACCATGGGCGGCGGTATATGCAACGGCGCCGGCTGCTTGTTAAATATATACGGCGGTACAATAAGCAGAAACAACGGAAGTTTCGGCGGCGGTGTACTGTCTTACGGTGAGTTTAACTTTTATGGCGGAAGCATAAGCAATAACAACGCCAGAAACGGCGGCGGCGTTTTTACTGATAGACAATTTACTATGACAGGCGGAAGCATAAACGACAACTCCGCTCTTGAACACGGCGGCGGTATTTTCAATAGGCGTACCAATGACAACTCAATCTTAAATATAAAAGGCGGTAGCATTGGATTTAACAATGCAGCTTACGGCGGCGGTATTTTCAACGCATCATGGAGCGGTAATTTACAAGTTAACATCTCCGGTGGCAGTATAACCAATAACACCGCAACTGCCGAAGGCGGCGGTGTGCACATCGGACAATGCAGCACTTTAAATTTGACAAGCAGCAATATAACATCAAACAAGGTTGGTACAGCAGATGCCCCGGGTAAAGGCGGCGGTATTTATGCAAGTAGCACCAAGGCAAGTAGCGTCAAGTTGAATATAAGCGGCAATGTTACTGTAGAAAACAACAAAAATGTTGATGTTGATAATAACTTCTATCTTAATAATCCAAGTAGTTATACAACTCAATTAGCGGTAACCGGTAGTCTTACAGGTGGCAAAATAGGCGTAACAAATTCAAATGTTAAAGCAAACAATGGCATCATTGCAAATGGCAGCGGCTATACTATCACCGAATCCGACGCCGCAAAAATAGTAAGTGATAACAAAGAATACGAAACCGTATTGAAATCTAATAAAGTTTTAATCAAAAAAATACTTGCAAACCTTTCAATTGATAATTTTGTTTTTACACCCCCTACTAATTTAACCTATGACGGAAATGAAAAAACAGCAACAGTTACAGCGAAAGACGGCATTGCCTGTGGTGCTATTACTGTTAAGTATTATAATTCAAAAGGAACCAAACTTCCTACTGCTCCGACAGATGCAGGAGTTTATACAGTTAAGATTGATGTTGATGAATCCGATGAATACAATTCATTAAAAGATCTTACTTTAGACAGTTGGAAATTTGAGATTTTACCAAAAGCACTTACTAACAGCGACCTTACTGTAACAGGTATCGAGGATAATTATATTTTTACAGGCAATATTATAAAACCTGTTCCTGAAGTTAAATACGGCGAAAAAACTCTTACCAAAGGCACCGATTATGAATTAACCTATGGAAAGAATATTATTGGTCAAGGCAACGTAAAAATCGTTTTAAAAGGCAACTACAAAGGAGAAACTTCACATACATTCACAATAGCATATGGTACTGCTGATGATTCTATGTATTCTATGCCTCAGGCAAATGAAAAAGGCTGGTATAACAGCAATATTACTATAACTGCAAATGATGGTTACAAAATCGGTACTATCGGTACCAAGTTAGCAGATAGCATAACCATAGATGATGAATCTAACAACGGTACTTTAGAAATATATTTAAAATCAAACGAAACCGGTTGTGTTTATAAAGGCACTGTATCTTATAAACTCGATAAAACAATACCTAATAATATCGAAGTAAAATACAACGATAATACTTTTAAAAAGATTCTTAATACAATTACTTTCGGCTTGTTCTTTAAAGAAAATGTTTCGGTTGAAGCAAAAGCCGAAGACGATTTGAGCGGCGTTAATAACATTATGTACTATGCGGCTGACAGCGAAATTGCAAATGTTTCAGAGATTACTGAATGGACCGATAGTTTAAATCTCACTCCAAACTGCAAAAAAATTGTTTATATTAAAGTAACAGATAACGCAGGAAATAAAGTAATCTGCAATGACCAAGGCATTGTACTTTATAGCGACAGTATCGCAACTTTACAAAAAGATGTATTTGATCTTAATACCGAAAAGCAAAGCGACATTACAGTTGATTTAACACTTAATGATAATACATTAAAAGAAATTAAAAACGGTCAAACTACATTAACCGCCAATACAGATTATACTGTAGACGGCAATAAGGTTGTTATTAGTAAAAATTATCTTAATAAATACATTGATGGCGACGAAGTTTCTTTAACATTTGTATTTAATCCTATGGGTGTTGAAGGCAACGAAGTATCACAGTCAAGTGTTACAATTAAAATAACAGATACTACCGATTATCATAAAACGTCAACAAAGACTGAATACAAAGCTCCAACCTGTACTGAAAAAGGTAACGAAGCTTATTGGTACTGCCCTGTTTGCGGAAAATATTTTGCAGATAATAACGGTGCAATTGATACATCAACCGCTTATGACAGCAAAGATACTTTTGATATAGAGAAAATTGACCACAAAAATGCGGTTAAAACCGATTACAAAGCACCTATTTGTACCGAAAAAGGTAACGAAACTTATTGGTATTGTGGCGACTGTGAAAAATATTTTGCAGATGATGACGGAGTGATTGTAAAATCAACCGCTTATGACAGCAAAGATGTTTTTGACATTGAAAAAATTGACCATAAAAATGCGGTTAAAACTGATTACAAAGCTCCTATTTGTACTGAAAAAGGTAACAAGGCTTATTGGTATTGTGGCGACTGTAATAAATATTTTGCTGATAAAGACGGTGCAATTGATAAATCAACCGCTTATGACAGCAAAGATGTTTTTGACATTGAAAAAATCAATCACAAAGACGCAGTTAAAACAGATTACAAGGCACCTACCTGTACTGAAAAAGGTAACAAAGATTATTGGTACTGCGGTGATTGTCAAAAATATTTTGCAGACGACAACGGCACTTTAAACGGCGATACCGCTTATGACAGCAAAGATGTTTTTGACATTGAAAAAATTGACCATAAAAATGCGGTTAAAACTGATTACAAAGCTCCTATTTGTACTGAAAAAGGTAACAAGGCTTATTGGTATTGTGGCGACTGTAATAAATATTTTGCTGATAAAGACGGTGCAATTGATAAATCAACCGCTTATGACAGCAAAGATGTTTTTGACATTGAAAAAATCAATCACAAAGACGCAGTTAAAACAGATTACAAGGCACCTACCTGTACTGAAAAAGGTAACAAAGATTATTGGTACTGCGGTGATTGTCAAAAATATTTTGCAGACGACAACGGCACTTTAAACGGCGATACCGCTTATGACAGCAAAGATGTTTTTGATATTGAAAAAATTGACCATAAAAATGCGGTTAAAACTGATTTCAAAGCATCTATCTGTACTGAAAAAGGTAACAAAGATTATTGGTACTGCGGTGATTGCGGCAAATATTTTGCTGACAACGACGGTGTAATTGATAAGTCAACCGCTTATGACGGAAAAGACATATTTGACATTGAAAAAATCGACCATAAAAATGCGGTTAAAACTGATTACAAAGCTCCAACCTGTACCGAAAAAGGTAACAAAGCTTATTGGTACTGTGATGACTGCAAAAAATATTTTGCTGATAAGAACGGTGTAATTGATAAATCAACCGCTTATGAAGATACCAAATCTTTTGTTATTAAAGAACTTGGACATGACTTTAGCGGAGATGCACTTTATGACGATGAAAATCATTGGCATAAATGCACACGTGAAAACTGTGATGTTTTAGATACAAAACAAGCTCATGAATTTGATGAAGGTAAAATAACTACTCCAGCAACAGCTGCTAAAGAAGGCGTTAAAACTTACACCTGCAAATTCTGTGCAAAAACAAAAACTGAAAGTGTTGCAAAAATTGCTCCTACAATAATTGAAGGTAACAACGGAAAATTTGTTTTAGGCAGCAACAATGGCTTATCAGTTAAAATTGATGGTTTAATTGATGATTTAGTTAGCGTTTCAGTAGATGGTAAAGAACTTGAGAAGGATGATTATACTACTGATAGTACAACTTCTAAAATCACTTTAAGTGCAAAATATCTAAACTCTCTTTCAAGCGGAAAACATACAGTTGAGATTAAGACAATTTCAGGTACTGCTACCAGCGAAATCACTGTTAATGAAACAAAAACAAGTGAAAAAACGACTAAAAAGAATGGTAATAAATCAAACGAAAACGGAAACAAATCTCCTAAAAATCCAACAAGTCCACAAACAGGAGATACAAATAAAACTACTTCCCTATTCTTTATGATTTTAAGCTTTATAGCTTTTTCAACTATTGTAATTATAAATAGAAAGAAAAAGACGACCTCTAAGTAGAAAATAGCCTCCTTTAAAAAGGAGGCTATTTTCTTTTTAATTTTTTATTAAAAGATATAATTGCTGTTTATATATTCTAAACTAGACTTTGACCTTGATTTAGTATATAATAAATTTATAAAAGGTTTTTGGGGGATATAGCAATGAATAGCAGTAAAAGAACAAAGATACTTGATATTGTTTGTGTTTTGCTTGTGCTTATGACAGGAGTCATTCGCTTAGTGCGTGAGAATTTAGTTCAAATTCCAAGCAATACAGTTATATTTTTGTTGTTTATTACCGCTGCGTCGATTTGGATAAGCCAGCTTCAACGCAGATTAGTTGAAACTCAAGAGCGTAAATATATTATTGCAATGGCAATTATGATTGTCTTTTTAATGACTTTGAGAACAATTAAATTCATATTTTTGCCTAATGCTCATTTTACAACACGCTACGCATGGTATTTATACTATTTTCCACAGGTTTTTATGCTATTGTGGATGTTTTTTGCGGTGTTGCATATAGGAAAAGGGTCTAATCAGCATATTAATAGGCGTTGGAAACTTTTATACATACCTGCGGTGTTGCTCGTTTTAGGTGTTATGACCAACGATTTACACGGACTCGCCTTTTATTTTCCAAACGGAATTGCTAATTGGACTAATAACAGCACCTATATTTACGGCCCTTTATATTATTTAACTTTGGCGTGGATGGTAGTGTTATTCGTTTCAATTCTTGCTATTACAATTGTCAGATGCTCTGTTTTGGAATATCGCAAAAATATTTGGATGCCGTTATTACCGCTTGGTGTGGGAATTCTATATATTGTTTTATTTTTGATAGATAAAAATACAGTCGTTGCAGAACTTTTTAAAGTTGCTGAAATGATTTGTTTTATTTTTCCTGCATTTACGGAAAGCTTAATTTTAGCACGACTTTTTCCGTCAAACGACGGCTACCCAAAACTTTGGCACTTATCGACAATCGGCGGCGGAATTATTGATTTAAACGGAAATATAAGGTTTCGCTCAAAAAAATGTATTGATGTTAGTTTAGAGCAGGTAAAAAGTGCTCAAGATAAACAAATTTTACTTAACGATAAAAATACAATATTACAAAGCCATTCAATTCAAGCGGGATACGGATACTGGATCAAAGATATAACAGAAATTAATAAAATAAATGAAAAACTCGAAGATTTAGGCGATGTTTTGGCAGAAGAAAATGCAATTTTGGCAGAAGAAAACAAACTTAAAGAAAAACGCACTAAAATTGAAGAAAAAAACAAACTTTATGATAGTATGGCATTAAGTGTCAACAAACAATTAGAAACTTTAAGTAAGATTTTAGAAAATTTGCCTGACGATGAATTAGAGTTTGAAAAAACAATGAAATATGCTTCGGTTATCGGAGTATATATTAAACGGCACTCAAATATATTGCTTCATTTGCATAAAGGCAGTTGTATTCATAGTAATGAATTGCGTTTTTCTTTGACAGAATCGCTTGAATATTTGCACTTGTGCGGAATTTTGGCAGATAGCGAGTTTGTTGGCGAAGATATGCTGGACGGCAATAAAGCATTGCTTGTTTATGAGATTTTTCAAGCAGCGATTGAGAGTGATTTATATAACATAAACGCTGTTTTAGTAAATTTAATTATTGATGAAAAAATAACTTTTCGTGTTCAATTAAGCGGTGCAAAAAAAGCTCTTGATAAACGATTGTTTTTAGAAAAATTATTGTCATTTAATGGATTTTTAAATACCTGTTTTGAAGATGAAACCGAGTATATAACACTCGAACTTCCGCTCAAAGGAGAGTGCATATGATAAAATTTAACTTGGTTAATAATTTAATATATATTTGTTTTGGCACATATGCGGTACTGCTCACAGCGGTTGCGGTATATGCTTGTGTTAAAACCTTTTCTTATCGTTTGAATTTAAAAACTCGTTTAGTGTCGCTTTTTATTGCAATAACATCATCAGTAGTATTGATTGGCATTTCTGATATTTCAAGAAGTGAAATTCATATGTCGGCATTAGCAAAATTTATTGGTGAGTTACCGCTTTATGCGGTTATGTCAGTTCTCGTTTTTCTTAGCGTTGGATTAGCTTCGTATGCAACATATCTCTATCAAAAGCTAAAGACTGTTTTAACTCCTTCTGCTATAAAAGAAAGTCTTGATAATTTACCCGACGGCGTTTGTTTTTCATTAAAATCCGGTATGCCGATCTTAGTAAATACAAAAATGAGCAGACTTTGTTCTGAATTATTTGAAAAAAGTATTTTGAACGCAGATAGATTTTTTGAAGATATAAAAACAAAGCCTTTGAAAAACAATGCTCAATTAATACGAGTTGTTCCTAACGTAACAATAAAAACTGCCGATAATCAAGTATGGGATTTTCGAAGAAAAACAATTTATGATAATAAAAATGAAATTGTAGAGTTAGTTGCATATAATATTACAACGCAATATGAACTTAATACTGAATTAAAAAAACGCAACAAACGTATGGATGCGGTTGGTGAGCGTTTACGAAAATTTAATCGTGAGGTTACAAGGGTAACAAGAGAAAAAGAAATTTTGAATGCGATTATCAGGGTTCACGATGATTTAGGCAGAGCATTGCTAATGCTAAGAAAATATCTTGCTGAACCTAAGGATATGCGTAACCGCGAAGAACTATTGTTTTTATGGCAATATAACACCGCAGTGATGAAAAATGAAACTGATCCTAATGGCGAAGGCAGTGATTGGGATGTGCTGATGCATTCTGCCGAAAATATCGGTGTGAAAATCAATTTAAATGGCTGTTTGCCTAAGAATGAACGGCAAAAATCTGTTTTAATTGCAGCACTTCGCGAATGTTTAACTAACACAGTTAAACACGCAAACGGCAACGTTATTGATGTTTGCATTAGCGAAGAAAATGAAAAAATTCTTATAATAATCACAAACAACGGCAAAGCACCAAACGGTACAATAGTTGAAAAAGGCGGACTTAAAAACTTGAGAACAATTGTTGAAGACGCTAATGGAAATATGACAATTGAAAGTAATTACCGTTTTATTTTAAAAATTTCATTGCCAAAAGGAGTGTAAATAATGAAAAAAACAAGAGTTATGATTGTAGATGATTCTCGTGTGGCTCGTGAACTTTTTGAGTTGTATTTAAAAGGAAATGACAATTATAAAGTTGTTTGTGTGGAAGAATCTGCTTCATTCGCTGATGCTTTTTCAAAAAGTGCGGCTATTGACGTTATTATAATGGATATTTTAATGAATGATGGTTCAAACGGACTGGACGCTGCTGCAAAAATTAAAAAAATGCGTCCTGATATTAAGATTATCTCGGTTACTTCTATGGCTGAAAATTCATGGATAAAACGTGCTAAAGAGATTGGTATTGAAAGTTTTTGGTTCAAAGAAGTTTCTAAGGAAACTATTCTTGATGTTATAGATAGAACCGTTGCCGGCGAGCACGTATATCCTGAAAGTGCCCCAAAAGTTAATGTTCATTTAGCGGCCAGCGAAGAATTTACTGAAGGTGAATTAAAAGTTTTACGCCTTATGACAAAAGGAATTTCCAATAGCGAAATTGCAAAAAAACTTAACATTTCCGAAGGAACAGTTAAAACGCATATCCACAATATGCTTGTAAAAACAGGGTGTGCCAATCGCACAACTTTGGCTATTGAAGCAAGGGTTAGCGGACTTGCTGTTAACTTAGACTAATATGCTTTACACCGGCAAGCATTTGTATTAACAAATGCTTGCTTTTTTCTAAAAACACAAAAAATAATATATTTTCTATATCTTTTGATAGATGTATAAATACCGAGTGATTTGTATAATAATTATAGTAATCATTTATTTGATTCATTGATTTTCGACATACGTATTTTGTTGAAATTCAAAACATTTTTCATTGTTGGTGGTTACACCGCAAAATATATTTTTAGGAGGAAAAATTTTATGGAACAAAACGTAACAAAAGGTCAGGGATTTCTTAAAGTAACCGGTATTCTTATGATTATCTTCGGTTCAATCAGTTTAATCACAAGCCTTGTTGCTATTTTCGGAGTTGCAGCATTAGATTCGTTGTTTGAAGGTCAATACAATATGGGTATGATTTATTTTTCATGCGTTTTAATGCTTATTAGTGCTATTGCAGAGTTTGTTACCGGAATTATCGGTGTTGCAAACTGCAAAAAACCTGAAAAAGCAAAAATGTGCATGGCTTTTGGTATTGTTGTAGCAGCACTTTGCGTAATCGGTACTGTTTGTAATGCAATCGGTTATTCAAGTTTTGGCGCATCAAATATCTTCTCACTTTTCTGTGGTTTAGTACTTCCTGTACTCTTTATCATAGGTGCAACAAAAAACAAAGCATAATTTTGCTTGAGTGAAAAACAATTTGGATTTTCATTTCTTTAATGAAAATCCTTTTCCTAAAAGTGATAATTTGATTATTATCGCTTTTAGGAAAAGGAAATTTATATAAAAAGGAGATGTTTTCATGAAAAAAATTATATCAATGCTTATTACTGTATTAGTTTTAGCAACAAGTATTTCATCAACTGCTTTTGCGGCAACAATTGATAATGATTATTACAAGGGTACTTTAGAATTTACTGACAAATCAATAGTTGCAGTAGGCAGATATCTTGATGGTAATCTAGACCTTAATGATGATAATCTTGCAATTAGCATCGCTTCAGATGCTGTTAAATGGTCAAATGGTACTGAAACTTATATCAATCGTTACGGAGAAAAAGCAAAAGCACATCAGCAATATAAAGTAACTTATCGTATCACAACAAAAGAGATTTCTGCTCGCTTTAATAAACTCGACGATGTAAAAGTAAACGGTGTTAGTTGTGATTGGTCAACTTATGAAGATGACCTTGGACTTAAAGTAACTGTTAAATATATGTTTGTAGGTTTGGATAATTGTAAAGCCGAAAACGGAAATAATTATTATATTCCGGGTGCTACATATAGTTTTATTCCTAATGAAGTACCTGACGGTGCTAAATATCACAGAGTTTGGGAATATTATGACGATCGTGATGAAAGTAATGTTTATAAAACTCAAATAACATCTGATTTAAATCAAAAATTCTCGGTTAAAATTCTAGATCAAACCGATGACAGAATAAGAGGCAATGTTGTTGAGCATACAGTTGCTATTGATAAAGCAATTGATGCGACAGAAACTTCAACAGGTTTAACAGAAGGAAAGCATTGTTCTGTTTGTAAAGCAGTTTTAGTTGAACAAAAAATTGTACCAATAATTAAAAAAGATACTCCTATTGCAACAAAACCTATTATTAAACAAGAAAAAATAAAAACACCAAAAGCTACTTTTAAAGCTTCTAAGAAAAAACTTACCATTAAATATAAAACTGTCAAAAATGCAGTTGGTTTTCAAGTAAGATATAAAGTTAAAGGCAAATGGATTATAAAGAACTTTAAAACTAAAAAATCTGCAACAAAGTCACTCAAACTTAAAAAAGGCAAATATAAGGTTCAAATACGTTCTTATAGTGCAGGAAAAAAAGCGTTTAGCAATTGGACTAAAGTAAAAACTGTTAAAATTAAATAATCTTGTAAACAGCTTTTATTTTTATAACTGACACGATTGTTAAGACAGTACAATAGTATCCTAAGATAAAAATTAAATTTTAAGCAACAAAACTGATTTCGTTTTTCAAGCGGAGTCAGTTTTGTTTTTGCTTTAATACGGTAACGGTTGTAGAAATTGATGTATTCTTCAATGATAAGACTACTCTACCATATTTCTTAAACTTTTCTCAATTGTTTAATTTTCGATTATTATTTCATATAACTTCTTAACATAAAAAATCCCCTATGGTAGTTTCTTACTCTACCATAGGGGTCATTATTTCTATTGTTTGTTTTCGGACTTGTTCAAATTTAATAGCCTTTAAACAATAATTACATTTCTTTAACAGTTTTTACGATATTAGCAGCGGTAAATCCATAATGCTCAAGCAAATCAGCCGCACTACCCGACATACCAAATTCATCGTTCATACCGATTTTAACAACTTTTGTAGGGCATTTAGCGCTCAAAACATCACAAACTGCTGAGCCTAAACCGCCAATAACTGAATGTTCTTCAACAGTAACAACTTTACCTGTCTTTTTAGCAGAAGCGATAACAGCTTCTTCATCTAAAGGTTTGATTGTATGAATATTTAAAACATCAGCGTTAATACCTTCAGCTTTTAAGATTTCAGCAGCTTTTCTAGCTTCATCAACCATTAAGCCTGTTGCGATAATTGTAACATCATCACCATCATTTAATTTAACAGCCTTGCCTACTTCAAACTTGTAAGTAGCTTCATCATTAAATACAGGAACTGCATATCTGCCAAAACGCATATAAACAGGTCCTTCAATATCAGCTGCTGCAATAACTGCTGCTTTTGCTTCAACAGCGTCAGCAGGGTTAATAATTGTCATACCTGGAATTGTACGCATAAGGGCAATATCTTCGTTACACTGGTGAGTAGCACCGTCTTCACCAACAGAAATACCTGCATGAGTAGCACCGATTTTTACAGGAAGATGTGGATAACCAATTGAGTTTCTAACCTGTTCAAAAGCACGGCCTGCCGCAAACATAGCAAAGCTTGAAGCAAATACTAATCTGCCTGTTGTAGCGATACCTGCTGCAACACTCATCATATTACCCTCAGCAATACCGCAATCAATAAACTGATCAGGATAAGCTGCTTTAAATTTACCTGTTCTTGTAGCACCGGCTAAGTCTGCATCAAGAACGATCATATCTTTTCTTGTTTTACCGAGTTCAATAAGTCCCTCGCCGTAACCGTCACGAGTAGCCTTTTTAATTACATCTGCCATAATTATTAGTCCTCCAATGCAGCCAAAGTTTCTTTTAATTCTGCCATAGCGGTGTTATATTGTTCCTCATTAGGAGCAACACCATGCCAATCGCATTTATCTTCCATAAATGAAACGCCTTTACCCTTGATTGTTTTAGCAACAATACAAGTAGGTTTGCCTTTAACAGTTTTAGCTTCTTCATAAGCTTTTTCAATTTGTTCAATATCATTACCGTCAATAGTAATTACATGCCAATTGAAAGCTTTAAATTTTTCATCAATAGGTAAAGTTGACATTACATCAGTCATTCTACCGTCAATTTGAAGGTTATTAAAATCAACAAAAGCAACAAGGTTATCAAGTTTTTTGAAACCAGCGAACATTGCAGCTTCCCAAACCTGACCTTCCTGAATTTCGCCATCACCTAAAATAGCATAAACTCTGTAATCAGCATTATCCATTTTACCTGCGATAGCCATACCGCAAGCAGCAGAGATACCTTGACCGAGTGAACCTGTTGACATATCAACACCCGGAATGTGTTTCATATCAGGGTGACCTTGTAACAAAGCACCTTTATGTCTTAATGTTTTAATTTCACTTTCAGGGAAAAATCCTTTCAAAGCGAGTGCTGCATAAAGAGCAGGAGCTGCGTGTCCTTTTGATAAAACAAGTCTGTCTCTATTAGGATTTTTAGGGTCCTTAGGGTCAACTCTTAATTCCTTATTGTAAAGCCAAGAAAGCACATCAGCGATAGAAAGTGAACCGCCCGGATGTCCGGCTTTTGCGCAATAAGTTCCTTCGATTACACCCATACGAACTTTTGTTGCAAAAATTTCTAGTTCTTTTTTGGTTTTGATATCCATTTTTTTCTCCTTTTCCGCCTTTTCAGACGCATAAAATATCAAATTATATTTAAAACAGTCAAACTGTTATATACTATACCATAAATCAATGAAAAAATCAAATTATAAATTGATAATATAATCAATAAATTCTGCCAATGCACCGTCAGCACAGTCTTTTGTAGTAATATAATCGGCAATTTCTTTTAAATCAGCAGGCGAATCATTAACAATAGCACCTATCCCTGCCGCTTCTATCATTTCAAGGTCATTATAATAATTACCGATAGCACAAACATTTGAATGAGGAATATCAAGCATATCAGCAAGTTTTAAAATAGCAGTACCTTTATCGGTATAAGTAGTGGCAAACTCCATAAAAACTTTACTTGTTGCTAACATTCTTAAATCATCGGGTTTGTTTTTTTCAGCAAAATCTCTGATTTCACCGATTTTATCTTCACTTTCTTCTACAATTACCTTTTGCCAAGGCAAATCTAAAACATCTTCTAAATCGGTTAAATCATATTCAATATGTTCATAAGATAAATGATTTATTACTGTTTCATTTTCTCTTATTACAAACAAATCTTCATCAGAAAAAACTTCTATTCCCGCATTAGGAAAACGCTCCATAATAAGTTTTAAAAACTCTTTAGCACTTTCGGGAAAATCAACTGAGTCAACAATTTTTTCTCTGTCATAATCATAAAAAATGTGTCCGTTATTAACAATAAGCGGGCAATTAAAATCAATAAGCTTTGTAATAAATTCAGCTGTTTTAATACCCCTGCCGGTTGCAACGGTAAATTTTCCGCCGAGATTTACAAATTTTTCAATAGCTTCTTTATTAACAAGCGGTAAATTGTCTTGATTTTTATATAATGTGCCATCCATATCTGCAACTAACAGATAATCGTCAAGTGGTTTCATTTTTCACTCCTATATAATTTTTCAAGTTGATTTTTAAAATAAAGCGGTAAGTCACTTGTAAATTCCATATACTCGCCATTAGGGTGGATAAATCCTATTTTTCTGGCGTGTAAACACTGCCCTGAAAAATCTTTTGTAGTATCTTTAGGATTGCCGTAAATAGGATCATTAAAAATAGGTCTTGAAATATATGCGGTATGAACTCTTATTTGATGAGTTCTGCCTGTTTCAAGTTTAAATTTAACATAAGTGTGTTTTTGAAAACGTTCTATTACAGAATAATGAGTTACCGCATTTTTTGAATTTTTATCAGTAACTGCCATTTGTTTGCGTTTTACAGGGTGTCTGCCGATTGGTGCATCAATAGTACCATTATCTTCTTTAAAAACACCGCTGCAAATTGCTTCGTATTCTCTTGTAAAAGAATGTTCTTTAATTTGTGCTGCTAAAAAATTATGTGAATTATCATTTTTAGCGACAATTAACAACCCGCTTGTATCTTTATCAATTCTATGAACAATACCCGGTCTTATTACGCCGTTTATGCCCGAAAGGCTGTCGCCACAATGATATAACAATGCGTTTACAAGCGTTCCGCTGTAATTACCAGGAGCGGGATGAACTACCATACCTTTAGGCTTGTTTACTACTAGTAAATCATTATCTTCATAAACAATATCAAGCGGAATATTTTCAGGCTCCGCTTTATCAAAAACAGGGTCAGGTATTGTAATATTAACAACATCATTTTGCTTTAGCTTATAACTTTTTGCAACTGTTTTTTCGTTTACCGAAACATTGCCGGTTTCAATTAATGAAATAACTGCATTTCGGCTTACTTCTTCGATGTTATCTGCAATAAACTTATCAAGTCTTATCGGCTTTGAATCAAAATATGTCAAAGAAACATTATTCATTATCAGTTTCCTTTTTGCTTTTGAAAATATCAAATAAAATATATACAATCCACAAGGTGCAACCGATTACAACACAGCAATCAGCAACATTAAAAGACGGAAAATCAATAAAATCAAAAGTTATAAAATCAACAACCTGACCGGTTGATGTTCTATCAATCATATTACCTATTCCGCCGGAAATTATAAGCATTACTATATAACCGGTGAATTTATCATTAGGTTTTAGCATAACAAAATAGATTATACCAACAATAATAAACACAACTGTTGCAAGCATAAACACCCATCTTTTGTCATCTAAAATTCCAAAAGCTGCACCATCATTATACAAAAATCTAAAATTAATTAAATAAGGTATTACGCTGATTGTTTTATCTTTTGGCATATAATTTGTTGCCAAAACTTTTGTTATATAATCAACAAAAACCAAAACAACCGCTAAAATAACCGCAAAAAATTTGTGTTTATATTTTTTAAACACTAAAACACCCCAAAATTACTGTTTGTATTCGAATAAACTGCCTTGTTTTTCTTCGTCTTCGTCATCTTGTTTAATTTCATCAACAACTAAAGGCGCTTTTTCCTTTTTAGGCTCATTCTTCTCTTTTTTCTCAGGTGCAAAAGATTTATCAGTAAATTTTTCATTAAATTCTTCGTTAGTTGTATCTTTTTCACTTGCAGAATCAAGAATTAATTCAGAATCAGAAACACTTTTTAAAAGCTCTAACTGTTTTGTGCAATTAGCAATTGCTCCTTCTCTGAATGAATCAATTTCTTTTTTAAGACGCTCATAAACTTGTTTTTGAATATTAATTTTCTTATCTGTTTCATTTCTTAAAACAATAGCTTTATTTTCAGCTTCAGCGATAATTGTATCGCCTTTTTCTTTTGCTGTTGTTAAAAATTCTTCTGTTTTCTTTTTAGTTTCATTATAAATATACTCTGATTTCTTTTGAGCTTCGCTAATTAAAAGTTCTGCCTTTGCTTCGCTTTCAGAAAGAATATCTTTAGCTTTTTTATCAGCTTCTCTCATAACTTTATCAGCAGAAACCTGTGCATTTATAAGGCAAGTTTTAACTGACTCTTCATTTTCTTGTAATTTTTCAATATGAGCAGCCAAAACTTTAATTTTCTCAACTAATTCTTTATTACTGTTTTCCAAAGCTTCAAAGTCATCAGCAACTCTAAAACGAAATTCATCAACATCAGCTGATTTATAACCACCGATACCGGCTTTTGAAAAACCAATTTCTCTAATTTCATTTGCGGTAAACATTTTCTTATATTCCTTTCAAAGATATTTTTTAACTTGTAATACCAATCTGCCTTTTCTTGTTTTATCTTCAATTTTTTCTACTATAAATTTGCCTTTTTTACGCAAAGATAAAACATCACCGTTTTTTATTCTAAATGTAATATTGTCACATAAAAGATGATTTACAATTAAGTTTCCCGATAAAATAAAAGTCTTTGCCTTTTCACGAGATAAATTGCAAATAGCACCGACAACACAGTCAGCCCTGTCCGACGCAATAACCTTTTGAATGTTTTCAAAATTTTGTTCTCTTTTAATTTCGCCGCTGAAAATTATTATTTCAACGCCAACGCCACCGACTTTTGTAATATTTTCAATTACAAAATCAACTATTTTATTATCGACAAAAATATAAGCTTCTCCGCTTTTTACAATTATATCGCCAACTTTATCTCGCTCAATTCCAAGTGACATTAAAGTTCCTAAAAAATCTCTATGAGAAAGAGAATAATCGCTTTTAAAAACAAATTTCAAACAAGAAAAAGGAAACTCAATATTTTCATCGGCCCAATCCGGCAAAATTGCAACAAAAAATCTTGAAGCATCTGAAAATCCGCCCGAATAGGTGTATCTTATATTATTTTTATCAAGATAGTTTTTGCAATTTGAAAAAGTTTGTTCATTTAAAAAGCCTAAAAATGACGGAATATTTTTCAATTCTGTCATTTTTACTGCATCTTGTAATCTTGCTAATATTAATTTATCTGTGTCAATCGACATTAGATATACATACCGCCATTGTCTGATATATCATCTATCATACCGTCACCCATTACATCTACATTAAATGGAGTGATAATGTATGTACAATTTGCAACTCTTTTTAAAGTACCGCTGTTTGCATAAGCAACACCGCTTAAAAAGTCAACAAGTCTTCTTGAAACATCTTTACTTGTTGATTCAAGATTTAAAACAACTGTTCTTTTTGAGTTTAAATGGTCAGCAATACTGCTTGCTTCTGCAAAAGATTCAGGCTTAACAAGAACAACAGAAAGCTTTGAATCGCCATGAATATTTACATATTTTCCGCTTGATGCATTTGTGTTATTTGAAGAATAGCTTGATGAATATACATCGTTATCATCTTGATGATGATTATCAACAGCATCAGTGCCGTTTGTATCATCTATTGGATCGTAACCATCATCTTCAGTTGAAATAAAACCTTTCAAATTATCTAAAAAACCCATTATAATACCACCCTTTTAATTATATATTCTTTTGCCGTAAAGTGCCGAACCTACTCTAACCATATTAGCTCCGCATTTTATAGCAAGATCAAAATCATTAGACATACCCATTGATAAAATATCCATACTTATATTATCATAAATTTTTGCTCTATTGTCAATAAAAAGTTTATACATTTCGTCAAAAAATTTAGATTTTTGTTGATTTGTTTCGAAAATCGGTCCTAAAGTCATTAAACCTTTAACCGATATTCCATCTATTTCACTTATTTCAGATAATAATTCACTTAAATTATCTTTATTGATTCCGCTTTTGGCATCTTCGTTACCAATATTGACTTCAACCAATACGTCAGAAACAATATTTTTATTTAAACTTTGTTTTGCAATTTCTTTTGCAAGTTTTAATGAATCAACTGATTGAATAAGCTCAACTTTACCAACAATTTGCTTAACCTTATTAGTTTGTAAAGTGCCGATAAACTGTCTGTGAAAGCCTTTATCAAGTGCTTCTTCTTTAGATAAAAACTCTTGTACTCTGTTTTCGCCCATATACTTAATACCCTTATTAAAAGAGTAATTAATTACTTCAACCGGAACAGTTTTAGTAGCGGCCAAAAGAGTAACATCATCAAAGTTTTTGCCAACCGATATCGCTGCCTCATTAATTTTATCGCAAACTAATTTATAGTTTTCATCAAAATTTTTAAAACTATCCATCAAGATTCTTTCCTTTCACAATTACATCATCAT
>CAKSNE010000008.1 GCA_934476085.1 uncultured Eubacteriales bacterium | reverse complement strand
TATTATTTAAGAAATAGTGTAAAAAATACACCGCTAGAGACGATTATAACACAAAAAACATAAAATTGCTACTGTTTTTTGAAAAAAAATCAACTTTTTATAAGTAACGGCTCAAAGTTCATTAAATCACAGCTTATACACTTGAAATTAACACCTTTATATTCACCGTTAAAAGCCTTATAAGCACCTGCTTTATGGATATGTCCGTAATACACATTTTTAATGTTATATTTTAAAATAACATCCATAATTTCTTCACAAACCGCATCTTTGCTAATCGGCGGATAATGAAGAAACAAAACAGGCTCTTTTTTAGTTTCCAAAGCCGCTTTTATTGATAATTCAAGTCTGCCTGCTTCCCTTAAAATGATTTTCTTCTCGGCGGTATCATCGAAAAACCAACCACGACTTCCGCAAACGGCAATATCTTCAACTTCATAACAATTATTATGCAAAAACGAAATTGTATCAAATCCGTTTTCATTCATAATTCTGTTCATTTTAGTTAGCGACTCCCACCATAAATCATGGTTACCTTTGCCAATGATTTTTTTGCCGGGCAAATTATTAATAAACCTAAAATCTTCGATTGTTTCAGATATTTTAAGTCCCCAAGAAATATCACCGGGCATTACAATAGTATCATTTACACCGACGCTTTTTTCAATATTTTCTTTTAATCTTTCGGTATAATCAGTCCAGCCTTTAAAAATATCCATAGGCTTATCAACCGAAAAAGATAAATGCAAATCAGAAATTGCAAAAATCGCCACTTAAAAACCCCCGTCAACGATTTATCAATAATAAAAACAAACGGGCAACTAGCATTTTGTAGTTACCCGATTAATTTTAACCTAAAAATTTCTTAATGAAATCGCTCATTTCTTGCTTTTCAACGCAAGTTTTGTGTAAAACTTGTTTTGTTTTAAGCTCTGCTAATGATTTAGGTATTTTTGTGTTAGTAACTGATGAAAGTTTTTCAACCATATCAAACTCTGTTGTTGGCATTTCTCCGTCATAAACAGCCGGTAAAACTGATGCGGCAAATTTATAAGGAGACGCAGTTGAAGCGATAACTGTTACTGTTTTATCGCCTGTTTCTTCAACATATTTATCATAAACATTAACTGCAACTGCGGTATGAGTATCGCAAAGGTAGTTATGCTCTTTAAACATTTTTGAAATTGTAGCTTTTGTTGCTTCATCATCACAAAAACCGCCATAAAATTCATCTGACAATTTAGCCTTAATTTCATCATCAATTTTATAAACGCCGTCTTTATTAAGTGAACTCATCAAAGTTGAAACTTTTTTATCATCAGCGTTGTAAAGATGGAACAAAAGACGCTCAAGGTTTGATGAAATAAGAATATCCATCGAAGGTGAAGAAGTGGTATAAAATTCACGGTTTCTATCATAAACGCCTGTGTTAATAAAATCGGTCAAGATATTATTTTTGTTTGAAGCACAGATAAATTTAGCTATCGGAATGCCCATTTGTTTAGCATAGTAAGCCGCAAGAATATTACCAAAGTTACCTGTTGGTACAACTACATTAAATTTATCGCCTTTTTTAATTCTGCCTGTTTTGATAAGGTCGATATAAGATGAAACATAATAAACAATCTGTGGAACTAAACGGCCAAAGTTGATTGAGTTTGCAGAAGAAAATTCCATATTTTTATCAGCAAGATATTTTTTCATTTCATCATTACCGAAAATTTGTTTAACGCCTGTTTGAGCATCATCAAAGTTACCTTTAATAGCACAAACCGAAACATTATTACCTGTTTGAGTAGTCATTTGCAATTTTTGCATTGGGCTAACGCCGTCTTCAGGATAAAATACAATAATTTTTGTATTTTCAACATCTGCAAAGCCGTCAAGGGCTGCTTTACCTGTATCGCCTGAAGTTGCAACCAAGATAACCATAGTTTTGCCTTTAGCAACCTTTTTAGCAGAGGTTGTAAGCAAGTAAGGAAGAAGCTGCAAAGCCATATCCTTAAACGCACAAGTCGGACCATGCCAAAGTTCAAGAATATTCTCGCCTTTTTTAACTTCTACAACAGGTGCAGGATTGTTATCATCAAATGTGTTATCATAAGCACCGCTTACGCACGCTTTAATTTCATCGTCAGTAAAATCAGTTAAGTAAAGTTTTAAAACTTCAAAAGCTCTCTGTTTGTAGTCCATATCAGCCATTTTATCAATTACTTCATCAGTAATTTCAGGAAAGGCTTTAGGAACAAAAAGTCCGCCTTCTTCAGAAAGGCCTTGACAGATTGCCTGTGCTGATTCAATGTCTTTATTTGCTCTTGTACTTGTAAAACGCATTTCATTCACCTTTATTTTAAATTTTTCAAAGATTATTATATACTATTTTTATGTTATTGTCAAAACATTTTGAAAAAAGAAGCACAATTTTCATAAAAAATCTTGTCTGCAAGATGTCTTCCGAGTTCATTTTCTAAAAATGAGTAGAATTTCGGCATATTTTCAACGCTTTTTATTGATTTATGAACATCACAACCATCAAAATCACTGCCAAGTGCAATGCTGTCTTCTCCGCCTAAAAGCAAAAATCTTTCAATATGCTTTAAAAGGTCGGAAAAATCGCTCTCTTTTTCGCATAAAAACTCATTATAAAAATTAATTCCTACAACACCGCCAATATCAGCGATTATTTCAAACTGTTCGTCTTTTAAATTTCTTTTATGCGGATGAACTGTAAAAGAATTAGAATGAGTAGCAATAAACGGTTTTGTAGCAACTGAACAAAGGTCGGCAAAACTTTTGAAATTAAGATGAGAAACATCTATAACTATATCTTCGTTTTCAAGTGTTTTTACAACTTCTTTGCCAAAATCGGTGAGTCCGCCGTCAGACTCTGCACCGCCTGCAATGCCGTTGTCTTCATTCCAAGTAAGCGATGCGATTTTCACTCCGCATTCTTTGAATTTATGTATATTATCTATATTTCCATTAAGACAAGACAGATTTTCAATTGACAAAACTGTATTTACATTTTTAAAATCAGCATTTTGATAGATTTTATAAAGTTCAAAAAATCTGTTATACGCTTCTTCGCCTTTGTATTTATCGTGGATAAAACAAGCGAAAGTTTGAGTAGCACTTTCAAATTTTGATAATCTGTCTATATCAATATTGTAATTGTTTTGTTGCAAACTGCCGTTTTCATCGGCAACTCGGCACAAAGTATCACAATGTAAATCAAAGTATTTCATTAAATACCCCTTTTCTTAAAAAGCGTTTTTAATATGATTAATTTTAGCGGTTTTTTTATTTTCAGAGTTTGAATAAACTTCTATAACATCAAATCTCGGTTGTTTTTCTGTTTCTACCGCCGATAAATAAAACATTGCGGTTTGAATAATCTTTTGTTGTTTTCGACTGTCAACCGCTTCTCTTGGCAAAAACAAAGCGTTTTCATCACGAGATTTTACTTCTACAAACAAAATATATTCATCATCTTCAGCAATTATATCAATCTCACCATATCTTGAATGATAATTCAGTGCAACAATATCATAGCCTTTTTTAATAAGGTATCTTGCAGCAAAAGATTCGCCGTTTACACCATTTACATTAGACTTGTTCATTTATCTAAAATCTTCTTTATAAAAGTTTTTCTATGAATTTTACAAGGCCCGAATTCACGTAATTTTTCACAATGAAGCTTTGTACCATAGCCCTTATGTCTTTCAAATTCATATTCGGGATACTCTTTTGCAAGTTCTAACATAAGCCTATCTCTTGTTACTTTTGCTAAAATTGAAGCCGCCGCAATTGACATTGATTTAGCGTCGCCTTTAACAACTGCTTTTGCGGAAATTTCTAATTGCTCCGGCAATCTGTTTCCGTCGATAATAACAAAATCAGGCTTAACCGATAAAGAATTAACCGCATTAGTCATTGCAAGCATTGTTGCCTGTAAAATATTAATCTCATCAATAATCTCGTTATCAACAAGTTGAATATCATAAGCCACCGCTTTATCAATAATTATATCATAAAGTTTTTCACGCTTTTTTTCTGATAATTTTTTAGAATCATTTAAGCCTTCAATTTCTAAATCAACAGGCAAAATTACCGCTGCCGCACAAACAGGGCCTGCGAGCGGGCCACGCCCTGCCTCATCAACCCCTGCAACTATTTTTTTGCCGCTTTCGATAATCTCTTTTTCAATTAAATAATCAGGCATTTTTATTTTCCTTTCAAAAAACCGCTTAAAAGTAGATTTAAGCGGTTGATTTTGTTTATTTAAGGGCGTTCAAGCGTCATTCGTCCTATTTTTGTATTTCTAAACTCTTCTAAAAATGTGTTAGCCATTCGCTCGGTATCAACATCGCCACCTGACGCTTTCATACCACGCTTTCTACCCATTTCACAAAGAATATCATAATCATCGGTTTCGGCTAAATCAATATCTAATTTATATCTTGCCTTTAGCATTTCAGGATAAAGAGCTTTTAATTCTTTAACCAAATCCATCGCAAGCAATTCAACATCTAAAACAGTATCTTTAACCGAGCCGCAAAAAGCCAAATGCTCGCCTACTGTATTATCTTCAAACTTTGGCCAAAGAACACCCGGTGTATCCATCATTTCAACGCCTTTACCAATCATAAACCATTGGTTACCGCGAGTAACGCCGGGACGGTTTTCAACCTTTGCCCTATTTGTTCCCGCAATGCGATTGATAAAAGATGATTTACCTACATTAGGAATACCGACAATCATAACTTTAAGAGTTTTACCCGACATACCCTTTTCTTCAAGCTTTTTAATTCTATCAGCTAAAATAGTTTTAACTGTCGGCAAAAACTTATTAAATCCGCTGCCTGTTTTACAGTCAATAGGAATAGCGGTTGTATTTTCATCATTTAACTTCTCAACCCACTCGGCAGTAATACTTTCATCTGCCATATCGCATTTATTAAGAAGAATTATTCTCGGTTTTGATTTAACCCATTCCGATAATTCCGGATTTCTTGAAGAATAAGGAATTCTCGCATCAATTATTTCAGCTACCAAGTCAATAAGCGGTAATTTTTCGCCGATTAATCGACGGGTTTTCGCCATATGGCCTGGAAACCATTGTATATTCTGCCTTTGCATAATAGTCCTTTCTAAACTGTTAATTAAAAGGTACCCAATTGGTCAAAAGGATAAATTCTACACAAAACTTTACCTAAAACATATCTTGTATCAACAAGCCAAATATCAACATAACGGCTATCATGTGAATCATGACGGTTATCGCCCATTACAAAAATTCTACCCTTTGGAACTTCAAGTTTTACTGTCATATCTCTTTGCGGTGTGCCAAGATTTTCAGCATAATCTTTTATATAAGGCTCATCTAACTCTTTATCATTAAGCAAAACCTTGCCATCTTCAGTAATCTGAATAGTGTCGCCTTCAATAGCGATAACCCTTTTAACAATCGGCTGATCTTCTGTTCTAGGGTCTTTAACAACAACATTATCAGGGCTTCTTGAAATAATAACAATATCGCCACGCTCAGGTTTATACATAAAATCAGTAATAATAAGCTGGTCATCATTATGCAATGTTTCTTTCATTGAGTCGCCGTTTACTTTAACCTTGCCAAAAAACATAGTAAAAATAATAACAACAACTATAAAAGATATTACAAAAGAGTCAACCCATTCATAAATACTTTTTACAAAACCAACAGGTTTTTCAGCTTTTGCATCATTAAGCTCTGCTAATTCAGACTCATCTAAATCAATAACATTTTTTTCATTATCTTTATTCAAAATTAATCACCATTAACTATAATTTAAACTATTTATTAAGTATACCATAACGCCGCTGAAATTAAAAGGGGTAATTTTGAATTTTTTGTAAAATTAAAAAGGACGAGTTTTAATTACCCGTCCTTTAAAACACAAAATCTTATTTAAGTTTCTGTTTAAGTTTAGCAGCCTTACCAACTCTATCACGAAGATAATAAAGTTTGCTTCTTCTAGCTACACCTTCCATAACAACTTCGATTTTAGCAACGTTTGGTGAGTGGATTGGGAATACTCTTTCAATACCACAACCATAAGCTACTCTACGAACTGTAATGGTTTCAGAAATACCGCTGTTGTTTTTAGCGATAACGATGCCTTCATAAACCTGAATTCTTTCCTTTTCACCCTCACGGATTTTAACGTGTACTTTTACAGTAGCACCAACAGGGATTTTAGGCATATCAGTTTTAATCTGGCCTTCAACTAAATTTTTGAGTGCGTCCATTTTTACTTTCCTCCTATAAAATTTTCAGACATTCATACTACAAAAATGCACAGAGGACTGTCCGCTTCAATGTTTTAGACTTTAAAGTCTTTCGCATTGACTCCACCCCGAATAGAAGTATCGGTGAAATCAAAAGCCTAAATATTATAACACCTACCCACTCTCGTGTCAAGTGTTTTTTGTTATTAATTATTTAACTTTGACAGTTTTTGTTTTAGACCAACTTGAATAAGCCTTTTTGCCTTTTGAAAATACACGGATTTGAACTTTGTATTTACCTTTTTTAAGTCCAGAAATAGTTTTTGTTACGGACTTTTTAGTTTTAAAAGTTTTAATTTTCCATTTGCCATTGATTTTATATCTAACCTTAAAACCAACCACATTTTTTGCTTTGGTATATTTGATTTTAATTTGCTTTTTACCTGAAGTAATTTTTACTTTAGGAGATTTTAGTTTTAATAAAGTAATTTCACTAAATTTAAAATTGTTTTCAACTGCATATTTTTGTGCTTTAGAATTTTTAAAACCGATAATTTTAAAACCATCTGCTTTATGCCAAATAACATCTTGGCTATCATTATAAGAATGATAATATCCAAAAGCCTTAAAACCAATATAACTCACTTTTTTCGGCATAGTTACATTTGATAGAAAATTACAATTTTCAAATGCTTCGTTTCCAATGCTGACAACATTTTCACCGATTGTTACATTAGATAAATATGCATTATTTTGAAAAGCATTATCTCCGATATTAATTACACTATTAGGTATAACTACACTATTAAAATCCAAATCATAAAACGCATAATTTCCTATACTAACAACATATTTTCCATCTAATTTTGATGGAATCATTACATCTTTTGCATTACCTATATATAAAGTAATAGTTGCTTTATTATCTGCAACTGTGTATCTATAATCACCACTTGTAAATACTTCTTCTGCACTCGCAGATACACTAACGAGCACAAATAAATTTAATATTATACATAAACACATTGAAATTGATAACACTTTTTTCATTTTTCTTCTCCTTTTTTGTAATATTATACCACATAGTCTATTAAAATTCAATATTTTTACATTATGCGATATGCTATTGAAAAACGCATTAAATATTGATATAATATATAGAAAATCACATTTTATACAAGGATATAACTATATATGAAAATAGGTAATTTAGAGATAAAAGGCAATGCTTGTTTAGCGCCTATGGCGGGGGTTGCCGATAGGGCTATGAGAGAGCTTTGTATAGGATACGGAGCGGCTTATACCGTTGGCGAATTAACCAGCGTTAAGGCACTTACTCTCGGTTGCAACAAGACAAAAGAATTTTTAGAAGTTCACGAAAAAGAGCGTCCTATGGGCGTTCAACTTTTCGGTTATGACATAGAATGTTTTAAGGTTGCTACCGAAAAAGCTATGAAATACTCCCCTAACTTTATTGATATTAATATGGGTTGTCCTGCACCAAAGGTTGCTAACAACGGTGGCGGTAGTGCGTTGATGAAAGACCCGAAATTAGCCGCTGAAATTGTAAAGGCGGTAAACGAAGTATCCGATGTTCCTGTTACTGTAAAAATTCGTGCCGGTTGGGATAACGAAAACATAAACGCAGTTGAAGTGGCAAAGCGTTGCGAAGAAGCGGGTGCTAAAGCAGTTACAGTTCACGGAAGAACTCGTCCGCAAATGTATTCGCCACCTGTTAACCTTGATATTATTAAAGATGTAAAGCAAGCGGTTTCAATTCCTGTTATCGGCAACGGCGATATTCGAGATGCAAACGATGCGGCTAAAATGTATGAATATACAGGTTGCGATTTAGTTATGATAGGCAGAGCCGCTTGCGGTGCACCTTGGATTTTTCAGCAAATTGACGCTTATTTAAATGAAACTCGCTACATCCCCGAGCCGCCAATCTCGGAGAGAATGCTCATACTGTTAAAACAAGTTAAATTAATGATACAATACAAAGATGAGCATACCGCTATGCGTCAAGCGAGAAAACATGCCGCTTATTATATGCGTGGAATAAAAGGTGCTGCGGCTTACAGGCGTGATTGTGGCGAATTAAAAACTTATTCCGACCTTGAAAAGCTTTGTTTTAAAGTATTTACTGAACACAAAGACGATGACGCCGATGAACTTAGAACAAAATTCAATTAAAGTAATAAAAATTTTAACCTAAATCATAAAATTTGTTCTTGATTTATTAATATTTACCAGTTAAAATATAAATATAGGATTAAAAATTCTATACTTTATATTATTTTCAAAGGAGTATAAAAAATAATGGCTAACAGATTTGTATTGAATGAAACTTCTTATCACGGTGCAGGGGCAATTAAATCAATCCCTGATGAAATTAAAGGCAGAGGCTTTAAAAAAGCTTTTGTTTGTTCTGACCCTGACCTTATTAAATTTGGTGTAACTAAAAAAGTTACTGATGTTTTAGATGAAGCAGGCATTGATTATCAGGTTTATTCTGAAATTAAACCTAACCCAACTATTGAAAACTGTCAACACGGTGTTGATGAGTTTAAAAAAGCAGGTGCTGACTGTCTTATCGCTATCGGCGGCGGTTCTTCAATGGATACATCAAAAGCAATCGGTATTATTGTAAACAACCCTGAATTTTATGATGTTAGAAGTCTTGAGGGCGTTGCTCCTACTAAAAATAAATGCGTTCCTATTATCGCAGTTCCAACTACCGCAGGTACAGCCGCTGAAGTTACTATCAACTATGTAATTACTGATGTTGAGAAAAACAGAAAAATGGTTTGCGTAGATGTTCACGATATTCCTGTTGTTGCAGTTGTTGACCCTGAAATGATGTCTTCAATGCCAAAAGGACTTACCGCTGCAACCGGTATGGACGCTCTTACCCACGCAATCGAGGGTTACATTACCGCAGGTGCTTGGGAACTTTCTGATATGTTCCACTTAAAAGCAATTGAAATTATTTCTAAAAATCTTCGTGGTGCAGTTGAAAACACCGCTGAAGGCAGAGAAGGTATGGCGCTCGGTCAATACATCGCCGGTATGGGATTTTCAAATGTAGGTCTTGGTATTGTTCACTCAATGGCTCACCCACTCGGTGCTTTATATGATACTCCACATGGTGTTGCAAACGCTATCATTCTTCCAACGGTTATGGAATACAACGCTCCGGCAACAGGCGAAAAATACAGAGAAATTGCCAGAGCAATGGGTGTCAAAGGCGTTGACGATATGTCACAGGAAGAATACAGAAGAGCAGCTATTGACGCTGTTAAACAACTTTCAAAAGATGTTGGTATTCCTGCTGACTTAAAAGAAATTGTTAAACCTGAAGATGTTGATTTCTTGGCTCAATCAGCTTATGATGATGCTTGCAGACCTGGTAACCCAAGAGAAACAAGTGTTGAAGAAATCAAAGAATTATATTTATCATTAATCTAATTTACACATTTTTAAAAATCGGCTGAGTTTTCAGCCGATTTTTCTTTTTCTTAATGAATATTTGTCCACAACCTTTAATATTATTTACAGGTAAATAAAGATGTCAAGAATTTGTTAATTTTTTAACTTTTGAGTTGAATTTAGTCGAAATAAGTAGTATAATATCTAAATATTTATTACTTTTGGAGGTCGAAATGGCTAATATAGTTTTAGATACTAATTATGAAGAAATTTTACTTGGAATAGATATTGGATCTACTACTGCAAAGGTTGTTGTAGTTGATAACAACAAAGTAATTTATGAAAAATATGAGCGACATTTCTCTTTTGTCAGAAAAAAGACTTTGTCGATGATAAACGAAGTTAAAGACTTGTTAATCGGTAAGAAAATCAAGATTGCAATTTCAGGTTCTGCCGGTCTTGGTATGGCTGATGCTGCGGGATTGCCTTTTGTTCAAGAAGTTTTTGCGACCGCTGAAACTGTCAGACAACTTGAGCCGGATACATCGGTTGTTATTGAGCTTGGTGGCGAGGATGCTAAAGTTATCTTTTTCAAAGGCGGTCTTGATGAGCGAATGAACGGTACTTGTGCAGGCGGTACGGGTGCGTTTATCGACCAAATTGCAACACTTTTGAATGTTACTAATGAAGAACTTGATGCACTTTCACTTGCACATAAGAGAATTTATCCTATTGCTTCTCGTTGCGGTGTTTTTGCTAAAACAGATATTCAACCGCTACTTAACCAGGGTGCACAAAAATCCGATATTGCCGCCAGTATTTATCAGGCGGTTGTAAACCAGACTATCGCAGGACTAGCCCAGGGTAGAAAAATTGACGGCAAAGTTATGTTTTTAGGCGGACCGCTTCATTACTGCAAAGGACTTCGTGAGCGTTTTAAAGAAACATTAAAGCTTGATGATGAACACGCTATTTTTCCTGAATACGGAAGATTTTCGGTTTCACTCGGTGCAGCTATTTACGCATCAAAACAGGCTAAAGAATATACTTATGAAGAAATTTACTCTGCACTTGAAAATGCGGCTAATCAAAAGAGTGAAATGCCTCACTCTGCCCCGCTTTTTGTTGATGAAAATGATTATAACGAATTTATTGAACGCCATAAAAAAGCGACAGTTAAAACCGCTGACCCTAAAACCTATGAAGGCGACGCTTATTTAGGAATTGACTGCGGTAGTACAACAACAAAGTTGTTTTTAATGAGCGAAAACAATGAAATGCTTTACTCTTATTATGATTCAAACAAGGGTAACCCTGTTGAAATTGTTAAAGAGCAATTAAAAGAGATTTATAAAATTTGCGGCGACAAAATTAAAATCAAAAGCAGTGCGGTAACCGGATACGGCGAAGATTTAATTAAAAAGGCTTTTGGTGTTGACTTTGGTATAGTTGAAACAATGGCTCACTTTACCGCCGCTAAATATTTTAGTCCTAATGTTGATTTTATTCTTGATATCGGCGGACAAGATATTAAATGCTTTAGAGTACATAACAATTCTATTGACTCTATTATGCTTAATGAGGCTTGCTCATCAGGTTGCGGCTCATTTATTGAAACATTTGCAAAAGCAATGGGCTACACCGCTGAAGAGTTTTCAAAAATCGGTCTTTATTCAAAAGCACCTGTCGACCTTGGTACTCGTTGCACAGTATTTATGAATTCATCTGTAAAACAAGCACAAAAAGACGGTGCAAAAGTTGAAGATATTTCAGCCGGTCTTTCTAATTCGGTTGTTAAAAACGCTATTTATAAAGTTATTCGTGTTACAAGTGCCGATGAACTTGGTGAAAACATTGTTGTTCAAGGCGGTACTTTCTTAAACAACGCTGTTTTAAGATGTTTTGAAAGAGAAATCGGTCACAACTGTATTAGACCTGATATTGCAGGTCTTATGGGTGCTTACGGTGCGGCTTTATATGCAAAATCAGTTGCAAAAGACAGTTCAACACTCATTTCAAAGGCTGATTTAAAAGAATTTACTCATACATCAAAATCTGCGGTTTGCAAAGGTTGTACCAATAACTGCAAATTAACAGTAAACATATTTAACAACGGCGAAAAATTTATTTCCGGTAACCAATGTAAAAAAGGCGAATCAGCCGTTAATAAAGAGTCTAATCTTGAAACAATTCCTAATATGTTTAACTTTAAACGAGAGTTGTTACAAAAGATTTTTTATACAAAAGGTACCAGAAAAGAAACAATCGGTTTACCGCTTGCGCTTGGTATGTATGAATTAGCGCCTCTTTGGCACGGAATTTTTGAAAGCCTTGGTTTTTCGGTAAAACTTTCGGGATTTTCTGATAGGGATATTTACGCAAAAGGTCAATTCTCAATTCCATCAGATACCGCTTGTTACCCGGCAAAAATAACCCACGGACACATAGAGCAACTGATTGAAGATAAAGTTGACGCTATCTTCTTCCCTTGCCTTACTTATAACATTGATGAAAAACGCAGTTCTAACCACTATAACTGCCCTGTTGTAGCATATTACCCTGAACTATTAAACGGTAATATGGATTCACTTAAAGATACAACATTCATTTTCCCTTATTTAACTGTAAACAATCAAAAAGAACTTGCCAGAGAACTTACACAGTTTTTGTCAAAGCATTTTGATAACATTAACTTAAAAGATGTTAGAAAAGCGGTTAAATACGGTTTTGAAAAATACTATGAACATATGAAGGCAGTTAAAGAAGAAGGTCAAAAAAGCATTAAATATGCAAGAGATAACAACAAGCGTTTAATGGTTTTGGCTGGCAGACCTTATCATATTGACCCTGAAATCAGCCACGGTATTGATAAACTCGCTACTTCGCTTGATTTTGTTGTTGTAACAGAAGACGCAGTTTGCGAATTATCAGATGTGCCTAAAGTAAATGTTCTTAACCAATGGACTTACCACGCAAGACTTTATGCGAGCGCACTTTATGCTGCCGAACACGAGAATACCGAGTTTGTTCAGCTTGTATCTTTCGGTTGCGGTATTGACGCTATTACAACCGATGAAGTTCGCTCTATTTTGGAAGAACACAACAAATTATATACTCAAATCAAAATTGATGAAATCACTAATTTGGGTGCTGTTAAAATAAGGCTTCGCAGCCTTATCGGTGCATTAGAGGAGAGAGATTAATTATGAATGAAGAAAAAGTTCTTTTTACAAAGGATATGAAAAAAGACTATACAATCCTTATTCCTACAATGTTGCCTATGCATTTAAAATTTATTGAAACAATTTATAACTATTACGGCTATCATACCGAGTTGTTAACAACAAGCGGTAAAGAGATTGCCGATACCGGTATTAAATATGTTCATAATGATACTTGCTACCCTGCTATTTTGGTTATCGGTCAGTTTATTCATGCACTCCAAAGCGGTAAATATGATGTAAATAAAACTGCTCTTTTGCTTACTCAAACAGGCGGCGGTTGCAGAGCGTCTAACTACATATCACTGCTTCGTAAAGCACTGAAAAAAGCGGGACTGGGTCATGTTCCTGTAATTTCATTTAACTTATCAGGTCTTGAAAAACACCCCGGATTTAAAATTTCTCTGCCTATTTTATGGCGATTGGCTTACGGTGTTGTTTATGCTGATTTACTTATGTTGCTTAAAAACCAATGCAAGCCTTATGAAATAATTGCAGGCGAATCTGAGAAAAAGGCTGAACTTTGGACAGAACGCCTTTGCAGAGAAATGACAAGCAAAAAATTTATCCGTTATAAAACCGTAAAAGAGAATTTTGTTAAAATTATTAAAGATTTTGATTCAATTCAAAGAACAAATGAAGAAAAAATCAAAGTCGGTGTTGTAGGCGAAATTTTTGTTAAATACTCACCGCTTGGCAATAACAATCTTGAAGATTTCTTAATATCAGAAGGTGCAGAAGTTATAGTTCCGGGACTTATTGATTTTTGTCTTTACTGTGTTTATGACGGAATTATTGACACCGCTTTTTATAAAGTTAAAAAGTTTGAGGCTATTGTTAATAAATTTGCTTATAAATACATTACCAAAATAATGAAAGATATAAGAACCGCTGTAACTGAAAACAGTAACTTTACTCCCCCGGGAGATTTTGACCATACAAAGACACTCACAAAAGGTATTATGAGTGTCGGCGTTAAAATGGGCGAAGGCTGGTTGCTTACCGCTGAAATGCTCGAACTTGCTGAAATGGGCGTTAATAATATTGTTTGTACCCAACCATTTGGTTGTTTACCTAACCATATTGCCGGCAAGGGTATGATGAAGCCTATTAAAGAGCATAATCCTGATGTTAATATTGTTGCTATTGACTATGATCCGGGTGCATCAAGAATTAACCAGGAAAACAGAATTAAACTTATGCTTTCAAATGCTCGCTATGCTAAAGAAAATCAAGAAAAATCAAAAGTTAAAAGTGATAAAAAAGCTGAAATCAAGCAACATGCAAAGGCTAAATAAATGTTGTATTACACTTACAGTAGCGGCATCTGACCAATGTCTTGGTCTTAAGTTTTCACCGTAATATTTAGTAATTATTCTTAAAAAAAACGCCTGTAACTCTTATTTTAAGTTACAAGCGTTTTTTTGCTATATAATTTTTAATAATTCATCTAATTTTGAAATTTCATAATCAACTTTTACACCGAGTGTATTTATTTGATGATTTGGATTAAACCAACAAGTTTTTATCCCGGCATTATTGCCGCCTAAAATATCAGAAGAAAGACTATCGCCTACTATAAGTGTTTCTTCTAAATTAATATCAGGTATTCTTTCAAAACAATAATCAAAAAACTGTTTTTGTGGCTTAACAGAGCCTATAACTTCAGAAATAAAAAGCTCTTTAAAATACTTGCCTATTTCAGAACACTTTATTCTGCCTAGCTGAACGCTTAAAGTACCGTTTGAAACAATATATAGATTATATTTTTGATAAATTTTTTCAAGCAAATCAACTGCTCCGTCTATTAAATGACCGGTTTGACTTAAATTCTTTTCATAGATTTTTTTCATCTCGCTTGAATCAAAATCAACCGATAATTCATCAAAAAGAATTTCAAAACGCTTTGTCAAAACTTCATGTCTTGAAATTTCGCCTTTTTCAAGCTTTTTCCAAAGGCTTTCATTTATCTCGCTATATCTTTTAACAATTTTTTCGTTTGGCGTTACACCAATTTGTTTAAGTGCATTTGCAACCGCAGCAGCTTCTGATTTTTTAAAATCAAAAATTGTTTCATCTAAATCAAAAAGTATTGTTTTAAACATTTTTTACTTCCTTAAATATTTTTTGATTATTATATCATAAACTAAAAATCAGTTCAATCTAAAATTCTGCCGTCGGTTGAAATAGTAACAACATTCCAAGGAATGAATTTTCCGCTTTTCTGAAGTGCTGATTTAACAGCGTTTTCAATACCGCCGCAACAAGGAACTTCCATTCTTACAACAGTTACGCTTTTAATATTATTAGACTTAATAATTTCAGTTAATTTTTCTGTATAGTCTACCATATCAAGTTTTGGACAACCTACAACTGTAATCTTATTACGAATAAACTTGTTATGAAAATCGCCGTAAGCATAAGCGGTACAATCAGCCGCCACAAGCAAATTCGCATTTTCAAAATAAGGTGCATTTACAGGAACGAGTTTAATTTGAACAGGCCATTGAGATAACTGTGACTCAACTTCTGCCGAATGAGAATATTCGCTTTTCTCACTATGATTATGTTTTATCATTTTTGAGTGAGTACCTGGACAACCGCAAGGAAGTTTCTCTGCCATATCTTCTTTTTCTTTTTTTGCTTTATTAGCTAAAACAGCTTGTTCATCATAAGCTAATGCTTCACGCTCAACAAAAGTAATTGCACCTGTCGGGCAAGCCGGTAAACAATCGCCTAAACCATCGCAATAATCATCACGAAGAAGTTTTGCTTTTCCGTCTACCATACCGATAGCACCTTCATGACAAGCAGTCGCACAAGCACCGCAACCATTACATTTATCTTCGTCTATTTGAATAATTTTTCTAATCATAATTCTCTTCTCCTAAAATAATTTTCTTAAAAGTCTTATTGACTTTCGCAAGCTAATTATAATATAATAAAATCAAAATTTATGTTGTTAAAACAACAGAAATGAGCAAAAAATGAAAAAATATTTAAAAATTTTATTAAAATCAAAATTGTTTTTCGCCTTTAGCGAAGAAAGAGCCGAAAAAATTATTGAAACGCTTTCGCCGAATATAAAACATTATAAAAAGAATGAATACATTTTTAATACAGGCGATAAAATTACATGTATGGGAGTTATGCTTGACGGCTCGGCTAATATTATAAAAGAAGATTTTTGGGGTAACAGTACTATTTTATCAAATCTGTCCGCCGAACAAATTTTTGGCGAAGCATTTGCTTGTTCCGACTCGCAAAAAATCGGTGTAAGCGTTTTAGCAACTGCCGACAGTACAGTAATGTTTTTTGATATAAAATCTATTATTAACAGCGAATTAAGTAAAAACTTAATATCGGTTTTAGCTCAAAAAAATGTTATGCTTAACCGCAAAATAGAATATATAGCTAACAGAAAGTTACGAGATAAAATTTTATCTTATCTATCCGATGTTTCAAAAGCAAAAGGAACTTCCGAGTTTGATATTCCTTTTAATCGTCAAGGATTAGCCGATTTTTTAGTTGCTGACCGCAGTGCACTTTCAAACGAATTATGCAAGCTTCGGGATGAAGGTATTTTACAATTCAACAAAAATCATTTCAAACTTTTATAATACTTTACAATTGTTCAGAAATATGTTATATTATAAATATAAATTTAAGAAAAGAGGTTTTTATTTATGGGACCATATATTGCACTGGGAATTATTTTATTATTAATTTTAATTATCGTTATTTGGTTTATTTCTTCACAAAGAAAATTAGCCGTAATGGACGAAAACATTAACAACGCTATGTCACAAATCGGTGTTCAAATGTCATCAAGATGGGACGCTCTTACTGCTCTTTTAGACCTTACAAAAGGCTATGCTGAACACGAGTATAAAACTCTTTCTGAAACAATAAAAGCCAGAAGAAGTATTACTGCTGACAGCACTGCAAAAGATGTTGCAAAACAAGAAAATGTTATTACAGAAGCTTTAGGCAAAATTATGGCAGTAGCCGAAAGTTATCCTGATTTAAAAGCTAACCAAAATTATATTAAAACAATGGATAGCGTTAATGACTATGAGAACAAAGTTCGTCAAAGCAGATTAATTTATAACGATAGCGTTACTAAATTAAACAGACAAATTCGTATGTTTCCTACTTCAATCATCGCCGGAATGCTTGGTTTTTCAAAGCGTGATTATCTTGAAACCGAATCGGAGAAGGCTTCAATGCCAAGTATGAAATAATGAAAAGAATAATAATATCATTTATAACAATTGCTATACTTGTAACTTCGCTTTTCTCATTGCCTGCTTTAGCTGAAACAAACAATAGATTTGATATTGATATTTCGGTTAAAATTTATGACAACGGTGATGCACTTGTTACTCAAAAATGGTATGGCGAATTTAAAAAAGGCACTGAAAATTATTTGCCTATCGGAAATCTTGCTAATGGTATGGATATATCCGATTTTAAAGTTTGGGATAAAAACGGCAACTACGAATATATTGACGATTGGGATGTCAACGCTGATCGTGAAGAAAAGCAAAATAAATGCGGTATTATAAATACTGATAACGGCTATGAACTTTGCTATGGCATTGGCGATTACGGAAACAATACATACAATTTTTCTTATAAAATTAAAGGTTTAGTCGGCTCTTATAATGATAAAGACGGGTTTAATTTTCAATTTGTAAATCCTGGTATGAACTGCTACCCTACTAATGTTAAGGTAACAGTAGAAAGTGCAGACTATAAGTATTTTAATAATTCTAATTGTGACATTTGGGCATTTGGTTATCAAGGCTCAATTAGTTTTACTTATGACAATAAAATCCTTGCACAAACCAGCTCTCCTATCGACGATAGCGACAGATATGTAAACATTGTTGTATCATTTAAAAAAGGTGTTTTATCACCTGTCAGATTAGGCGAAGAAGATTCTTTTGAAAAGCTTCTTGAAAATGCAAAAGAAGGCTCATCTTATGGTTCTAATGATGAAGATGATTCATTTACAATAATTATTATCGGAATAATTATTATTGCAGCAATCGTTTTCATTGTAATACCGCTTATTATCATATCTATAATTAACAAACTTAATCTTAAAAAGTTTGAAAAACAAGTAACATATTTCAGAGATATTCCTTGTAACAAAAATATGTCGCTTACTTTTGCACTTGCTTCTAAATACAAGCAAAATGAAAAAGAAAGTTCTATTATCGGCGCTTGTATTTTAGATTTAATTAACAAAGGTTGTTTAGTTCCGCAAATTCAAAACGATGTTGGATTTATGGGAAAAACCAAAAAAATTGTTAATCTTGCTTTAACAGGTATGCCAAGCGAGCATAACACACCTTCATCAAAGCTATATAACATTCTGTTTAAAGCTGCGGGTGATGATGGTATTTTACAAGAAAAAGAACTCAAAAACTATTGTAAAAAGCATCCTGAAACTTTAAGAGATTTTATTAACAATACAAAAGCCGGCGGCGAAGGTATTATACTATCAAACGGCGAATTTAAATCAAATATTAATAAATCTTCGGAATTTGTAAAAACTAATTTAAAAGAAATTATTGGATTTAAAAAATATTTGCTTGACTTTTCTTTAATAAACGAACGCAGTATTGAAGAAAATGCTATTTGGGAAGACCTTTTAGTTTATGCTACTTTATTAGATATTGCTGATAAAGTTATTGATGAATTTAAAAAGGTTTATCCTGATAATATTGAACAATTTGAAAGATACGATGATTATATTTGGCTTGCATTTGCTTATAGAAATATTACTTATAATGCAATGGTTTCCGGCGAGGCTGCAAGAAGTGCAGGATCAGGAGGATCAAGCTCAATCGGAGGCGGCGGTGGATTTTCCGGAGGCGGAGTCGGCGGAGGTTCACGCTAACTAAAACATTAAATAACCAAAAACGTAATGTTTTTGGTTATTTTTATTGTTAAAATGTCGTTAAAATATACTTTTATACTTGAAAAAAACATTAAATGTGATATAATTTTTTAGGTATATTAAAAAACTTGGTATTATCAAAGGAAGTAGTATAATGGATATTGTTGTTGCCGGATGCGGCAAAATCGGTGAAACTATTATTTCTAGTCTTACAAATGAAGGATTAAATATAACTGTTATTGATACTGATAGCAATGTTATAAATGAAATAACTAATATTTATGATGTCATCGGAGTTCATGGAAATTGTGCAGACTGTCAGACGTTAGGCGAAGCCGGTGTTGAAAAAGCAAGTCTTTTTGTTGCTGTAACTGCTTCTGATGAACTTAATATGTTAAGTTGTTTTATGGCAAGAAAAATGGGTGCTAAACATACTATTGCAAGAATTCGTAATCCTGAATATAATCTCAACAGTCTTGGATTTATGAGTCAGCAACTCAATCTCTCAATGCCGATTAATCCGGAGCTTATGGCTGCTAAAGAGCTTTTTAATATGCTTAACATTCCGTCAGCCGTTAAAATCGAATATTTTTCAAGAAACAATTTTGAAATTATTGAATTAAGAGTTAAACCAAATTCCGTTTTAGACGGTGTACAACTAAGCGATGTTAATGATACATTTAAAACAAAAGTTTTGGTTTGTTTAGTTCAAAGAGATGGACAAACACATATTCCTGATGGTAATTTTGTTTTAAAAAGCGGAGATAAAATCGGTATCACTGCTGCTCCGTCTGAAATTCATAAGCTATTTAAAGCACTTGGTATTTATCAAAAGCGTGCTAAAAATGTTATGATTATGGGCGGTAGCCGTACTGCTTATTATTTAGCAAAAATGCTTACGGCAAACGGCACTAATGTTAAAATTATCGAGCAAAAGCGTGAGCGTTGCAGAGAATTATGTGAGTATATTCCAAAAGCTGTTGTAATAAACGGCGATGGCGCAAGCCAGGAATTATTATTTGAAGAAGGTATCCGTTCAACCGATGCATTCGTTGCACTTACAGGTATGGACGAAGAAAACATATTGATTTCGCTTTTTGCCACTTCTTTAAATGTTCCTAAAGTAATTTCTAAAGTAAATAGAAATGAACTTAGCAATATGGCTGAAAAGCTTGGTCTTGAATGTATAATTTCTCCTAAAGAAGTTATCGCTAATACCATGATCAGATACGCTCGTGCTTTGCAAAATTCACTTGGAAGTAATGTTGAAAAACTTTACAAGCTAATGGACGGAACAGCAGAAGCTCTTGAATTTAATGTAGCTAATGACTCTAATGTAATAGGTATACCGATAAAAGAGCTTGCATTAAAGCCTAATATGCTTATTGCGGGTATAATTTCAGGCAGAAAAATTATTATTCCTAGCGGTGATGATATTATTCACGCAGGCGATCAAGTAATTGTCTTTTCTGAAAACGAAATATTAAAAGATTTATCTGATATTATAAAGTAGGAGTTTCAAATAAATGAATCGTAGAATGGTTTTTTACCTTACCGGTAAAATTGTTATGTTAGAAGCGATTTTAATGTTGCTTCCGCTTGCAGTATCACTGATTTATATGGAAAAGTGCGGTATTGCATTTTTAATTTCAATAGGTATCGCTCTTGTTTGCGGTTTTGCTTTAACTTTAATTTTCAAACCAAGCAATCATATGATTTATGCTAAAGAAGGGTTTGTTATTGTTGCGTTATCCTGGCTTGCTATGTCAGCTTTCGGAGCATTACCTGCATTTATCAGCGGCGAAATACCTCATTATGTTGACGCTTTTTTTGAAACAGTCAGTGGTTTTACAACAACAGGTTCTTCTATCTTAATAAATGTTGAAGAATTAAGCCACGGCATTTTGTTCTGGCGTAGCTTTACACACTGGATCGGTGGTATGGGTGTTCTTGTTTTCATTATGGCGATTATTTCAAACACTTCCGAACGCTCAATTCATATTCTTCGTGCAGAAGTACCCGGTCCAATCGTCGGTAAACTTGTTCCAAAGCTTAAAAACACCGCAAAGATTTTATATTTAATCTATATTTCAATGACTGCTATTGAAATTATATTTTTACTTTGTGGCGGAATGCCATTGTTTGATAGTACAGTTCACGCTTTTGGTACAGCGGGTACCGGCGGTTTTGGTATAAGAGCTGACAGCATCGCAAGTTATAACCCTTATTTACAATGGGTAATTACTGTATTTATGCTCTTATTCTCACTTAATTTTAACCTTTATTATCTTGTTATAACAAGACACATCAAAGATGCATTAAAAAGCAGTGAATTAAGATGCTTTGTTGCAGTAGTTTTAGTTTGTGTTGCCGCAATTACAATTGATATTTACCCTAGATATCAAAGCTTTTCGGAAGCATTCAGATTATCTGCTTTCCAAACTTCTTCTATCATTTCAACAACAGGATATGCAACTGCAGATTTTAATACATGGCCTGAATTATCAAAGGGTATTATGTTTATTTTGATGTTCTTTGGTGGTTGTGCAGGTTCAACAGCCGGCGGATTGAAATTTTCAAGAGTAATTATTTTAGTAAAAATGATTAAAAGAGAATTTTTGAGAATGCTTCATCCGAGAGCAGTTGGTGTTATTACATTTGAAGGTAAAAAAGTTGAAAACACAACATTAAACGGAATATCTAATTACTTCTCGCTTTATACAGTAATACTTGGTATTTCATTCTTACTTTTATCTTTTGAGCCTTTTGATTTTGAAACAAATATAACAGCGGTGGTTACCTGTTTTAACAATGTAGGTCCCGGTTTTTCAATGATTGGTCCTAGCGGTAACTTCTCTGCTTATTCTATGGTTTCTAAATATATTTTATCAATTCTAATGTTGCTCGGACGATTGGAAATTTATCCGATTTTATTTGCACTTTCCCCTTCAACCTGGGCTAAAAAACTTTAAGATAAATATAAAAATACCGCTTAAGTATTAAAACTTAAGCGGTATTTATTTAATTTGTCGTCTTTTTTCTGTTAGGTAATTGAGATAGAATAATCGCTACAAACATAATTATACAACCGATTGTTTCACGAACAGTAGGTATATTATTTAAAATTATAATTCCTGTTAAAACGCCAAACACCGATTCAAAACTCATAATAATTGAAGCGATTGTAGGGTTGGTATTTTGCTGACCGAGAATTTGAAAAGTATAAGCAATACCACAAGAAAAAATACCGGCATACAAAATCGGTCCCCAACAATTGAGCAAACTTTCAAAGCTTGGTTTTTCAATCAAAACAGTAGGTATTAACGCTTCAATTCCGCAAACAAAAAATTGCAATGAAGAAAGTTTAATACCATCAACCTTAGGTCCAAAATAATCAACAACCAAAATATGAGCAGAAAAACCTAAAGCACATAACATTCCGAGCAAATCACCATAAGAAACAGAAAAGCTGTCGGCTTTAACACTTAAAAAATACAAGCCTATTGCACCGAGAAATGCAGCCACAATGACTTTTAACTTAACCTTGTTGCCAAAGAAAAAATAAATTATCGGAACAATAATTATATACATAGCTGTAATAAAAGCAATTTTACCCGAATTGGTATTTTTATCAGCAATAGCAAACTGTTGCAAATTAGAAGCGATACAAAGAACTGTACCGCAAACAATGCCGGCTATTATAAGAGTTTTTTTATTTTCTTTTGTCGGCTTTTTATATGTACCGTTTTTCTTTGATTTATAACTCATAAACCAAATTAACGGCAAAAGCACAATTGCACCTACTAACATTCTCGTTGACTGATAAGAAAAAGCACCTACATGATACTGTTTTGCTGCCATCTCTTGAGCGACAAATGTACTTCCCCAAAAAAGTGCTGCTATGAATAAAAATAAATTACCTTTTAAATTCCTTGTCATTTTCATATTCACCTAAACTAAAAATTTCTGAATAGTATTTTAGCATAAATAAAAATAAAATGCAATTGATATATAAAAACCACTTGAATTTTTTTAAATTTATGATATAATAATATTGTTTTGAATTAGTTTTAAACGCTATGAAAAAGGAAAGTAGATTTTACTTTGTATTTTTAGAGAGAACGGCATTTTGCTGAAAGTCGTTTATTTACTTGTTTAATTGAAGTTCCCTTTGGAGCGGTGCGGGTGAATTTTTAGTAGTTCGCAACGGGTTGACGCCGTTATTTAAGTCACAAAAGTGTTTGCTTTTTGCAAAAATTAAGGTGGTACCACGGAGAAATTTATACTTCGTCCTTGTGTTTTTACAGGGACGAAGTTTTTTATTTTTACCGCCAAATCTTTTAAAAAGGAGAAAATTCTAATGAATGAAAAAATCAATGCCGTATTAGAAAGTGCTAAAGAAAAGCTTGAATCGGCAAAAGAGATTTCCGCTATTGAGGAAATCAGAGTTAAATACCTTGGTAAAAAAGGTGAATTAACAGGTATTTTAAAACAACTTGGTTCTCTCTCACCTGAAGAGCGTCCAAAGGTTGGTCAGCTTGTTAATATGGCTAAATCAAAGCTTGAAGAAAGAATTAAAACTAAAGTTGATGAAATCAAGGAAGAAGAATTAAAGAAAAGCCTTGAAAACGAAAAAATAGATGTAACTATGCCAGGCAAACGCATTAATATGGGATATAAACACCCATTATCAATCGTTTTAGACGAGTTAAAAGAAATCTTTATAGGTATGGGTTATTCAATCGCTGACGGTCCTGAAGTTGAGCTTGATTATTACAACTTTGAAGCATTAAACTTACCAAAAGACCACCCTGCAAGAGATACTCAAGATACTTTCTATATTTCAGATAATGTTTTACTTCGTACTCAAACTTCACCTGTTCAGGTTAGAGTTATGGAGAAACAAAAGCCACCTATAAGAATTATTGCTCCCGGTCGAGTTTATCGTTCTGACGAGGTTGACGCAAACCACTCACCTCTTTTCCATCAAATTGAAGGTCTTGCAATTGACAAAGGCATTACAATGGGTGACTTAAAAGGCACTCTTGAAACTTTTGCTAAACGCCTTTATGGTGATGACGCAGTAGTTAGATTCAGACCACACCATTTCCCATTTACAGAGCCTTCTGCTGAAATGGATATTCAATGCTTCTCTTGTGGCGGTAAAGGTTGTCGTCTTTGCAAAAACGAGGGTTGGATTGAAATTTTAGGTTGCGGTATGGTTCATCCGAAAGTTCTTGAAAACTGCGGAATAGATCCTGAAGAATACCAAGGTTTTGCTTTTGGTATCGGACTCGAGAGAATTGTTATGAGAAAATTCAAAATTGACGATATGCGACTTCTTTATGAAAACGATATGAAGTTCTTCAAAAGCATTAACTAAGGAGGTTAAGAGAAATGGATTTATCATTAAATTGGTTAAAAGAATTTGTTGATACAGGTTGTGATAACCCTAGAGAATTTTCAGAGCGTATGACAATGTCAGGCTCAAAGGTTGAGGGTTATACTTTAACTGCTGAAAATATTGACAAAGTTGTTGTTGGTAAAGTTTTAGAAATTGAAAAACATCCTGACGCCGATAAATTGGTTGTTTGTCAAATTGATGTTGGCAGTGAAACAATTCAAATTGTAACAGGTGCTTCAAACCTTACTGTTGGTGATTTAGTTCCTGTTGCACTTGACGGTTCAACATTGCCAAACGGTGTTAAAATTAAAAAAGGTAAGCTTCGCGGTGTGCCTAGTAACGGCATGATGTGTTCACTCGGCGAGCTTAACTTAACAGTTAATGACTTCCCTTATGCTATTGAAGACGGCATTTTTGTATTACAGGAAGAATGTAAACCGGGCGATAATATCGTTGATGTTCTTAATCTTGATGATACTATTGTTGAATTTGAGATTACACCAAACCGCCAGGATTGCTTATCTGTAATCGGACTTGCCAGAGAAGCAGCTGTTACATTTAACAAACCGCTTAAACTTCACAAACCTGAAATTCACGAATGTGGCGGCGATATTAACGATTATTTGAATGTTGAAGTAAAAGCTCCTGAGCTTTGTACAAGATATATGGCAAGAGTTGTTAAAGATGTTAAAATCGAAACTTCTCCGCTTTGGTTGCGTGAACGCTTGCGTTCAATGGGCGTTCGTCCAATCAACAATATCGTTGATATTACAAACTATGTAATGCTCGAATACGGTCAGCCTATGCACGCATTTGACTATAACTTTGTAAAAGGTAAAAGTATTATCGTTCGTACTGCTGAAAACGGCGAAAAAATCACTACTTTAGATGATGTTGAGCGTGAACTTACCGATAAAATGCTCGTAATTGCTAACGCAGAAGGTCCTATGGCTATCGGTGGTGTTATGGGTGGCGAAAATTCAGGCATTATGGAAGATACAACTACTATTGTATTTGAATCAGCTTGTTTCTACGGTGCTTCAGTCAGAAATACATCAAGAGCTTTAGCACTTCGTACAGACGCATCTGCTAAATACGAAAAAGGTCTTGACCCGCAAAACTGTAAAGAAGCAATTGAAAGAGCTTGCGAATTAGTTGAGATTTTGAAATGCGGTAGCGTTGTATCAGGCGAAATTGATGTTAACAACACAAACTTTAAGCCTGCTAAAATTAAATTAGAGCCTGAATGGATTAACGCATTCATCGGTATGGATGTTTCAAAAGAACAGATGATAAAAACTCTTACTGACCTTGATTTTAAGGTAGAAAACGATATTATTACTGTTCCGTCTTACCGTCAGGATGTACTTCATAAGGCTGATATTGCTGAAGAAATTGCAAGATTTTACGGTTATGATAAAATTGCAACAACACAGTTAAAAGGTGCAGTTAACGCAAGATATACAGACGCTCAAAAGGCTGAAATCACAGTTAATCAAACACTTTTAGGTTGCGGTTACAGTGAGATTAGTACATTCTCATTCATCAGCCCTAAATTCTATGATAAAATGCTTGTTCCTGCTGATAGCCCGATTAGAGATTCTATCAAAATCTTAAATCCGCTCGGCGAAGATACTTCGATTATGAGAACATTCTCACTCCCATCAATGATGGAAGTTCTTGCTACAAACTATGCAAGCAGAAACATGAGCGCTAAACTTTATGAAGTTGCAACAGAGTATATCAAAGTTGAAGGCGAAGAGTTACCAATTGAGCCTAAAAAGGTTGTTATCGGTGCTTATGGTGACGAATATGATTATTATGATTTGAAAGGTGCGGTTGAAGAATTAATATGGGCACTTGATATTAAAGATTTTGATATTGAGCCTGTAACTGATATTCCTTGGTTCCACCCTGGCAGATGTGCTAAACTCTCTCTTGGCGACGATGAATTAGGCTACATTGGCGAAATTCATCCGTTAGCAGTTAAAAATTACGGAATTGGCACAAAAGTTTATTGTGGTACACTTGATTTTGCTACATTGCTTAAACATAGTTGCAAAGAAAAAGTTTATCATCATATGCCTCGCTTCCCTGCAACATCTCGTGACTTGGCATTGATTTGTGACAGAGATTTACCTGTTGTTACAATGGAAAAAGCAATTAAAAATGCTGTTCCAAAACTTATTGAACAAGTAAACTTGTTTGATGTTTATACAGGTAACCAGGTTGAAAGCGGTAAAAAGAGCGTTGCTTACAACATTGTGCTTCGTGCTAAAGACAGAACTTTAACTGATGAAGAAACCGAAAATGCAGTTAAGAAAATCTTAAAAGCACTTTCATCGGTAGGTGCAGAATTAAGACAATAAAATGTTTTAAACTTAAAAAAATCGTCTGAAAATTCAGACGATTTTTTGCTTTTAGAAGTGTACAAAACTTTACTGCTTATAAAAAACTCTTCTTCACTATTAGTTTTTTGTATATGTACTACTGTCTTTAAAATAATTATTTTTCAGTATCATCTTTACCGTTTAACCGCTTTTTTAAATCATTTACAGCGTTAATTATAAGGTATGTACAAGCACTGATGAAACCAAATAAAATTAATATTAAAATTTGTGTATACACTTCATCGCTGACATTAGTTTTATTGTAAGAAAATACATTTATGAAAATTGCTAACAATAAATATATGCCAAAACTTGTTAATAATCCGGTTAATGCCGCCTTTAAATATTTCATTTTCCTTTCCCCCTTTCATTAGTTTTGTCAAGAAAATTTAAATCTTCACCTTTATATTTCATGTTTTATCCTTTGCCGTTAATAATTTACTTAATATTAACATATAGTTACTAATGTGTCAAATAGTCTTTGAGATTGATTGTTTCTCTGCAACATTACACCCATATAGTATTTTCATCACTTATTGTTATTGGTACATCAATATCTCTTTCAGCGTTAGCACCTTTTTTGATTGTGCCGTATTTCTCGTTAAGTTCGGCTAATTCATCATCAATAGAAAAAGCAGAGTTATCATTTAACCCTGCTTTTTCTTTATCTGATTTACTTTTTTGAAAATCTGTTCCAATCTTTCTGGCAGTGTTTCTTCCTCGTCCAAATAATAATTGAATGCTGGTTTCCACGAGTTTTGGTTTGCATCATTTTTCAATGTCTTTTGAGTATCATTAGTGTCCATATATTAAAACCTTACTTTCGTCTATTTTATTATCCATCAAAGAACTAAAACTGAATAGTAGAAGCAGGTTGATTAGTATAGTATAAGTTTATCAATATCCATCAGAGAACTAAAACACCTTTTTAGGTACTTTCTGCAGTGATGAAGTATAAGTTTATCAATATCCATCAGAGAACTAAAACCCATAAATAATATAAATCCTTGCATTTTTAGTATAAGTTTATCAATATCCATCAGAGAACTAAAACTTAACTTGTCTACGGATATTACGCAAACATCGTATAAGTTTATCAATATCCATCAGAGAACTAAAACTGTCTTCTCGCAACATTCTAATCTTTTGAGTATAAGTTTATCAATATCCATCAGAGAACTAAAACTCAATTGCAGTAGAGTGAAAGGCAATCGGCGTATAAGTTTATCAATATCCATCAGAGAACTAAAACCTTAAATTAATTATAACATAAACTTATTTTTTATTCAACAACTTATACATATTCTATAATTCAATAAATTCCTTAGGAGTTAAAAACTCTTCTGTTGCAGTTTTATCGCCTACTAAAATATACATTGAATTATATTGTTTTTCTGTTACTTGCATAACTCTAACTGAACCTTTTGGAGGTAAATTACGCTTTAATCTTTCAATGTGTTTTCTTGCATCATCATGATTAAGAGTTATTCTGCTATAAACAGAAAACTGAACCATACTATAACCGTCATTAATCAAAAACTTTCTGAATACAGAATAATTTCGCCTATCTTTTTTTAAAGCAACAGGCAAATCGAAAAAGACTAATATTCTCATAGTACGATTAACCACCTTTAATCATCCTCTTCATTATAAATATCTGTTCTGATTATTTCAGGAATCTTAAGCAAATCAGCATTGTTTTTATCTATTGCTGTTGTTAAAGAAGAAACATATTTATCTATCGCATTTCTAATTCTCATTTGTTTACCATTCCATAAAATCAAATTATTTGTTATAGAAGCTAATTCATTTCTTTGTTGTCTTGTTATACTATCAACTAAATCTTCTATATTATCATCTACCCACATATCAATTATAGGGCGAAGCGGTTCCATTAAATCATCTGCAAGATTAAATGGATTAGACTCATTTATATGATGAATACCCAATACACAATTATAACCATAAGAAACCAGCGTTTTACAAAATGCAGAACGAATTATTGAATATCCATAGTTTAATGCGGCATTAATTGCATCATCAGCCATTCTAATAAAAGAAGAACCATACATTTCTCTAAAAAACATTTTGGCTGCAACAGCTTCACGATTACCCTCATCACCATCAATAACTTCTTCTGAAAAATCAAGCAATCTATTATAAATTTCTTTTTTACAACCACAAAGTTTTAAAGTTTTTGATTGATTAATTATCTTTGCCTTTATAATTTTATCCCATAATTGATTTTTAAAATCAACAGACATATCAATTTGTTTTCTAATTACATTTAAAGGTCTATAATGATTATTTTGTGGCAGTATAATTGAAACCGGCAAATGTTTTTCATTGCAAACAAGAATATGAGTTCCATTATCAGTTAGTTTAGTGATAGCAGGAGCGGTTATACAGGTTATGGGATTATCAATCACAATTGAATAAATATCTTCAAGTGGAATTCTTCTATCCTCATCACCTGCTGTAACCACTACCCAATTATCTTTAACGCTTATTTTTTCTCCGAAATTAACGACAACGGTTCTGAACATTTTATTTCACCGCCAATTCTACCAAGTATTGAAACATCAAATTTTTTTACAATATCTCTGCTACTTATTGTTTTTATTTCTGCATTTGATAAATTATTAATTTTAAAGTAATAATAACTAGTATTTATGTTTTTAACAGATTGATAAAATCCTTCAAATTTTAAAGAATTATCTTTTTTATTATAAACCCTTATATAATCATTTTTAAATAAATACATAATATGCTTACAATAATCGCTTGGCAAAGCAGAATCTTTAAGATATAATTTTTTATTTTTTCTAACTATATCAACATATCTAATGCCATAAGTTTTTGTATTGCCATTTTGGTCTTCATAAATCTCTATACAATAATATTTTAACATTCCAAGATATGAATAATTTTCATCATCTATTTGTTTTTTATAATAGTTAGAAAACTTGCCTTCAACTAATGAAATTTTAAAAATAGTTCTACTATCAACTTTGAACTTAGTTTCACCTATTTCTTCTAAATATTCAGAAACAGTATACTTTTCATCTTTATTCTCAAAAACTTTTTCTAACTTTTTAATTAATTTTTTATCGTTAGAATAAATTTTATCAAAATTCTTTTTAGTTAAATCAGCTATTTTTATTCTTTTGATTTTATAAACTTCGCCATTAATATTAGCAATCTTTATAGGATTAGAATCAGCGATACCACCTCTAAACTTTTTCTCTTGTTTCAATGATACTAATGGAATATGCGGTTTTACTATAAAATTGTCAAGCTTTTCTTTATATGTTTTTTCTATCTTTTCATCAAATTCCGCTTTTGATAATGTATCATTAAACCTAACTGCAACTTCAGCAGCAAGATTAGGCAAATATGACGGCACTCTATTAGGATTAATTAATAAACTTCTTGTATATTCTCTAGAAAAATGATAATACTTTTCTTGCTTATCTAAACATTTTTCAAGATATTCATTATACTCTTTTGAAGTCTGTTTGTGGTGCTTTTTATAAATTGAAGTAAGCTTAAGATTATCAGAAGCAATCTCTATATACGCAGGTGTCAAATTCGCTATAACAACTGCATCAAGAGCATGATTCAAATAATTATCTCTACACTTTTCCTCGCTGCCCCAAATAGAATCTTTCAACCAAATCTTTCTGAATTTTGATGTATACTTACCCTTTACAGCATAAACCGGTTGTTCACTATTAGAACTAAACAACAACTTGTTTTTGAATAATGATAAAATATATTTTGTAATATATCTTGTATCATTTATATTTCTGGATTTCCAATCTCTTAATAAATCTTCATTATAAATATTTTCGAGCATTAAATACTGATATTTTCGCTTTGAAATCGGATTTTCTTTTCTAGAATACATTTCATTAACTCTTGCTATATAAGAATCTCTTTCCTCACCTTTTAAATACATAAGTGGTGTTCTTTGAGCTTTAAGTTGATTTTCAGTTGATGTTACTAAAACTTTATTATTCAATGTATTATCAAGAATCAAAGAATATGGCACAATATGGTCAACTTCATATTTGTGGTCTGTATCTAAAAGGATTTCTTTTATATCATCTCCTAAACTCATTCCTGAATAAGCACTTTTACCCTGTTGCAACTGATAAAGCTTATACTTATCAAGCATAACGCCTTTAACTTCTTGAATATCTATGTTTAATATTTTTGCAATTTCTTCTTTTACTTTTTCATTTGCTCTTTCGTTTGCTTTTTGTTGTTTTTGAATTATTGCTCTTTCATCAGCGCATCTGTTCAAATCACTTGCAACTTCAATAATAATATTTTTTGGAGAGCCATACACATCAATGATAGCATTAACTAATTTTCTGGTTTCATTAATCGACCTAAACACAACCGAATTATCTTTAATTTCAGTATCATCAATATCACTAACTTTTAACTTAAACTTTCTTTCGCAAGCAATTTCTACTAAATCTTTTTTAAAGTTTTCTTGAAAATTGCCATAAACCTCCCCGTTCATAAATGCCTTTATAGATTCACACATAAATTTGTAACTTGCGGCAGAAGTTCCACTTATTTTTTTGTTTGAAAAAGCCTTTATTCCCTTTTCATCTAAATAACCTAATTTTTTCAATTCATCTTTTCTTCTGGAAGGTGTTTGATATTTTGAAATGACTTCACCAATTTGATGTAATTTTGAAAATGCTTCAATTTCAAATTGCTCTTCATTTATCAAACTATCCCAATCCATATCAGCTTCTTCACAAGATTTTTTTGCAATTTTCAAATATTTTATCGCTTTTGATAATGCTTTATCATCAGAATTTTCGCTTTTTAACAATTGATAGCCATGAGATTTTAAAATATTTTTAACATTAGTCATTGTTATATTTGCATTTTTTAAAGTAAACTCTATTAATTCTTTAGCAATTTCCGGTGTCAAATTATATTCTCCGGTATCTTTACAAACAAATCTATATTGAGATAGAGTATTTGTTACCGCAAAAACATCCGATATAACTGTGCTTCTAAATCCTCTTTTTAAATCTTTATAAAACGGACAAGTTCCGAGCGACTCCAAAAATCCCTTATATCTTCTAAATGAATCATTTGGATTTCCCGGGCCGTCTTCAAAACAACGCTGACTAAAAATAATATTTATAATAGTTTCAATGTTACCGCTTGTAAGACATTTATAATACTCTTTTTGCTTATTTAATATCTTTTCAACTTCTTCTTTTAACAAATATCTGTGAACAAGCATATAGTTTTCTTTTCTTGAATCTATATTTCTATATTCAACAAAATTGCCATTTTTATATTCTTTTATCAAATATTCAGAAACAGTTCGGCAATTACTTTTTTCAAACAATTCATCAAACTTTCTAACTGCTTGTTTATTTATGCCTGCTTCTTTATCGTCATCAGTATCATCATCTTCATAAAAGTCCTTATATCCTCTATGATTGCATGTATGAATAAGACATTTATATAGTTCCTCAGGCGAAAGTTTATTATCTAAACCGGTAACTTTTAAAGAATAAACATCTTCATTTTTGATTTTTTCATAATTATCGTTAAAATAATCATTAATCAAACCTATATTTATCAAATGATTTTTCAATAAAATTTTTCTAAAATATCTTCGTCTGACCAAACGACGAGTTCCTCTAAAACCTCGTCTTTCTTGACTTTTTCTATCTTTACCATTGTTGGATTCACCCGAATCAAAAATTCTTACTCCAAAATCTTCGATGTAAGATTCTTTTTGATCTCCGGCAATTACTGCCCATCCTATCGAGCCTATTCCAATATCTAAACCAATTCTATAATTCATTATTTTTCTCCTTTTTTAAAAAATCCTTGACATTTTTTGTTTTCTGATATATTATATATTTGAACTTAGAAGTATTGATGTGTAAGTTTATCAATATCCATCAGAGCAAATATATTGTTTAAATTATTTCTAACTAATAGATATAAGTTTATCAATATCCATCAGTAAGTTCTAAGATAAGGCTTTAATGCCGTGGGGTATGGTGGTATCCGACAAGCAATCCACCTATTTTGAATTTTAAAAGATGTGCTTTTCAGTACATCTTTTTTTGTTTTATTATACATCAACTGCAAAATACTTGCAACCATTTTTTGTTATTAAAGGTATAACTTAATGCTTTGTGTTTATTTTAGCATATTATCTGTCCAAAAAACAGCACAAATAAAATGCATTTGACATTTTGAAACTTTTTATATAAACTAAATATATAAGATGATTTGTCGCTGGGAGTGCCATTATTAGTAACGGTCCCAATCTTGAACGACAAGTCATCTTCTATTTTTAATATTAAACTACTAATCATCAACCGAGAATTTAGTATCATTTTTTCGTTTTCGGATATACTAATTATCATTTTGTGATATATTGATGTTAGAGAATTTGAGCGAATATTGCGGACCTTTGATATCAAAGGGGCTGGCAACCTGCTTGAGTTCTCTTTTGTTTTATTATCTGGCTATTTAAAGTTTTATGTGGATAGAGTAAAACTTTATTAAAAACAAAATTATATGGTCATTGTGGATATGATGATATATTTTAGTTTTTAAAAGATATAGGTCGATGCGGATGAATAGACAAATTTATTAACTTTTAATAAAATGATTAACAATTAAATTAGGCCTTAATAATATTTTGTAAAATAGAGATAGAAAAACCCAAGAACCTGTATTCAGGTTCTTGGGTTTTGTTAGTTGTATAGATTTTTAAAATATGTTGTTTAATATGGAGTTGGTTTTAATATTAATTTTTTAGCATTAATATCACGAAATTCATTATCAAATTTCAAAGACGTCATTTTGATATTATTTCCAAAGCCTAAAAAAGTTAAATCACAACTTCCTTCAAAAACATTATTAAAATTATCTGCTCTTACTATATAAAAGCCATCATCTGGAACTTGTGGCAATAAAACGATTGTATATGTTTTATCATTATATTTCAAATAGCCCAACATTAAGTATATCGGTTTATTACTTAAATCGTATTGTTGTTCTATCTTTTTAAACTCATCTGTTTTTTGTGGATACAATGTCATATTGATTTCTTCGCAAACCCAAGTTTTATTTGAATTTTCCATAGTAGCAAAAACTTCAGGTTGACGATTTAAGCCTCTTAAAATTGAATAAGTTAAAATAATCAATGCTACTAACAACACAATTAAAAATATAATAAATGATATATTTATGATTTTATTAGTTTTTTTACTATACATATATATCTTACAATAACTCCTTAAAAATTTAAAATTACCAAGAATAATATCCCGAAACAAAAGTTCTATTACCTGTCATTTCAAAAAACGAATTATATGCTTTAGTGCTGGTTAATTTAACGGAACAAATATAAACCAAGGAGCAGAAATAAGTGAAATTAAAAGCATAATTAACATAATCTTCTTGTTTTTATAATTGATTTTAAAAGCAATTTTAATACTAAATAAAAACAAAATCACATATGAAAATATTAACAAACTTTTTACTATTATTGCAGAAACAGAACCAAAATAGTTGTTTGTTAACTCATCATATAATCTGAGAAAATTAAAATCATAAAGCATATAAATAAAAATAGTGCAGGCAACTGTATATATAAATCTAAAAGTTGATGTTAAAACTATAAATTTTGATTGAGAAATCTGGTCAATATTTATTTTATTAAAACGAATTATTAAGTTACCAATATAAAATATAATTAGCGAATCTAAAATAAAAATTAAAAGTATATATGATACAGGCCATAATATCCAAAATAAAACATTATTATTTGATATTCCATCTGCAAATGAACCATTAGCACATAATACATACCATAAAAAAAACATAATTACCTCCAGGATTTTATTTCTCGAAACACTATATTTGGAATGGTGTTATTTCTTATATTTTTAAATCTTTTTTGATATTTTCCACTAGACCTACTCATTACATACAAACTCATTTGCACACAATTTTTTAATAATAAATTGTATTTTTGATTTTTTGAATTATTACTATTATATTTAGTACGCTTATATTCATTTACTAATTTTTTAGCCTGATTAAAGCTTTCTAAATAATTTCCTGAAAAATAACGAATTTGTTCATACCCATCAATGTATTTATGATATTCTATAATTTTTTTATATCTCTTTTTATATTTAACAACTTTCTTCACTAACCTAAATTTGTATTCTCCATAAATATTATGTGAAACCAAATATTCATTTTAAATCAGCAGAAACAGAACCATTATCTAATATAGATTCTGTTACTTTTCCATTTGTAGTTTTAGAAACTCTGTCAAATCCATCATAAGTACCCTTGTCCCCAAGAACCAAATTGGTTCTTGGGGTTTTGTTAATTGTAAAACGATGTCAAAAAGCATGTAAACAAATTTATGCCATTCCTGCTCCTAATTCATCAATTATTTTTAAATTTATATCAAATCCTTTAATGTCTATTTCAAATGTATACAATGTTTCAATATAGTGTTCAATATCATATGGGTGATAGGTTTTGTCAACTTTTTGACCTTTGACATACATTTTTAATTTTCTTGGCATAAAAAAGTTATGTGGAAAAAATATATAAGTATTAGTAATTGGATAATTAAAAACAGTATCTTTGTTTACTTTTTTATCGTTAATATATAAATTATCAAAAGTTTTACATGTGCCTGAAAGTGTTTTATAATCTTCTTTGCCTATATTATCTGAATATAATTTATAATCCTTTCCTTTTGAAAAAACTGCCGAAGTTATGATTTCGTAAGTTTTATTTGTATAATATCTTGAAATAGTAAATTCTGATAAAACACCAAGTATTAAAATAATTATTGCAATCGTTCTGATTTTCTTTTTCATAATAATCGTCCTCTCTATTTGAGCAAAGAATTATCTATACTTATTGAATCTTTTATATGATAAATTACAATTTTAATAATCATTGTTTTAATGTTGCTGTTTTATTCTTATTAATTAAAATAATATCAATTATATTATTTTACGGCAAACTCCGTTAGATTTTATTAAAAGATAGTTTACTTTAGTTTTTATTAAACCATTGCTATATTCAACTATATATGCATATTCATCACTTATAGCATTAACAAGTTGACAGTCTATATCTTTTTTTATTATTTTATTTGTGCCATCTTTAATCCCAAAAATCATAAGTTGATAATGATTTTCTGTGCCACCTTTTAATACAACAAAACACTTTTTTTGATAGCATGATATATACACTAAATCGTTAGGCATATTATATTCAGATTTAACTTTGTTTTTTATGTCGTAAACATACAATATATTTGTTTTATCACAGTTAAAATAAACAACATAGTTTTCAACAAAGTTAAAAATATAATCATTATCCATTACATTTTCATCAAGATTACCCAAAACCTTTTTATTTCCATTATTCAAGTTGTACTCGCATAATTTCACAGGATTTATCTCGAATTTATAATTAATATAAATGTATCTTATATTATTTTTAACAATTCCAAATTTGTATACATTAGTTAAAATCTCGTTATCTACATTTAACTTTAAGTCATAATAAAATACAGAATGCGTTTTTGTATCCGAATAAATCAACTTATCTTGAACTACAACCCAATTATCTAAATCAAAATCTTTTTCAAATATTTTGTCAAGAGTATCATTTTCTTTATTATATTTATAAAATTGTTTTTTGCCAGAGTCTTCAAACCAAAGATATAGATTTTTATTTACTGCTTGAATATTTGAAATAATTTCGCCTTCGTTTGAATTAGACTTTTTTCGCAAATCACTTTCATCAAAAAGTTTACTTGACCCATTTTTATCTTTGCAAAACAAACTTAAATTATAAAAACCGCTTTTACCATAGTATACACAATCATTGGTTGCCCAAAATGTATTATAAGAAAAGTTGTAAATGTTATTAAAGTTTGTTTCATTAGAAAAATTATCAAAATTATTATTTTCACAACTTGCAAGTAAGAGAGTTAATAAAATTAAAATCAAAATTCTTTTCATTTTTTACTCCTATAAACTTTTAAAATATCTTTTCAAATAATTATAAGCATGATTTGGAACTACCATGCCGAGCTTTTGCATTGCTAATCCTAAATTATTAGCCATGCTTCCTATATATAACAAGCTGCCTATTTTGAATACCATAATTTATATAATAATCTTTTGTTGTCACTATGATTAATTATGGGTCTTCGATGACACCTGTTATTACCCATTCCCCATCTGTTTTTTTAATATTCCAAATCGCATCAACATCAGATGAACTGCAAGTCATCTTTCCGCTATTATCATAATATGTACATGTGTAATTTACGTACATACGACCACTATTAAAATTATGCCAAACAAACTTTCGCTTAATATTAACATCTACTTTTTTAAAATTAATTTCATCAGGATAATAAATTTCAATAGGCGTATTTTTTATTTCAGAATAATCTACTTTTCCTTTAAATACATTTTCGGCATAATTAACTATTGAATTAGTGTTGACATACATAATAGGATAATATGATAATAAAAGCAATAAGAAAGTTATTAATATAGAAGTTATTACCTTAATTCGCATAATACATTACCTTTTTGTTTCATTTTCAATATGTATACTTTATGTTTATTATTACTAAAATAATCCTTTACATCTCTATCATAGCGATTATTTGAATGAGCAGCATATTTTATAGTTTTACCAGTAACTCTCGAAATTATAGTTACATGATTAGGGACTCCATTTCCATCATCATCCATGAATAATAAATCTCCTTTTTGGGTTTTGTTAGATTTTTTATAACATCATTCTTGTTGCTAATCAGAAAAACAATAGGAATGCCTGTCCGTAACTGTAGCTTTATCATTTTGCCTGTCCTTGTTTTTAAGTTTTTAGATTTATATAAAAGCAGAAGAGAAGTATAAAATTTTATCATGGCATCGAACTAAAACTTCATATCCTCCTCTGCTTTTATTCGGAATTTAGCAGAAGGTAACTAAAATATAATCATTAACATAATCATCAACTTGTTAAGGTTCTATATTGATAAGGTGTATTTCTAAATTATGATTTTTCATTACTTTTAATTTTAATTCCATCATATTCGTTTGCCTTTTTGTATGATTCGCTTGAATTCTTATAGATAATTAAAATTTCATTAGAATTAATCCATTCAAAAGAAAAAGGTTTTGAAGAGGCAAAAATATTTCCAATTTTATTATCTAAATCAGTTCCAAAGGCATAAATACTTAATTGGTAATTTTCAGAGGTGGTTGCTCCTAAATCACGTGAGAAATAGTATGCAACATGTTCCTTATCAGGTGAAATAGATTTGTTGATAATAGTATTATAATTATCCGAATTTAGTTCAAATATATCTGCAATCTCATCGACAATGTGTCCTGTGCAGCCCTTTATCATAAACACCAAAAGTATTGACAAAATTAAAATAAGAATTATATATTTAATTTTTTTCATTATTATAATTCCCCCATTTATTTATGTGTTTTATGATAAATAGCTATACCCAATTCTATCATATCAGTATCACGTGGATCATCACCAAAATTTCGCCAATTTAACCACTCTCTTCTAACTGATGTTCCAGCTTTTATTTGTGCCCATCCTGCTCCAGCTCTTAAAACATCATCGCTATAACCAAAGCATTTGATGACATATTTCCGTTATCATCATAAGTGTGTTTTTTCAACCCAAGAACCTGAATGCAGGTTCTTGGGTTTTGTTAATTGAATAAGATTTTGTTTGGGCATGCACTAAAGTCATTTATTTTTAATAAATTTATTCTTTCTTATTGTGTTTACTATTCTAAAAATTTCACAACAAGCAATTAAAATTGCTATATACGAATAATTATACATTAGGTTATTAATAAAACTTAAACTCAAAGAACTAAACGAAAGAGATGGTGATAATAAAATAATTGGTGATAATGATATAGTTAATGACGGAATATCAATAAATATAATTTCTAAAACCGTAATAATTTTATTGCTTTTTAATATAGATGCATTATAAACAATTATAAAACCTGTTATTACATATAATAACATTTCACTCAAAGTCATATATAATGTATATTTCACATTATATGTTATCTGTTGCATAGCTGAAAAATAATCATTTGCCATATAACAAAAATAAGTAACAATGCCTAATATTAGATATAATAATAATGGTTTCATATTTAAAAAAGTTTTTTTCATATAATCATTCCTTTAAATTTTCTATTTGTTATTTAGTATCGTTGCAAGTAAGATGGAAAGGGTCTTTGATTCTTTTTCCGTTAACATTGTAATGGATAAAAACATTAGCACCAACAACATGATTGTAAGTTCTAGTTACTGGTTTCCAATATGAAGGTGCCGAAAAATTCCGCACAATGTTTAATTCTCTTGAATTTTTCCTTTTTACATTATAAGATACACAATAATAATCGTGATTTTGGTTTCCTAAAACAACACCTGTTTGCCCAATTGTTACTGTACATTTTTTAAAACTAGTTCTATTTTTCTCTGAAAATTTTAATTGAACTTTATTGACTTTTGTAAATTCAACCCCATTGTAATCAAGATATATTTTGAAGTCAACAGCAAAATTGACCGACAAATAACGAGTTTTTTTCTTTCATACATGCCAAAAGCTCTATCATAAGATAAACCTTTATAATGCCCGCTTGGGTCAGTATATAACACAGGATTGGCTGAACAATAGCCATACAAATTATACTGCAAATTATCATCTTGAACAGTGTCTTCTTGTGTGAACTGACCTGTTGTTGGGTCATAGTAACGAGCTTTTAGGTAATAAAGACCAGTTTCGAAATCATAGTAATAGTTTCTGTAACCTATTGGATTAGCAGAAGAACAGTTATAAAGTTCTGTTCCGTAAGCGTTGTAGTTATTATCAATACCATTGCTACCATCTGATGCAATAATATCACCTTTAGTATTTATAACATTATAAGAGAACACACCATTTTGACAGAAAACAGAATTATCTTCAGAGAATATCTTTAAGGTTTCGCCGATTAAATCAGCAGAAACAGAACCATTATCTAATATAGATTCTGTTGTTTTTCCGTTTGTAGTTTTAGAAACTCTGTCACTATCGGTATTGTAGTCAAAAGATGTTGTTACATTACCGATTTTAATACCGGTTGTTCTGTCAAATCCATCATAACTAAACTGAGTTTCAGTTGTATTTTCACCTTTAACCAAAACTTTTGATGACATATTTCCGTTATCATCATAAGTATAAGATATTTGTGAAGATTGATTATTTTCACTGTCTGTTTCGGTTTGTGTTAATAATCTTGTTTTGTCATAAGTACTTACAACTGTTGAGTTTTTAGTTGTGTCATTTTCAGTATGAATTTTTTGAAGTATATTATTGTAATCATCAAATGAATATACATCTTTAAATTCATCACTTAAATCACCTTTATTATACTCTTGTTGTTCTTCGCTTGTCAACCTATTTAATCTATCATAAGTATAAATAGTTTTGATTTTCTTTTCTCTTTTAATTAATGTTGATTTTGCAACATTTCCATCAGGATTATAAGTATAACTATATTCGTAATTATATCCTGTACCATTATTATGGACTTCTGTAACACATTCGTTAGCAAGGTTATAAGAATAAGATGAAGTTACTTTAACATCATTTTCATTAGAACTGTTTGAGAGAACTTTAGATACTACATTTCCGTTATTATCATAAGTGTACTTTATAACAGGTTGTTCGGTAGCACCTGCTACAATGTGTTTTTCAGTTTCAAGTTTGCCATCATCATAATATGTATAACTATAGCTATACATTTCTGTTTTAGCACCATTAGCAATTTTTGATACAGTTAATTTTGTTGTGTTGCCCTTAGTATCATACTCATAGGTTTTATTTATAACATTACCTGTTTTAAAGTTTTCGGTTTTTTCGTTATAAACAGCGCCTTTTTCATTGTTGTTATAAGTTGTTTTATACTCATCAACAAATTCATTGCTATTTGCCGATATAAATTTTAGCGTTTTTAACGCCTGAATGCTTTAATTTTTTCTTTAAATCTTTTGCGACTTTTTTGTTTTTTACATAGAATTTTATACCGCTTTTAGTGCCTGCAAAAGTGCGCTCGCTTATTTTTGGAGCTTTTTTCTTGTTTTTTAAAACAACGCTCGACAATTTTTTGCAGTTATTAAAAGCAAAATTATCAATTTTAGTTACAGTGTTCGGAATTGAAAAACTTTTAATCTTTGACCCTGAAAATGCTAATTTTTTAATAGATTTAATCTTTTTATTAAACTTAATGTTTTTTAAATTCTTTTGATTGAAAAAAGACGCATAACCTATTGATTTCACTGTTTTAGGCAAAGTATAACTCTTTTTATTTAAATTAGAATTATAAATGTAAAGTTTTGTTTTATTTTTATTGAATAAAACTCCGCTTTTTACCGAATACGTTTTATTTGATTTATCAACTTTTATCTCAGTTAAATTGTTACAAGTAGACAAGTCCACGCCAAAATTCGCTATTGCAGCAGCGGTGCATTCGCCAATATCTATTGTTTTAAGATTTTTACAATTACTGAAAGTTCCGTATTCATTAAAACAAAAATCTTGAGCATCATCACAAGTATATCCAAAAACATTCAAGGATTTAGGTAGTTTAATTTCTGTAATTCCGCAATTATTAAAAGCGGCATATCCAATTGCTTCAATATTACTTCCTAAATCAATCTTTACAAGTTTCTCACAATCGGCAAAAGTTTTTGCACCGATTTCTTTAACGCTCTTAGGCATAGAAAATTCAGTTATATTTGTGTCGCAAAAAGCATAATCAGAAATATATGTAATATTACCGTCGATTATGATTTTTTCAACTGATTTATTAACTTTATAAGGTAATTTTTCTCTGTAAACATATCCGCCGCTTTCACGTTCTATTTGATACATTTTACCGTTTCCCGAAACAGTTAAAGTTTTACCGTCATCAGAATAAGTACCAATAATATTTTCGCCCATTCTAATTTGGTTTTTTGATAAAATTTCATCAGCATTTGCTACCACACCAAGTGCCGATATGACAATTATTAAACTTAATACCATACTGATTATTCTTTTCATAAAATTTTCTTCTCCTTAAATATTAAACTAATTGACAATTAAAATAAATCAGAAGCCGCATTTATCGGTTATATTTTTATATATTAGTTTTTTACCTATATAAATTTTAGCGTTTTTAACGCCTGAATGCTTTAATTTTTTCTTTAAATCTTTTGCGACTTTTTTGTTTTTTACATAAAACTTAATACCTGGCTTAACACTTGAAAATGCCGATTTTCCAATTTTAATATTAGACAAACTTTTAATTGATTCAAGATGTATTTCTTTTAGTGATTTACACCCATTGAACATCCCGTTCCAAAAACTTGAATTAAGATTTTTAAAAGTTATAGATTTTAATTTTTTCATTTTATCAAAAGGTTGATATTTAATTTTTGAATAATCAATCTTTTTAGCCGTTACATTATACGGAATTTTAAGTGAAGTAATCCCTGAATTATAAAAAGCTGATCCATATATGGCTTTTAAAGATTTAGGAAGTTTAATGCTTTTTAATGATTTACAATTATTAAATGCAAAAGAATTTATTGTTTTAATTTTGCTTTTAAATGTTACGTTTTTTAAACTCAAGCAATTACTACATACACCTTTTGAAATTACAGTAATTTTTTTAGGAAAAACTAAAGTTTTTAAACTTGAGCATCCCGAAAAAGCAAAATCATCAATTTTTTTAATTTTGCTAGGTAATTTTATTTCTTTTAAGTTTTTCATTGAATCAAAAGCGTGAGAACCTATATATGTTATAGTTTCAGGGAGATTGATTTTTTCGACTATTGAATCATAATAGCTTCCTTGAAGATCATAATTTAAAATTGCTTTTACTGGAATTTTGTCAATATCACTTGCAATATTTATTGTTTTTATAGTTTTTAAATCTTCAAAATTCAACAATCTTGTAACCGCATAAAATGTTGTAGTTTTATTTGTCGATATATCTGATTTTTTGATCAATGAATAGGTAACACTATCTAGCGTTTTTGTATTTTCAATTGTGTATTTATAATTCTTAGAGCGATTATCGGCATTACAATTAACACCAGTAGTTAGCAATGAAAAAACAGTAATAACAACTATTAACCAACTAATTATCTTTTTCATAATTTTCTCCTAAAAACAATTATAACTAAATTATACATTTATCTTCATTAATTGTCAATATATTACATCACTCCGCTACAGTAGCATTTGAGAAGTTCTGTGCGGTGTTTGCCTGATACTAATGAACTTTTTCTTTGTATATAAATAAAAAAGTTTTTTCATATTTTCACCTCCTAAAAATAAAAAAGTATATAGAGAATTTGACTCCTCTATATACTTAAACTAATTATTTTTAGAAAAGGTTATGTTTTTTGAAAAAATTATTTTTTTATTTTTAAAGATTCACAAATTTTAATAATACTATCTTTATCTAAATTTGATGTAATTGAAAAAATATATTCACCGTTATCCCATATAAGTGTAATATCAGTACTAACTTTGTTTTTTTGAATAATATATTCTTTTCCGTTTATTGTTTCATGGCTGATACTAGAATTTTCATTATCAATACTAGCATCATATTTATCTTTAACTACTTGTTGCAAGAAAATTTGTCCGTTATCAGACAGATAAATTGTATCAGCACTTATATCGGTTACGGAACAATCAATTAAAGAGTATCCTTCAGGAATTGAAGTTATCTCATAGACTTTTTCTATTGTCTTTGGATATTGATTAGATTTAGTTGTAGGTTCATTATAGGTAACAACTGCATGATTAGAAAAATGTTTAATAAAGAAGTTTGCGATAGCATCTCTAACTGCTCCTACCGAAAGTGAAGATAGCATTAATATCAATATAGCAACAAACACACAAGCTGCTTTTCTAACACGAGTATAAGTTAGTTTAAAAGTCATTTTATCATAACTGTTGCATAATCTTTTTGTCTTTTTGTTAAAAGTTTCAGTTGGTGTAAAAGTCACATTTTCACAATCTGAATATTCATTTAATAACATTTCATCAGATGTTTCCATTAATGCTTGTTTTAAAATATTTTCATTCATCACAAATCACCTCTTTAATTAATCCTGCGAGTTTTTGTTTAGCGTTATATAATCTTTGCTTAACTGCATTTTCTTTTATATCGAGAATATTTGCTATTTCTTTTAAACTTAATTCATTAACATATTTTAAATATAAAATATCATATTGATTTTTTGTTAGTTTTTTTAAACAATTTTTATAAGTGGTTAAAAGAAATTCTTTGTTTTCAATTTTTTCAAATTCATCAACATTATCAGGAATTTCATTAATATCTTCCATATATACCTCCTTGATTTTGTTCTTTTTATTTATCAAGGTTATACAAGTGTTCCTTGTAACTACAGAAATAAAACCTTTTGTTTCTTTAGAATTAATATCTTTGATTTTTGACATATTAAAAGCTATTTTGAGCAGAGAGGTATATGTAGCATCCTCTTTATCCATATTATTTTCAAAAAATTTAGATGTAATACCGTAAACATACTTATAATATTTATTGTAAATTTGGGTAAACTTTTTCTCTTCCTCTGGATTGGCCATCGCCATTAAAATTAAATTTAACATTTTATACTTCCTCTCGATGCTATTATATTTATAATATCAAACGAGATTAAGGTTTTCAACACTTTGTAATAAATTTAATTGACTCATTTTTTATCCCCCTATATAATATAACTCTCATTGTCGGTAAAAAGTTACGATTTCTTTTACTTTTTTTAGTGCTCATTAAAAAAGCCCTTCTTTCTATGAATTCTCCGCAAACTTTTTCGCTGAAAGAAGTATGAAAGATAGGGTGTTAATTTAAATGAAAAATTTTAAAAAGAGAGTAATTAGGGAGTAATTTTTAGTAAAAAAGGGGTAAAAGCAGGGTATTAAAGGGCATTTTCTCTTAAAATTAAAACTTTTTAAAACAACAAAAAATCCCTTTATTACACGGTAATAAAGAGATTTTTGATGGAGGTGCCACCCAGATTTGAACTGGGGATAAGGGTGTTGCAGACCCGTGCCTTACCACTTGGCTATGGCACCATTTTTATAAAAAGGACGCAAAATACATTATCAATTTTGCGTCCTTTTATTTGGAGCGGATTACGAGGCTCGAACTCGCTACCTCAACCTTGGCAAGGTTGCGCTCTACCAGATGAGCTAAATCCGCATATAAAGAATATGTAGCAAGATAGGTTACTATCGAGGCACTACTGAAAATCAGAGATTCAACATATTCTTTGGTGCCTCCGGTCGGAATCGAACCAACGACACGAGGATTTTCAGTCCTCTGCTCTACCAACTGAGCTACAGAGGCGTTTGTGGCGACTCGGAAGGGACTCGAACCCTCGACCTCTAGCGTGACAGGCTAGCGTTCTAACCAGCTGAACTACCGAGCCACAAATGGTGGGAACAACAGGGCTCGAACCTGTGACCCTCTGCTTGTAAGGCAGATGCTCTCCCAGCTGAGCTATGCTCCCATCTGTTTGGCCGCTTTGTGAACGCCTTGTCACATGCGACTTTGATATATTACCACACCCTAGAGATTTTGTCAAGAGTTTTTTTCAATTTTTTTTAAAAAATTTGAAATTCTTTCAAAACCCTTTAATAGCGTGGCGACCACAAATCTTCATCATCGGTTGTTGCAGTGTTATTTTGAGTTGTTGTCGTTTTATTTTGATTATTCTTTTTAGTTTTTGTAATTTTATCAGTAACAACCGTTTTTTTAGTTTTATTTGTTTTTTTGGTTGATTTATTTGTTTTCGCCCCGGTTGTATTTTCTTTAGTTGTTGTAGTTTCTGTTACATAAATATAACTTATAACAGTTTTTTTAACTTTTATAGTACCGGTTTCTGATTTTGATTCTGTTTTGCTCTCTTTTTCAGTTAAACCGCTGGTAGCTGTTGTAACAGTAGTTGTATCAGGTGTTTTATTATCATTTGACGAGCAACTTGTAAACACAATACATCCAAAAATACAAGCCATAATAATTGAAGCTAACAGTTTTTTCATTTTTACTTCTCCTTTTTTCTTACTGTATAAATAACTTTTTCGGAATTTTCTGAAACAGCCCCGCCCGAATAAAAATCTTCTGTTTCCAAAACTTCAAGTCCTGCATAATCAAGAACTTCTTTCAATTCTTCATCTGAATATGCTCGTTCATAAAAATTTTCTGACAAACGCTCATATAAACCGTCTTCTTCTACAAAAAAGTCCATATTAATATTTACTGTATTATTATCAAGCGTATTTTGCCACACCATATAAATATTTTCTTTTTCTTCTACAAATATATTATTAGCCAAAACATTTTTATGCTTATAAATAGTATTTACATCAAAAAACATTAATCCGCCCGGCTCTAAAAAAAGCGACATTCTGGCAACCGCTTTTTTCAAAAGTTCAAAATCGGTTATGTGATTAAGCGAATCAAGCGTACAAAAAACAGTATTAATAGTGCCATACAAATCAAGCTCGCATAAATCTTGACATATAAAAGCACACTTTCCGCACAATTTATTTTGAGCTACTGCCAACATTTCCGCTGACGAGTCAACCCCTATTACATCAAATCCTTTATTAACAAGTTCTTTAGTAAAATTGCCTGTTCCGCAAGCAGCATCAAGCACGAGTTTTGGCTTGTGAGAATATTTTTTGCAAATTTTCAACATTCTGTCTAAAAGATTTTTATAATCAACATCATCAATTAAACTATCATAAACATAAGAAAAATCTTTATAATCATTTCTCATAATTTTTATCCTCATTTCAAATATAAATATATCATACATACTTATAAAAGTCAAATAAACAAAGGCAGTGATAATTCTAAAAAAACACATCATATTTTATATAAATTTAAGATAAATTTATTTATTTTTACTATTTATAATAAAATTAAGAAAAAAACTTGATTTTTAATAGCATTTTATAGTATAATTAGGTCAAATGTTGTATAAGGGGAAAGTTGGATTATTTCTCTTTCAGCAAATCATTTTAATTTATTTAAGGAGGCCGTTTTATGTATCTCAATTTGTTGAGCATTATGGATGGTACAAAAGCCTTAAGCGGTAGTGAAATTGCTCAAGTATGTATTCTTGGCGTTGGTATCGTTTTCTTCGGACTTATTTGTATTGTTTTACTTTGCTCGATAATGTCGGCAATTTTCAAAGCAGTTAATAAAAAAGAAAATGCCACACCACAAACACAATCAGCCCCTGTTGTTACTGCTGCACAAGCAGAGCCTATTGCTAACAAACAGGAGTTTATTGCCGCTGTTTCAGCTGCAATTGCAGAAGATATGGGAACAGATATTTCTGCTATCCGTATTACATCTATTAAAAAAATCTAACTTAAATAAAGAAAGGTATTTTAAACTATGAAAAACTATAAAGTAATTGTTAACGGTACTGCTTACGAAGTATCTGTTGAAGAAATTTCAGCAGCTGATGTAAAATCAGCACCTGCAGCTCCTGCTGCACAAGCTCCTGCAGCTGCACCTGTTCAGGCTCCTGCCGGCGGTGAAAAAGTTGAGGCTCCAATGCCTGGTACTATTCTTGATGTTAAAGTTACAGAAGGTCAAGCTGTTAAAGCAGGCGACATTCTTGTTATTCTTGAAGCTATGAAAATGGAAAATGAAATCTTAGCTCCATGTGACGGTACTGTTGCAGGTCTCTCAGTTACAAAAGGTGCTTCTGTTGAATCTGGTACTGTAATTTGTTCAGTTCAATAAGATAATCTTATTAAAAACAAATTAATTTTAAAAAATCAAGGAGGATTATCTTACAATGGATTCATTTTTAGATTCAATTGTCTCGTTTTTTAATCAAACAGGATTTGTAAATGCAGATTGGAAAACACTTGTAATGTTGCTTATTTCATTTGTACTTCTCTTCCTCGCAATTGTTAAAAAATTCGAGCCATTATTACTTTTACCTATTGCTTTTGGTATGTTGCTTACAAACTTACCTATCGCTGACCTTTTCCACTCAGATTTATTCGCAGGCGGTCACGCACATTGGGATATGTTTGGCGGTGCTACTGTTATTCACTCGGTTGATATTTCAAAAGATTTGGTTAGCCAGATGTTTGTTTCACAATCAGGCGACATCTTTATCGGAAGCACACAAACTGTTTTAGGTCACATTACTGACTTTACACTTACTAGCGATGCACTTATTAACAGTGCCGGTCAAATTGTAACTTCAGCAGGCAAAGTTCTTTCAGAAAATGCAACTATCGCTGTTGAACTTACAGGCTCACACATTGCTAACGGTGCTTTGTACTTTGGTTCTACACTCGTTGCAAATAATGCCAGTGTTATTAGTGCAGGTTTGCTTGACTACTTATATCTAGGTGTTAAACTCGGTATTTACCCTTGCCTTATTTTCTTTGGCGTAGGTGCTATGACTGACTTTGAGCCACTTATTGCAAACCCTAAATCATTGCTTCTCGGTGCTGCTGCACAGATTGGTATTTTCGTAACATTTGTCGGTGCTATTTTATTAGGCTTCAACGGCTTAGAGGCTTCATCTATCGGTATTATCGGTGGTGCAGACGGCCCTACTGCAATTTTTGTAACTTCAAAACTTGCTCCTCACTTACTCGGCCCTATCGCTGTTGCCGCTTACTCTTACATGGCACTCGTTCCTGTAATTCAACCACCTATTATGAAACTTTTGACAACAAAGAAAGAGCGTTCTATCGTTATGAAACCGCTCAGAAAAGTTTCAAAGAAAGAAAAAATTATTTTCCCTATCGTTATTACAGTTTTCGTAGCATTACTTGTTCCATCAGCTACTCCGCTTGTTGGTTCACTTATGCTTGGTAACTTATTTAAAGAATCAGGCGTTACAGAGCGTCTTTCAAAGACTGTTCAAAACGAACTTATGAATATCGTTACTATATTCTTAGGTGTTACAGTTGGTGCTACTGCTACTGCTGAAGCATTCTTAAATTTACAAACATTAAAAATTCTTGCAATGGGCGTTGTAGCATTCTCACTCGGCACTGCCGGCGGCGTTTTACTTGCAAAATTCATGAACTTGTTCTTAAAGAACAAAATCAATCCGCTTATCGGTTCAGCAGGCGTTTCTGCAGTTCCTATGGCAGCTCGTGTTTCACAGACTGTTGGTCAAAAAGATAATCCAAAGAACTTCCTTTTGATGCACGCTATGGGACCAAACGTTGCCGGTGTTATCGGTTCTGCTATCGCAGCAGGCGTTTTGATTGCTATTTTCGGTTAAGGAGGAAAATTTACTTATGGCTAAAAATCCACTTAAAATTACCGATACTATTCTTCGTGATGCTCACCAATCACAAGCCGCTACAAGAATGCGTATTGAAGATATGCTTCCTGCACTTGAACAACTCGACCAAATCGGTTATTGGTCACTTGAGTGTTGGGGTGGTGCAACATTTGATGCTTGTATGAGATTTTTAAATGAAGATCCATGGGAGCGTCTTAGAATTCTCAAAAAACATCTTCCTAATACTAAATTACAGATGCTTTTCAGAGGTCAAAATATTTTAGGTTACAAACATTATGCTGATGACGTTGTTGACGCTTTCTGCCGTCTTTCAATCAAAAACGGTATTAATGTAATCAGAATTTTTGATGCTCTTAACGATCCTAGAAACTTGCGTCAAGCTATTGAAAGCACTAAGAAATACGGCGGTATCGCTGAATGTGCAATGAGTTATACAACAAGCCCTATTCACAATGAAGACTATTTTGTAAAAGTAGCTACTCAGCTTGCTGAAATGGGTGCTGATATTATTTGTATCAAAGATATGGCTAACTTGTTGTTACCTTATGATGCTTATTCACTCGTTAAAAAATTAAAATCAGAAGTTGGTCTTCCTGTTCACCTTCATACTCATAACACAACAGGTACAGGTGATATGACTCTTCTTAAAGCTGCTGAAGCAGGTGTTGACATTGTTGATACCGCTCTCTCACCTTTAGCAAACGGTACTTCTAACCCATCTACCGAGTCATTAGTTGCTACTTTGCGTGGTACTGACAGAGACACAGGTCTTGATCTTGCTAAATTCACAGAGCCGGCTGCTCACTTTAGAAAAGTTGCTGAAAGATTAAAAGCTGAAGGTATTCTTGATCCTAAAGTTCTTAATGTTGATACAAACACATTGTTGTATCAAGTACCGGGCGGTATGCTTTCAAACCTTTTATCACAGCTTAAACAGGCTAACGCTGAAGATAAATTCTATGATGTATTGGCTGAAATTCCAAGAGTTCGTAAAGACTTTGGTTATTTACCACTTGTAACTCCTACAAGCCAAATTGTTGGTACACAGGCAGTTATGAACGTACTTTCAGGTGAAAGATATAAAATGATTCCTAAAGAATCAAAAGGAATTCTTCATGGCGATTATGGCCAAGTTCCGGGTGAAGTTAACGAAGAAGTTCGTAAGAAAGCAATCGGCGATGAAAAACCTATTACTTGCCGTCCTGCTGACTTACTTGAGCCGGAACTCGAAAAATACAAAGAAGAAGCAAAAGACCTTGCTAAATCAGAAGAAGATGTATTATCTTATGCACTCTTCCCACAGGTTGCAGGCAAGTTCTTAGAAGAAAGAAACAATCCAACTAAAAAAGAAGAGCCTAAAACCGATGATAACGGTGTAAGAGTTCTTTATGTTGACGATGCTACTCTTTAATAATTAAAAAATAAAAATTCGTTAGCTTTTTGCTAACGGATTTTTTATTTATACTCTCCCCTGTTGTATTTATAAATAATATATGGAGAAATTAATAATCGCCATAAAAAATATATCACTCTCCAAATTATTTTAAATGGAAGTAAAATAAATCTAAATTTATGAAAATAATATTCTTTTTTAGTTGCAACAACTATATTCTTATATTTCCCACACATATCACATAAATATAAATTTTTAGATAAAACATATTTTCTTTTTGAATGTTTTGTTTTATTAATTTTGTTCCAACATTCAAAGCAAAACTCTGCCAATTTGGTCACCACTCTTTTGCACCAACAATCGTTGGTATATTTCAAATTATAATGCCATATACTTGAAATGTCAAGAACAATTGTAGGTGAAAATAATGTTAAGTATATTGGCTAAGCGTTTAAAACAATGCAGAAAAGAAAAAGGTTATACACAAGGGCAAGTAGCAATATATTGTGATATTACCGAAAAAACTTATCAAAATTACGAATTAATGACGCGTGAACCAAAAATAAATATTCTAATTAAAATTGCAGATTTATACGAGGTTTCACTAGATTATTTAGTTGGTAGAACAGATAACAAAAACTCCTATTGAGTAAATTCTCAATAGGAGTTTTTTATAATGTTAACTGATAACTTAAATTAATTAAACTTTTTATTTCATCTAAATCTACCGAATTATCAAGAGCAATGCTTATCCAATGGTATTTATTCATATGATAAGCAGGATAAAATCCTTTATTATCAAGCAACGAAGATATTAAAACAGGATCGCATTTTAAATTTAAAATATCAATCATTTCTTCGCTTTCAATACCAAGCCTGTTCTTTTTTATATCCATTATAATGCCATACCACTTTTTGTTTTCGCTATGTCGCAACACCGCAGTATCAGGCGTTTTTGCCCACGGATATTCAGGCAAAGTGTTGAATTTTGTTTTAACGTAACTCAACACTTCGTTTCTAATTGAGCCTACAACCATTTTAAATCTTCCAATACTGAACAGAATAAGGCGGCAAATTACTGCCGGCACCAAAATCGTGAATAGTATTTGTTATTAATTCTGTGGCTTGTCCTGCTCTTGCATCAAAATGTGCTACAAACTCGTTTTCGTCTGCATTAATCGCAATAATTACTCTCTCATCATCACATTCACGCTCGAAAACATACTGTTTATTTGTAAGTTGCAAAACTTTATAACTGCCATAACAAAGCGACTTTTCTGATTTATGAATTTCGGATATTTTTGAAATAAATTTAGTTATATCATTTTCAATCGGCTTATCAAATGAAGCACGCAATGCTTCATCGCCGTCTGATTTTTTGCCTTCTGCTCCCCACTCGCTGCCATAATAAACACAAGGTATACCGGGCATTGAGAACAAAAGTCCATAAAGCGGAATAATATGATTTTTATTTGTTAAAATGCTTGCGATACGCTCAACATCATGGTTATCGGCAAAACAAAGCAAATGCTTACCTTTATACAATGTCCATTCTTCAGGACCAAACTGACGAGCGATACTATGAGCAATTTCAAACATATTCATTGAATTAAAACTTGAATACAAGCCTTTATAACACTCGTAATTTGTGCAACTGTCAAGCATTTGGTCATTAACCAGTCGGTTATAATCACCGTGCAACATCTCGCCTAATATAAAGAAATCAGGCTTTAATTGCTTACACTCATAACGCAAACGACGCAAAAAGTCTTCATCAAGGCAATATGCAACATCAAGGCGAAGTCCGTCAATATCAAACTCGGCCACCCACTTTTTAACGCAGTCGATTAAATAATCAACAACCTGTGGATTTTTTAAATTGAGTTTAACAAGTTCAAAATGACCTTCCCAGCCTTCATACCAAAAGCCGTCATTATAACCGCTATTGCCGTCAAAACTGATTATAAACCAATCTTTATAATCGCTGTCCCACTTTTTCTCTCTAACGTCTTCAAAAGCCCAAAAGCCCCTGCCAACATGGTTAAAAACGCCGTCTAAAACAACTTTTATATCATTTTTATGAAGATTATCACAAACTGATTTAAAATCATCATTAGTGCCAAGACGGCAATCAATTTTTAAATAATCTCTTGTATCATAACCGTGTCGGTCACTTTCAAAAACAGGGCTGAAATAAACGGCATTAGCACCGAGATTTTTTATATGCCCTACCCAATCATTTACCTTTAAAATTCTATGTTCAACTACTCCGTCATTTTCAAGCGGAGCACCACAAAAACCTAATGGGTAGATTTGATAAAAAACGCTTTCCTCATACCACATAAAATCACCTTTTAATCTAATTTTAAAGTAAGTATAACATATTTTTATATAAAAATCAAAAAGAAAGCGTAAAATAAGGCAAATACTCTTGATTTTTATGCAAAAATTTGATAAAATTAATTAAATACTTTTTATTTTTGAGGTTACAGATTATGAAAGCTTTGGAAGAAAAAATCTTAAAAGACGGTCATGTTGCAAAAGGTGATATTTTAAAAGTTGACTCGTTTTTAAACCATCAAATTGATGTTAAATTTATGAATGAAATCGGTAAAGAGTTTAAAAGACTTTACAAAGATGAAAAAATTGATAAAATTTTGACTATTGAAGCATCAGGCATTGGTATTGCTTGTATTGTTGCACAGTATTTTGATGTTCCTGTTGTTTTTGCTAAAAAAACTAAAACAAAAAACATTTACGGTGATGTTTACACTTCAAAGGTAGAATCATTTACTCACGGAACTACTTATGATATTATTCTTTCAAAAGAGTTTTTGAAAGAAGGCGAAAAAGTTTTAATTATTGATGACTTTTTGGCTAAAGGCAATGCACTTATCGGACTTATTAATCTTGTTCGTGATGCTAAGGCTGAAATCGTAGGTGCCGGAATTGTTATTGAAAAAGCATTTCAAGACGGTGGAAAAATTGTTCGTAATGATTACGGCATTCGTGTTGAATCACTCGCTAAAATCAAATCTATGAGTTATGAAAACGGTATAGAATTTACTGATTAATTCGGTTAAAAATAAATTCAAGAAAGGGATTGAGCCAAAATGAGCAAAATCGAAATGAAAACTCCGCTTGTTGAGATGGACGGAGACGAAATGACCAGAATTATCTGGAAAATGATTAAGGATATTCTTATTCTTCCTTATGTAGACTTAAAATCAGAGTATTATGATTTAGGTCTTGAATACAGAAATGAAACTAATGACCAAGTAACAATTGATTCTGCTAACGCTACTAAAAAATACGGTGTTGCAGTAAAATGTGCTACTATTACACCAAACGCAGCAAGAATGCCTGAATACAACCTTAAAGAAATGTGGAAATCTCCAAACGGCACAATTCGTGCAATGCTTGATGGTACTGTTTTCAGAACTCCTATTTTGGTTAAAGGTATTACTCCGTTTATTCCTACTTGGACAAAACCTATTACAATCGCTCGTCACGCATACGGCGATGTTTATAAAAACACCGAAATGCAAGTTGCCGAAGGTTCAAAATGTGAACTCGTTTGCACTGATAAAGACGGAAAAGAAACAAGACAGTTAATTCATCAGTTTGACGGCACTTCCGGTATTATTCAAGGCTTACACAATACTGATAAATCTATTTCTTCATTCGCAAGAAGTTGTTTCAACTATGCGCTTGATATGAAAAAAGACCTTTGGTTTGCTACTAAAGATACTATTTCAAAGAAATATGACCACAGATTTAAAGATATTTTTGCTGAAATTTTTGAAAACGAATATAAAGATAAATTTGCAGAAGCAGGCATTGAATACTTCTACACTCTTATCGACGATGCAGTTGCAAGAGTTATTCGTTCAAACGGCGGATACATTTGGGCTTGTAAAAACTATGACGGCGACGTTATGAGCGATATGGTTGCTACTGCTTACGGCTCACTCGCTATGATGACATCTGTACTTGTTTCTCCTGACGGTGATTATGAATATGAAGCTGCTCACGGCACAGTACAACGCCATTATTACAAACACTTAAAAGGCGAAGAAACTTCAACAAACTCTGTTGCTACACTCTTTGCTTGGACAGGCGCATTACGCAAGAGAGGCGAACTTGATAACACTCCTGATCTTATTAAATTTGCTGATAATCTTGAAAAAGCAACTATCCAAACAATTGAAGAAGGCGTTATGACAGGCGACCTTTACTTGCTTTCAACCTTAGAAAACAAGAAAAAAGTAAATACAGAAGAATTCTTAGTTGAAGTTAACAAAAGACTTGAAAAATTAATGTAATAACGCTTAACAAAAAACTCCTTAGAAAAAATCTAAGGAGTTTTATTTTTTGTAAATTAATTATTTTTCAGCAGCATTTTCTAATCTCTCAAAATATTCATAATTATATTTATTTCGTCTGACTTCTTCCCACTTTGTAGACAAAATCCAATTTTCATAATGGAACATTTGACCGAAGCCGTCTTTGGCACCTTGAACATTTCTTGAATACATAGATACAAGCTTATCTTTAATTAAAATATCTGTTTCATTAATTTGTTTACCCGGAATTTTTTCGTTTTTATTATAGTACATTCCAAAGTAAAATAACGGAGTATCTTTATTTAAAATATTAGAATTATAAATATCAGTAACTGCTTTACTAGTCATTTTATGATGGCTTTTTTGATATTCGCCGTCAGGATTATGAGTAACTATTACATCCCATTTTTTATAATTCAACAATAATTCAATATCTTTATTTAATCCTGATTTGCAAGTAGTCCAATCATCAGCCTCATAATAATATTTACCGTTTTTACCTCTTCCGTCTAATCTGACATCAGGATAAGAAAGAATTAAATACTTATTATTAGTAACATTCATAATTTTAGCTAAATCATTACTTCTAACACTATTCCAGCTATTTGTTAAAACAACAACAAGATAATTAGAATTTACAATTTTACCACTTGATTTAAACGGTTCGGATTTATTCAAATATTCAGAATTGAATAAATGAGCACCTCCCCAAAAAGTTTCATCATCAGGATGAGCTACTATCATAAGGTTATTAGTTGTAAGCAAATTAAGTGAATCAAGTTTTTCTTTTGTTATAAGACCGTTTGTTTGATTTATTTTCAAAGTATATGATGAACTGAATTTTTTATCCTGAGTCATAGCGGTTATATTAACATATTCTGTTGGTCTTAAGGCAGTTACTAAACCATTACTGTCAACTGTTGCTTTAGTCTTATCGCTTGTACGCCAAATTACCTTTTTATTTGTAGCGTTGCTAGGATAAACCGAAGCATTAAGTTTAAACTTTTCTCCGTTTTCCATATTAATTCCGACCGGATTAGTAATTTTTATACCGGTAGTTGGAATTTCAACAACAATTTTGACTAATTTATGCTTATTAGTTCCATCGACATTCACTCTGATATGAGTAGTACCGCTGCCAACAGCAGTTACCCAACCATTATAAGTTACTGTTGCTACCTTTTCATTAAGTGATGTATATCTAACATCATTAAAAGAAGTATTTGACGGATGAAGTTCTGTATTAAGTTGAACATTTTGACCGACATTTAATTCTTTTTCATTTGGAGTAACAGCAATTCTTTTAAGTTTAATCAATCTTTTAGTTTTAATTGATTTTGTGTTGCTCCAAGAAGAAAAATATTTTTTACCGTTTTCTTTTTTAAATGTTCTGATTCTCAAAAAATACTTTTTCTTTGCTTTTAAATTTTCAATAGTTTTTGAATTAATCTTTTTATCTTTAATATTAACTGTTTTAGTTTTTTTCTTAATAAAGTTTTTTCCGGTTGAATATTGCAACTGATACCAAACATCTTTATTAACTTTTTTCCACTTTACAGTTATTGAATCAAATTCAGCTTTAACAGATTTAATCGTAGATTTAGGTGTTATGCTATCAGCACTTGAATTTATACTGAATCCTAATGCCAAACAACTAAAAACACATAAAAAAACAATAATTTTTGTAAACTTTTTCATAAAATATCTCTTTTCTTAAATACTATTAATATTATATCCAAAACAATAAATTGTAACTAGACTAAAAACAGCGAATTTTTTCCGCTATTTAAATATTATAGCATAAATAACATTGTATTTCAAGGCAAAGTTTTACATTTTGTTGATACTATAGATTTCTAATTAAATCTTTCATTGATTTAACGTACTCTGAAACATACTCTACTGAATTTTCACCATATTCCGCAATTATTTTTACAATAGCCGAACCAACGATAACTCCATCAGAAAATTTAGCCATTTCAGCTGCTTGTTCAGGTGTGGATATACCAAACCCAACTGCACAAGGCGTTGTTGTATTTTGTTTTACAAGACTGATAATTTTTGCCAATATCAGTTGTAATTTTGCTTCTTGTTCCTGTTACACCGAGACTTGAAACGATATAAACAAATCCGCTCGATTCACCGGAAATCATAGAAATTCTGTTATCACTTGTTGGTGCGATAAGTGAAATTAAATCAACATTATATTTTTTGCAAATATCATCAAATTCATCTTTTTCTTCAAAAGGCAAATCAGTTAAAATCAAACCGTCTATTCCGATTTCACTGCAAGTTTTTATAAATTTTTCAGAATTATAAGAGAAAACTACATTTGCATAAGTCATAAATACCATTGGTATTTTAACATCTTTTCTTAAATCTCTGACTAAATCAAAAACCTTGTCAGTTGTTGTGCCGGCATTTAAGGCTCTTAAACTGGCCTCTTGTATAACAGGACCTTCAGCGGTTGGATCGGAAAAAGGAATTCCGAGTTCTATTAAATCAGCACCCGACTTTTCCATTTCTCTAACAATTTTTGCGGTTGTTTCAAGATTTGGATCTCCACAGGTTAAAAAAGGAATAAAAGCCTTGCCGTTTTGACAAGTAATTTCAAGCTTAGGATCAAAGCCTAAAAAGGTGTATCTGCCCCATTTTTCACTATCAGAAATAGACTCTAAAATATAACAATGGTTTTAATGGTTTTTGAGTATTTTTAAAACCTGAATCGGTGTTGCAATATCAGAAAACATTTCAATACCAACAGGAGCTACTTTATACTCATTATTTTTTGATAGCTCTTTTAATGTTTCTAAACTTGGATTCAAAACAAATCACCTTTCTTTTTTAATATTTATAAAAACAAAAAAGTCCTTGACAGAGTTACACAAATATAACTCTGTCAAGGACGAATAATTATACAATATCCGCGGTACCACCTTGATTTACAACAAAAGCTGCACACTTATTAGAATACCAACATATTCTTCGACTACTAACGCGGTCGTTACGTTGCAGAGTACTGGGTTTTTCTTATAAAAAACTTTTGGCTGCACCCTCAGCGGTCCATTTGATAGTCTGTTTTCCACCTGTATCCCAGCACCACAGGCTCTCTTTGCGATCATAACTACCGTTATCTCCACCTCAACGGTTTTATTAATTTCAATTTATCACATTATTTTTAATTGTCAAGTAAACTTTTGAATTTTTTTAAATTTAATGAATAATTATTCATATTTATGCTTTAATATTCAAAAACACCGTCGTAAACCTTTACTGTATTACCTGTTAAAATGATGTCATCATCGGTATAATTTACGACTAAATCGCCGCCCTTAAGTTTTACGGTAATATCTTCGCCCTTTTTGCAAAGACCGTTTTCAACCGCTGCAACTACTGCGGCACAAGCACCTGTACCACAAGCGAGTGTTTCGCCGTTGCCACGCTCGTAAACACGCATTTTAATAGTATTTTTATTAACAACCCTAATAAATTCTGTGTTAATTCTTTCAGGGAAAATATCAGCATTTTCAAACTGCGGACCTAGTTTTTCAATATCAACTTCATCTACCCTATCGCAAAATACAACACAATGCGGATTGCCGACAGAAACGCAAGTTATATTATACTCTTTACCGCCGATTTTAGTTGGATAATTAATTAACTTTTCAGCATTAATAGTGCAAGGCAAACTAGAAGTTTTAAGGTCTGCTTTACCCATTGAAACGCTGACAGTTGTAACTTTACCGTTTCGAGTATAAACCTGCAATGATTTTATACCGCTGGCAGTTTCGATTTTCAAAGTATCTTTTTTAACAATATCATTATCATAAAGATATTTTGCAACGCAACGAATTGAGTTGCCTGCCATTTTACCTTCAGAACCATCTTGATTAAAAATACGCATTTTTGCATCGGCAACGCTGGATTTTTCAATCAAAACAATACCATCACCGCCGATACCGTAATGTCTATCACAAAGATTAATACAAAGCGATTCGGGACAAGTAATTCTTTCATCAAAATTATTAATAAAGATGTAATCATCGCCCGAACCTTGCATTTTTGAGAATTTATACTCTGCACGAGAAGAACGCATATTATTAATATCAACTAATTCAGTATTAAACTGTGTAAATCGGCTTGCAATAATATCAGCCAAAGCATTAGCAGTATCAAGCGAAGTTAAGCAAGCAATACCATGTAAAAGTGCTTTTCTATGCAATTTGATATAATCATCAATTGTTTCATCAAAAAGAGCACCTGTATAAACAATGTAACTGATTTTTTCGCTTTCAATAAGGTCAAAGAAATCATTACTCTCGTTCATACCTTTAATTCTGGTAACATCAATACCTAGATTTTCAATAGCGTCGGCAGTATCTTTTGTGGCGTAAATTTTCATATCAAGGTCCGATATTTTTTTAGCCAATGAAACTATTTCAGGCAAATCGTGATTTTCAACGCTAATCAAAACGCCCATATCTTCAGTAGCGGAGTTTATATTAAATCCTGCTGAAGTTAGTCCTTTAAATAACGCTTCGGTTAGTGTTTTGCCAAGTCCTAAAACTTCGCCTGTTGACTTCATTTCAGGTCCTAAATATGAGTTTACATCGGTTAATTTTTCAAACGAGAAAACAGGAACTTTAACCGCAAAGTAAGGTGGTATTTTATAAAGTCCTGTGCCAAATCCTAAATCGGACAATTTTTCGCCAAGCATTACTTTTGACGCAATATCAACCATAGGAACGCCTGTTACCTTGCTTATATAAGGAATTGTTCTTGATGCACGAGGGTTTACCTCGATAACATAAAGTTCATTTTGATAAATCAAATATTGAATATTAACAAGACCTTTTGTGCCGATTGAAAGTGCTAGTTTTTCTGAACATTCAATAATTGTTTTTAACATTTTATCATCAATGCTAAACGGCGGATAAACTGCAATAGAGTCGCCGGAGTGAACACCCGCACGCTCAATATGTTGCATAACACCCGGAATTAAAACATCTTTACCGTCGGAAATAACATCAACTTCCAACTCTGTTCCGCTCATATATTTATCAACCAAAACAGGATTTTCAATGCCTGTTTTCAAAATTCTTTCCATATAGCGAACTACTTCTCTGTCTTCATAAACAATAGACATATTTTGTCCGCCGATTACATAAGAAGGACGAAGTAAAACAGGGTAACCTAATTTATTTGCCGCTTCTAATGCTTCATCTGTTGTCATAATGCCAACGCCTTTAGGACGCTTTATACCGAATTTTTCGAGAACAGAGTCGAACAATTCTCTGTCTTCGGCAGTGTCAATACCTTCTGCTGAAGTACCGAGAATTTTTATTCCGTTTTCATCTAAAAATTTAGTAAGTTTAATAGCGGTTTGACCGCCAAAAGCAACTACAACACCAACAGGATTTTCAACCTTAATTATGTTCATAACATCTTCTTTGCAAAGTGGCTCAAAATAAAGTCTGTCGGCAGTATCATAGTCGGTTGAAACAGTTTCGGGGTTGTTGTTTACAATTACAACATCAAAACCTAGTTTTTTAAGAGTCCAAACGCAATGAACTGATGAATAATCAAATTCAATACCCTGACCTATTCTGATAGGACCTGATCCTAGTACCATTACAGTAGGTTTACCGCTGCGTTTAAATGAGCGAGATTCACACATATTATCATAACAAGAATAAAAATAAGGTGTTTTTGCATCAAATTCAGCAGCACAAGTATCAACCATTTTATATGTTGAATCCGCTGAAAAATCAAATGAAAATCCGCACAAAGTTTTTAATGAATCATCGGTATAACCTAACTTTTTGCCTAAAAGATAATTGTCGTAAGACAAAGGTTTATTTTCAATCTCTTTTTCATATCTTGCTAAGTTTTCAAGTTTACATAAAAAGAATTTATCTATCTTTGTAATATCAAAAATTTCATCAACTGTTACACCGCTTTTAAGTGCTTCAAAAACAGTAAAAAGGCGTCTGTCATTAACATCATAAAGTCGCTCTTTGACGTCACGAGAGTCTAATGGCTCGGCATTTAATGTGTCAAGTGATATTTCAGCACCTCTAACGGCTTTCATAATAGCACTTTCAAAGTTATTAGCGATTGACATAACTTCACCTGTTGCTTTCATAGCAGTACCGATAGTACGCTTTGAACCGGCGAATTTATCAAACGGCCATTTTGGAAATTTAACAACAACATAGTCAAGAGCAGGCTCAAAACAAGCGCAAGTTTTGCCTGTAATATCATTCTCGATTTCATCTAAATTAAGACCGAGTGCAATCTTAGTTGTAATTTTTGCAATAGGATAGCCTGTTGCCTTAGACGCAAGTGCAGAAGAACGAGAAACACGAGGGTTTACTTCGATAACCGAATACTCAAAACTATTTGGATTTAGTGCAAACTGACAGTTACAGCCGCCTACAATACCAAGCGCCGAAATAATGTTTAGAGAAGCACTTCTCAACATTTGATACTCTTTATCAGATAAAGTAAGTGCCGGTGCAACAACAATTGAGTCGCCTGTATGAACACCAACAGGGTCAAAGTTTTCCATTGAACAAACGGCAATAACATTACCTACACCGTCACGCATTGTTTCAAACTCAATTTCTTTCCAACCCGCAATATATCTTTCAACAAGAATTTGACAAATCGGTGAAGAATCAAGACCTGTTTTTGCAACAATTTTCATTTCTTCAGCATTGTTAGCGACACCGCCGCCACCGCCGCCGAGTGTAAAGGCAGGACGAATAATAACAGGATAACCTATTTTTTCAGCAACTTGTAATGCAGTTTCAATATCATTTGCAATATCAGACGGAACTGTAGGCTCGCCTATTTCGTCCATAGTCTGTTTAAACAAAAGTCTGTCTTCTGCTTTATCAATAGCCTCGGCATTTGTACCGATAAGCCTTACATTATGCTCTTTTAAAAAACCTTCTTTATCAAGTTCCATAGCAACAGTAAGACCTGTTTGTCCGCCAAGTCCTGCAAGCAATGAATCAGGCTGTTCTTTTATAATAATTCTTTTGATGGTATCGGCGGTCAACGGCTCAAGATAAATTTCATCAGCAAGTGCCTTATCGGTCATAATTGTAGCAGGGTTTGAGTTTACCAAAACAACATTAACGCCCGCATCTTTTAAAACACGACAAGCCTGTGCGCCTGCATAGTCAAATTCAGCCGCCTGACCTATAACAATAGGGCCCGAACCGATAACCATTACTTTTTTTATACTCTTATCTATCGGCATTATCGGTCGCCTCCCATCAATTTTATAAATTTATCAAATAAAAATTCGCTGTCTTTAGGACCTGAACAAGCTTCCGGGTGAAATTGTACCGAAAACGCCTTAAATTTAGGATAATCAACGCCTTCAACGGTGTTATCGTTAGCGTTTACAAAACTGACTTTTCCGTTTTTTAAATTGTCGCCAACAACCGCATAACCGTGGTTTTGACTTGTAATATATGTACGAGTGCCGTCAACTTCTTTTACAGGCTGATTTACACCACGATGACCGTATTTAAGTTTAACAGTTTCAGCACCTTGGCTTAAAGCCAAAAGTTGATGACCAAGACATATACCAAAGATAGGAATTTTACCAAACAACTTTTTAATCTCGCCGATTTCAAAAGTGTTTTCAGCAGGGTCACCGGGACCGTTTGAAAGCATAATTCCATCAGGATTATCCGCTAAAATTTGCTCTGCGGTATAACTTGACGGTACAACCTTAACGGTGCAACCACGCTTATTTAACTTACGAATAATATTTCTCTTTGCACCGTAATCAATCAAAGTAACATTATACTTTTCATTTTCAGCCTTCGAAATATACTCTTCATCGGTCGTAACGCTTTTAACTGCATTTTCAACTTTATAATTAATTACATCAGTAAGGTCATTTGGAATTTCATCACAAATAACCGCATTCATAACACCGTATTCACGAATAATTTTAGTAATTTCTCTTGTATCAATGCCGTAAATTCCGGGAATACCCTGTTCTTTCAAATAATCATCAAGCGTTTTTTCACATCTAAAATTAGATGGATTTTCACACCATTCACGAACAACATATCCTCTAACAGATGGTTTACCTTCAAAATCAGACGGAATAATGCCGTAGTTACCTATCATAGGGAAAGTTTGCATAACAATTTGACCGAAATAACTTTCATCGGTCAAAGTTTCAATATATCCGCACATTCCGGTTGTAAAAACAAGTTCGCCAATGCTTTTAGCCTTTGCGCCAAAAGAAAAGCCTTCAAAAACCTGTCCGTTTTGTAAAACTAAATAAGCTTTTTCCATAAATTAATCCTTATATCCTAAAGTAGCCGCCATAACAGCCTTGATAGTATGCATTCTGTTTTCAGCCTCATCAAAAACAATTGATTGTTTTGATTCAAAAACTTCATCTGTAACTTCCATAGCGTCACGATTAAAACGCTCGCCCATTTCTTTGCCGACAGCGGTTTTATGGTCGTGATAAGCAGGCAAACAATGCATAAACACCGCATTTTTGCTTGCGTTTTCCATTAACGCTTTATTTACCTGATAAGGCGATAAATCGTCAATTCGCTCTTTCCAAACTTCAATAGGCTCACCCATTGAAACCCAAACATCGGTATAAATAACATTTGCTCCTTTTGTAGCTTTCATCGGATCGGTTTCAAAATTAATTGTAGCCCCTGTTTTAGAAGCGATTTTTTGACACTCGGCAACCAATTTTTCATCAGGAAAATATTTTTCAGGAGCACAAGCTGTAAAGTTCATACCCATTTTAGCACAACCAACCATAAGCGAATTACCCATATTATATCTTGCATCGCCCATATAAACAAAGTTTATGCCATTAAGACTGCCAAAATGCTCTTTAATCGTCAAAAAGTCCGCCAAAATTTGTGTTGGGTGAAACTCATTTGTAAGACCGTTCCAAACAGGAACACCCGCATATTCTGCTAATTCTTCTACGATTTTTTGACCGAATCCACGATACTCAATGCCATCAAACATTCTGCCTAAAACTCTCGCAGTATCGGCAATAGATTCTTTTTTTCCGATTTGAGAGCCTGATGGATCAAGGTAAGTAACGCCCATTCCAAGATCTCTTGCCGCAACTTCAAATGAACAACGAGTACGGGTTGAAGTTTTTTCAAAAATAAGTGCAATATTTTTGCCAACTAATTTATTATGAGCAATGCCATTTTTCTTTTTTGCCTTAAAATCAGCCGCTAAATCAATTAAATATTCAATTTCTTTACTCGAAAAATCAAGTAATTTTAAAAAATTTCTGTTTGTTAAGTCCATTATTATATCTCCTTTATTCACAAGCTGATTTTAAAACACTAACTGCTTTTTTAAGTAAATCAAAAGGAATATTCAAAGCAGGAAGTAATCTTATTTTATTTTTAGCCTTTAAAACGCTAACACCGTTTTCAAGGCATTTTTTCAACACTTCGCCGGAATCTTTTTCGGTTTCAACACCAATCATAAGTCCCATTCCGCTGACAGATTTTACACCTTTAGCACCGTTTAACTCATTAAAAATATAATCGGATTTTTCTTTTACGCTTTTTAATAATTCATCATCAATTCTTGATAAAACATTAACTGCACCGGCACAAACTGCAGGATTTCCGCCGAAAGTTGAACCATGTGAGCCAAAATCAAATACATTTTCACACTTATCAAAAAGCATTGTAGCACCGATTGGCAAACCGCCGCCAAGACCTTTTGCGGTTGTTACAATATCAGGTGTGATACCATAATTCATATATCCGTAAAGCTTGCCTGTTCTTCCGTTACCTGTTTGAACTTCATCGGCAATCATTAAAATATCTTTTTCTTTTGCAATTTCATTGATTTTTTCAACAAAATCTTTTTCAAGCGGTAAAACGCCGCCTTCGCCTTGAATAGTTTCAAACATAATAGCAATTACAGGATTATCGTTAACTTTTTTCTCTAAATCAGCAATATCATTAGCCTTTGCATAAACAAAGCCGTTTGTAAGCGGTAAAAAGTCATTATGAAAAACATCTTGACCTGTTGCGGCAAGCGTTGTTACGGTTCTGCCGTGAAAAGAATTAACAAGAGTTAAAATAACGCCGTTTTTAACACCTTTATTCTCGGCATATTTTCTTGCAGCCTTTATAGCACACTCATTAGCCTCTGCCCCTGAATTGCCGAAAAATACTTTTTTACAACCTGTTTTTTTAGATAATAATTCGGCTAATTTTACGCAAGGCTCTGAGTAATAAAGGTTTGAAGTATGCTGAAAAACTTCAAGCTGTTTTTCAACTGCGTCTATCCATTCTTTATCACAAAAACCGAATGTATTTACAGCAATTCCTGTACCAAGGTCAATATATTCTTTGCCGTTTTCATCGTAAAAGATACTGCCGTTTCCTTTTACAATTTGCAAATCAAATCTGTTGTATGTATTAGCAATAAACTTTTTATCATCAGACTTAACGCTCATTAATATTTCTCCTTTACAACCATTGTGCCGACACCTTCATCAGTAAGCATATCAAGCAAGATAGCGTGTGGCACTCTGCCATCCATTATAGTAACTTTATCAACACCCCTGTTTATAGCGTCGATGCAACATTCAACTTTTGGAATCATTCCGCCGGAGATTACTTCATTATTAAACAATTCAACCGCTTCTTTAATATCAACAAGCGGAATTAGTGAATCAGGGTTATCTTTATCGTGCAAAATACCCGCAATATCTGTCATTAAAATAAATCTGTCGGCTTTCATTGCACCTGCAATATAAGCCGCCGCAGTATCTGCATTAATATTATAAACATTGCCTTGCTTATCGCAACCGATTGTTGAAACAACAGGAATATAACCTCTATCAAGCAAATCGGTAACAGGCTCAACATTTACATCAGTAATTTTACCAACAAATCCAAGACGCTCGTCTTTAACTTCAGCCTTAATCATTTGTCCGTCAATACCGCAAATACCCATTGCTTTACCGCCTTTTGTTTCAAGCAAATTAACAAGGCTTTTATTAATTTTTCCTGCCAAAACCATTTGAACAATTTCAGTTGATTCTTTATCGGTAACACGAAGTCCGTCAACGAATTTTGACTCTTTGCCTACTCTTTTTAACATATCGGTTATTTCCGGGCCACCGCCGTGGACCAAAACGACTTTAACGCCTATAAGCGTTAAAAGCACAATATCTTCCATAACACGTTGTTTTAAGTCATCATTAATCATAGCGTTTCCGCCGTATTTAATTACAACAACTTTTCCGTTATATTTTTTTATATAAGGCAACGCTTCAACAAGCACAGTTGCCCTTTCGGCATTAGACAAATTCATATTTTTCTCCTTAAAATAAAACTCTGTTAAATTAAGTAATGGCGTGCCAAAACCGTCACGCCTTACATTTTTTATTACGTTCTGTAATCGCCGTTGATTTTTACATAATCATAAGTTAAATCACAACCCCAAGCGGTAGCGGAGTTGTTACCGTCATTAAGATTAATTAAAACTTCAATTTCTTTTTCAAGCAAAATTTCTTTTGCTTTTTCTTCTGAAAAATCAACGCCGGCGCCGTTTTTGCAAACAATAATTTTGCCTTTATTAGATTTAAATGATACATCTATTTTTTCAACATCAACATCAGCGCCTGAATAGCCGATTGCACACAAAACTCTGCCCCAGTTAGCGTCTGCACCAAACATTGCGGCTTTAAAAAGTGATGAACAGATAACTGATTTTGCAACTGTTTTTGCGGTTTGTTCGTCTTTTGCTCCGTCTACTTTACATTCGAGCATTTTTGTTGCACCTTCGCCGTCGCCTGCAATCATTTTGCAAAGTGTAACAGTAACCGAATTAAGTGCTTTCATAAACTCAGAAAAATCTTCGCCGTCAGCAGTAATCTCTTTATTTTCAGCCATACCGTTTGCAAGAACCGAAACCATATCATTTGTTGAAGTATCGCCATCAACCGAAACCATATTAAAAGTAGTTTTAACATCAGTTGACAATGCTTTTTGAAGCATTTCAGGAGATATTGCGCAGTCGGTTGTTATAAATACAAGCATAGTAGCCATATTTGGATGAATCATACCGCTGCCTTTTGCAATACCGCCGATTTTGCAAGCAACACCGCCAATTTCAAATTCAACTGCAACTTCCTTTTCAACTGTATCGGTAGTCATAATTGCTTCAGCTGCAAGCGAGCCGTTTTTACCAAGTCCATCAGCCAGCTCATCAATTCCGTTTTTAATCGGTGTAATATCAAGCGGTTGACCGATAACGCCTGTTGACGCAACAATAACATCATTACTGTCTATTTTTAATTTCTCGGCTAATAAATCGCACATTTCTTCGGCAATTTCAACACCATTTGCATTACAAGTATTAGCGTTGCCGCTATTGCAAATAACCGCTTTAGCAAACCCATTTGAAACATTTTTCTTTGTAACTGCAATAGGTGCGCCTTTTACAAGATTAGTTGTATATACGCAAGCCGCTGACGCTTTAGTTTCAGATAAAATCAACGCCAAATCTCTTTTTGATTTATTCTTTCTTATTCCGCAATGAATTCCGTTTGCTAAAAAACCTTTAGCAGCAGTTACACCACCATCAATATATTTCATAAAACTCTCCTTTTAAATATCCAAACCAGTAGTTTTTTCAACACCGAGTTTGATGTTCATACACTCGACTGCAGCACCCGAAGCACCTTTACCAAGATTATTAAAAGCAGAAATAAGCAAAATTCGCTCATCATTTCCTGCTACTGTTACCATCATATTATCTTTATCAGAAACTAAGTTTCCTGCGATAAAGCCATTATTATCAATATTTTCACAGTATTTTACAAAACCGTCTTTATAAAGGTTTTTATAAACATTTTTAATGTCTTCTGCATTACCGTTTATATCGCTTTTAAACAGCGGAACAGTAACAACCATACCACTGTAATAATCACATACATAAGGGCAAAAAATCGGCTCTTTTTCAAGACCGCTGATGATTTTCATTTCCTTTAAATGCTTATGTTGTTGAGTTAATGCATACTCTCTTGGAGCAGAAAATTCATCATCACGATTTTGGTTTTCATACTGTGCAATGCCTTTTTTACCTGCACCGCTATAACCGGAAACTGCGTGGCACATAATACCTAAATCTTTATTTATAATGCCGTTTTTCACAAGCGGCTCAACTAATGAAATAAATCCGCTTGCATAACAACCCGGAACAGCAATTCTGTTTGAATTTATGATTTTTTTCTCAAACTCTTCTGACAACTCAGGAAAACCATACGCCCAATCATCATTTGTTCTGTGAGCGGTTGATGCGTCAATTACCACAACTTTATCATTTTCAATCAATGATACCGCTTCTCTTGAAGCATCATCAGGCAAACACAAAAACGCAATATCGCAATTATTAAGTGCCTGTTTTCTGTACTCTAAAACTTTTCTTTTGTCATCAGGCAAAGTAATCAGTTCAATATCTTTTCTGTTTTGTAATCTCTCTACAATGCGAAGCCCGGTTGTGCCCGCACCGCCGTCAATAAAAACCTTTTTCACTTTTACTTAATAAACTCCTTAATATATTCAATCTGTTTTTCAACCGATTCAGGACCTGTTCCGCCTGCTGAAATTCGTTTATTTACACATGTTTCAAGGCTGATTTCATTATACAAATCATCTTCAAAAACATCTGAAAATTCTTTATATTCATCAATTGTAACAGTATCTAAAACTTTATTATTATCAATACAATAAGCCACAATTTGACCTACGATTTTATAAGCACTTCTAAAAGGCAAGCCTTTTTTAGCAAGATAATCGGCAAGGTCGGTTGCATTAATAAATCCGCCTTGAGCCGCTTTATACATATTGTCATTTTTAACTTTCATAGTTTCAAGCATTGGTGAAAAGTTAGTTAAGCATTGTTTAACAGTATCAATCGCATCAAAAATTGCCTCTTTATCTTCTTGCATATCTTTGTTGTAAGCAAGCGGAAGACCTTTAAGTGTTGTAAGAAGTGCAAAAAGGTCGCCGTAAACTCTGCCTGTTTTACCCCTTACAAGTTCAGCAATATCGCTATTTTTCTTTTGCGGCATAATGCTTGAGCCTGTTGTAAAACTGTCATCTAATTCAACAAAAGAAAACTCGCTGCTTGACCATAAAATAATCTCTTCTGAAAAACGAGATAAATGCATCATAACCAAAGACAAAGCACTCATAATTTCTACACAGAAATCCCTGTCGGAAACGCCGTCAATCGAATTTAATGTAATGCCGTCAAAACCTAATTTTTCAGCCTCAAAATATCTATCGGTATTAAAAGTTGTTCCCGCCAAAGCACAAGAGCCGATTGGCGAGTAATTCATTCTTTTTAAAGCGTCAGAAAGTCTGTCATAATCACGGGAAAACATCATAGCATAAGCTAAAATATGATGTGCAAATGTGATAGGCTGTGCTCTTTGCAAATGAGTATAACCCGGCATAATTGTTGTTTTGTTTTGCTCGGCTTTTTCTACAATAACGCTAAGAAGTTTTTTAATCATATCGGATAAAAATTTTACTTCATCACGCAAATACATTCTGACATCAAGTGCAACCTGGTCGTTACGGCTTCTTGCGGTATGAAGTTTTTTACCTGTATCGCCTACTCTTTTTGTAAGTTCGGCTTCAACAAACATATGTATATCTTCGGCGTCCATATCTATCGACAATTTTCCGCTGTTAATATCGTCTAAAATCGAGCCTAATCCTTCAACCAAAACAGTCATATCTTCATTTGAGATAATGCCCTGTTTTGCAAGCATTTGAGCATGTGCAATAGAACCGGTTATATCTTGTTTATACATTTTACAGTCAAAATGTATTGATGAGTTAAAATCATCTGCCTGTTTATCAAGCGCTTTGTGAAAACGCCCTGCCCACATTTTTTCCATAATATCACATATGCCTGCCGAAATTTCTCTCGGCAGACATCTTACCTTTCATTATTTATTCTTATTTTAAATTGTTCTTTGCTTTCATTTTAGCGTGAACTTTGATTGGCAAACCATAAAGATTAATAAATCCTGCACTATCTTTTTGATCATAAACATCATCTTCATCGAATGTAGCGATTTCAGGATCATAAAGTGAGAACGGTGAAGTTACACCGGCATTAATCATATTACCTTTGTAAAGTTTAAGTTTAACATCGCCTGTAACAGTTTCCTGTGTTTTCTTAACAAATGCCAAAATAGCTTCTGTTAATGGGCTGTACCATTGAGCGTTGTAAACGATTTCGCCAAGTTTTTGAGCAACTAATGCTTTATAATGCGAAGTTTCTTTATCAAGAGTAATTGTTTCAAGAATTTGATGAGCTTGATAAAGAATAGCACCGCCCGGAGTTTCGTAAACGCCACGGCATTTCATACCAACAAGACGGTTTTCTACGATATCAAGAAGTCCGATACCGTTTGCACCACCGAGTTTGTTAAGTGTATCAACAACTTCAACTGCACCCATTTTTTTGCCGTCGATTGCAGTACAAATACCTTTATCAAAATGCAATGTTACATAAGTTGCTTTATCAGGAGCCTGTTCAGGAGCAACGCCCATTTCAAGGAATCCTTCTTTAGCATACTGTGGTTCATTTGCCGGATCTTCAAGGTCAAGACCTTCATGTGACAAATGCCAAATATTTTTATCTTTTGAATAGTTAGTTTCTCTTGTAATTTTAAGAGGAATGTTATGAGCTTCTGCGTAATCAATTTCTTCTTCACGAGATTTAATATTCCACTCACGCCAAGGAGCGATAATAGGCATATCAGGAGCAAATGCTTTAATTGCAAGCTCAAAACGAACTTGGTCGTTACCTTTACCTGTACAACCGTGGCAGATAGCGTCTGCACCTTCTTTGATTGCTATTTCAGCAATTCTTTTACCGATTGCAGGACGAGCAAAAGCTGTACCTAATAAATAATCTTCGTATTTAGCACCTGCCTGAACGCAAGGGAAAACGCAGTCTGTTAAAAACTCTTCTGTTAAATCTTCAACATAAAGTTTTGAAGCACCTGTTTTGATAGCTTTTTCTTCAAGACCTTCAAGCTCGCTAGCCTGACCAACGTTACCTGAAACTGCGATAACTTCACAGTTGTTGTAATTTTCTTTAAGCCAAGGAATGATGATTGAAGTATCAAGACCACCCGAATAAGCTAAAACTACTTTTTTAATATCTTTTTTATCCATTTTAATTTCCTCCGAAAATTTATTTTGTATGTTATGTGCATAATTATACACTTGAATGAATATTTTGTCAACCCTTTTGTTATAATTTTTTTATGTTTTTTCAAAATAAACATATATTTTATAGACTTTAAGCAGTATTTAGGCACTTTGATACATATTTTGCATAAAAATAATGAATATTATGCATAAATATTCATTTCATTAAATTTTATAAAGCAATTGTAAATATATCGAAAATATGATATAATTATATAAATTATGTATATTATTTAATTTTAAAGGAGGTAATTATGAATCTCTTACATATGAAATATGCTGTTGAAATAGCAAAAACAAAATCTATCAGCAAAGCGGCGGAAAATTTATATACTGCTCAGCCTAATTTAAGCCGAGCAATAAAAGAACTCGAAGAATCGCTTGGTATTACTATATTTAACAGAACAACTAAAGGTATTACTCTTACTCCTGAGGGTGAAGAGTTTTTGCAGTATGCAAAGAAGATTATTATTCAAGTTGAACAGGTTGAAGACTTATATAAAAACGGAAAGAAGAACAAACAGTCTTTTTCTATTTGTGTTCCAAGAGCAACATATATATCAAACGCTTTTGCCGAATTTTCTAAAAATATAGACACAAAAAAGCCTGCTGAGATTTTTTATAAAGAAACAAACTCTATGAGAACAATCAGCAATATTATTAAAGAAGAATATAACCTTGGTATTATTCGTTATCAGGTTGGTTTTGATAAATATTTTCAAAATATGTTTGATGAAAAACATTTAATAAGCGAAACCATAACAGAGTTTTCTTATCAGCTTACAATGTCTAAAAACCATCCGTTAGCAAATAAAGATAATATTACATTAAAGGATTTGTCTGATTATATTGAAATTAATCACGCTGACCCTTATGTTCCGTCTTTGCCGCTTATTGATGTTAAAAAAGCTGAGCTGTCTGAATTTGTAGACAAGCGTATTTTTGTTTTTGAGCGTGCCAGTCAATTCACTCTTTTGTCTACTGTACCAAATACATTTATGTGGGTTTCACCGCTATCAAAAGATATTCTTGATATGTATGGGCTTGTTGCAAAGGAAGTCAAAGAGAATAAAAAAGTTTACAAAGATGTTTTGGTTTACAGAAAAAACTACAAGTTAAGTGAACTTGACAAACTTTTTATAACAGCTGTTTGTGAAGAAAAAAGAAAATTTGATTAAAAAAACCTGACTTGATTATTCAAGTCAGGTTTTTCATTTAGTTTTGAGTTGTTGTTTGTTCTTCGGTAGAAGCAGATGAATTTAATAAACCTTTAGGGATTAAATACCACTTGCCGCCTATTTCAGCCGAATATTCATTTGCTATATAATACATTTCATTACCGTCATCGCCTTTTGTAACTGTTCTTACAGTAACATTTTTAGCTTTTGTAATATTAACTTTATAGCCTGATTCACTACAAGCTTCGTTTAAATATTCAACCATTTTTGAAGAAAGCGGGTAAACATCAATTGCTTTAGTTTCAACTTTATAATTTTCACCATAAGCATTTATTAAAGTTTCTTTTGTGCTTGATTCATAAGCGGAATAACTACCATATTGATTTGATAAATAGTTTTCAGCGTCCGTTTGAAATTTTGAATACATTTGACTGACATAAGTATCTAAATCGCCTGAATACATAGCGTTAATTGCTTTTTCTATAGGTTTAGCCGGAACAGAACCTGATGAATAATTAAAAGCAACTATTGATGCTATAATTCCGATAACAGCAAAAATTGCAATAATAAAAACAAATGTCCTCGGTTTTTTAGGTAAAGTTTCTTTATTTTCATCATCATTTTCAATTAATGATATATTTTCAGAGCCACATTCGCTGCACTTCATTTCAACATCTTTTAGTTCAGCACCGCAATCAAGACATTTTCTCATTATTTTATCTTCCTTTCAATAATATAATTAATATTATCACATATATTATATAAACAAATGAATTATTTGTAAATAGTAAAACTTAAAATTACAATTAATTATTAAAAAAAGACTTGACAAACATCACTTAATATATTATAATCTTACTGTTGCAAAAATTAAATATGGTGGGTATAGCGTAGTTGGTTAACGCGTCAGTTTGTGGCACTGAAGACCGTCGGTTCGAATCCGACTATCCACCCCACTAAAAACCTTATTCATAATTTGAATAAGGTTTTCTTTTTTTATCAAAAATATGATAAAAACGGTATTTTAAACAAATAATATCAACTTTTATAAACCTATTGACAGACTTAAATTACAATGTTAAAATACTTTTAGTTAATAAAAATTAGCTTATAGGATGTATGAAATAATAGAAAGACATTAGATGTTTAATAAAAAATTTTGGAGGCTTTTTAATGAAAAACGCAAAAAAACTAATTGCAACTTTAGTTGCAGCATTATTAATGGTATCTGTAATTTTGATACCTCAAGCCGTATCGGCATACGATTACAAAACAATGAGAGATATTACTGCTTATGACCTTGTTTCTGAAATGACTGTCGGCATTAATATAGGAAATTCACTCGATTCAGCAATTAAAACCGGTTCAGATGAAACTGCCTGGGGAAATCCAAAGATTACAAAACAATTAATTTCTGCTTATAAAGAAGCAGGCTTTAACACAATTCGTTTACCTGTAACTTGGAAAGGAAATATGGCCGAAGACGGTACCCCTAATTCCGATTGGCTTGACAGAGTTCAAGAAGTAACCGATTGGATTTTAGAAGAAAGTCTTTACTGTATTCTTAATACTCACCATGAACAAAGTTGGTTAAACACCAGTTCAACCGGCTTAAGCGAAAGAGAAGCTAAATTTAAAAAGCTTTGGACAGGTATCGCAACCAGATTTGAAGATTACGGAGATCATCTTTTATTTGAAGGATTTAACGAAATATTAAAATCAGAAGGCAATTGGTATGCCGCTTCTAATACTGATTATGCAAATTCAAACGCATTATCTCAGGTATTTGTTGACGCAGTTAGAGCAACCGGCGGTAAAAATGCAAAAAGAATTCTTATTTCAAGCACTTACGGAGCAATTCATACAACAAACGGTTTTGTTTTGCCAAAGGATACTGCTGTCGACAAACTTGCTGTCGAATTTCATTGTTATTATCCACAGGCATTTTGCTTTGCTAACGGAAGTCAAAAGACTTGGGGTTCAAATTTTGATAATAATACTGTAGAAAATTATTGCACCGCTTTTTATTCGGATTACTCATCTGATAATATTCCTGTAATTCTCGGTGAATTCGGAGCTGTAAACAAAGACAATACTGCAGCTAGAGTAGCTTATGCAAAAAAAGTTGTTTCTGCTTGCAAAAAATACAATATTATGCCTATTTGGTGGGATAACGGAAATTACACCAAAAGCGGAGATAAATTCGCCTTAATTGATAGAAATAATTATAAAAATGTTTATCCTGAAATTGTTTCTGCATTAGTTGACACAAATAGCGATACTTCAAACACTACAAAAAGCACAGCTAAACCGACTACAACAACTTCTACAAAATCCGTTTTATCAACAACGCCATCTGTTACAACAGCAAAACCTGCAGCTCCTACAACAAAACCAGTAGTAACACCAACAGTAAAACCTGCAGCTCCTACAATGAGCAGATCAGCAAAACCGACAATAAAATTAAAAGCTGCTAAAAAAGCAATCACATTAACACTTAAAAAAGCAGTAGCAAGAGCACAAGGTTATCAAATTAAATATTCATTGAAAAAGAATATGAAAAAAGCAAAAACAGTTAACCTTAAAGCAAACAAAAAATCTTTGAAGATTAAGAAATTAAAATCTAAAAAGAAATATTACGTTAGAGCAAGAGCATATGCAACAGTAAACGGCAAAAAAGTTTACAGCAAATGGTCAAAAACTATGAGCGTAAAAGTTAAATAATTAGCTTTTCATAAAAAAATACCACCCAACAGGGTGGTATTTTTTTATTAGTTAAAATTTTTAATTAAAACAACAAATTTATAATGTCTATTGACAATAATATTACTCAATGGTAAAATACACATAAGTTATTCAATATGTTATATATTTTTAAGCATATTGCTTAACTTGTGGGGGTTATCCGAATAAAAAATTTTTTTGGAGGAAAGTGTAATGAAAAACACAAAAAAACTAATTGCAATTTTAGTTGCAGCGTTACTTTTGGTATCTATACTAGTGATACCACAAACCGTATCAGCATACGATTACAAAACAATGAGAGATATTACTGCTTATGATCTTGTTTCTGAAATGACTATCGGCATTAATATCGGAAATTCACTTGATTCTGCTCTTTCAAATGGATCTAGTGAAACGGCTTGGGGCAACCCAAAAATCACAAAACAGCTAATTTTAGCCTATAAAGAAGCAGGATTTAACACAATTCGTTTGCCTGTAACTTGGAAAGGCTATATGGAGTCAAACGGTGCACCAAAATCTATATGGCTTGACAGAGTCCAAGAAGTAACTGATTGGATTTTAGAGCAAGGTCTTTACTGTATCATAAATACTCATCACGAGCAAAGCTGGTTAAATACAAACTCAACCGGCATGGATACAAGAAAAGAGAAATTTAAAAATCTTTGGGCAGGTATCGCAACCAGATTTGAAGATTACGGAGATCATCTTTTATTTGAAGGATTTAACGAAATATTAAAATCAGAAGGCAATTGGTATGCCGCTTCTAATACTGATTATGCAAATTCAAACGCATTATCTCAGGTATTTGTTGACGCAGTTAGAGCAACCGGCGGTAAAAATGCAAAAAGAATTCTTATTTCAAGCACTTACGGAGCAATTCATACAACAAACGGTTTTGTTTTGCCAAAGGATACTGCTATCGACAAACTTGCAGTAGAATTTCATAGTTACTATCCACAGGCATTTTGTTTTTCTAACGGAAATCAAACTATTTGGGGTACTACAAGTGATAATAATACTGTTGATAATTATTGTCAAACTTTTTATAATGCGTTCTCTTCTAAAAAAATCCCTGTTATTCTCGGCGAATTTGGAGCAGTAAATAAACATAATACTGCAGACAGAGTTGACTATGCTAAAAAAGTTATCTCTTCTTGTGAAAAATATGATATTATGCCTATTTGGTGGGATAACGGCGTTTTAGATACCGATGGCGATGACTTCGGTTTGTTTAACAGAGATACTACTACTAATGTATTTCCTGAAATTGTCGGAGCATTGGTTGGCGACTCAGAAGCAGCAGCTCGTACAACTGCTAAACCTACTACAACTGTTGACAAATCAACACAAACAACAAAAACAATTATTGATTGGGATGCTAAATCTCATTGGTATATTTCAACTTCTGATGTTTCTTACGGCAAAGACGGTGTAACTCTCACT
>CAKSNE010000007.1 GCA_934476085.1 uncultured Eubacteriales bacterium | reverse complement strand
TTTTAAGCTGATTATTGCCGTTTTCTGTTTTAACAATAACATACTCTTTTGAATGATAAATTATATCTACATTTACAAATCTTTTGACTGCACCGAGTTTTACATAAACGCCTGTTTTTTTATTCTTAACTCTGACAGCTTTTGAATTAACTTTAAGTCCCCTATATGTTTTTAAAACAAGCTGCATATTTTTTTCACGCATTGTCGCAAGCTCGCTATTCATCTTCATACAAGACATAATTAAAACAGACTTTTTACCATCAAGGCTTTTATTAATTTTTTTAATATTAACACTTAATGAATCAGCCGAAGACAACAAAGTATTTATATTAATGGAGTCTCCTTCTGAAATACCTTTGATATCGGCAGTATTAACAACAGTTACTATATACCATTCATTTTCGCTGATAACTTTACCTATTTCATTATTTTGCGGTTTAACAGATTTCATGTTTTCAAAATCTTCAACTGTAACATCTCTGGTTTTATCATAATCTATAACATTTTCATAACCATCTGTAAAATTAACAAAATAGCCTGAATAATCGCTTTTAACCGATTTTATATTCTTTTCATACTTTGCTTTTAAACCGGTTAATTCATTTTTACACTTTTTAATAACCGATTTATAATTTTTCTCTCTGCCGGTAGCCAACTGACCTTGAGCAAGATAATATCTTAAATTATTTAAAATTTTATCGTTTTCGGAAAAATTATTTGAACTTACATTTTTTAAAAGCGAGTAAATATTAGATTGTGTTTGTTCAGAAATAATATCTAAATCAGCAAGTTTAATTGAGTTTTGTTTATCAATCTCTTCAATTGCCTGAAGATAATTTTCAAGCTCATTAATCTTGTTTGCTATTTCAACATCATCAGCATTATTATAAAAGCTGACAACGGTTGAATTTTTAGAAACTTTGCCACCGTTTTGAACTTTGCAAACTTTATATCCCTTATTATCAGATTTTATAATATTCTCTTTTCTCACAATTAAACAATCTGCCGAGATAGTTTTTTGCATAGTAGTTTCAACGGCTTCTTCTGTAACATAAGGATCAAAAAGTGAGCCGAATGTATGATAAATAACAAAAGCAGCGATTAATATGCCAAAAATGGCATAAATATATCTGCCTGTGGTTTTTTCTTTTTTTCGAGCCACTTTAAACTCCCCTTTCTGTTACTGTTATTTTAAAAAGTTTTCAATTAAACTGATACAACTATTTACTATTATATCATAATTTTGCTCATCAGGGTAGTACCAATTTATCTCTTTATTTCGCTTAAACCATGTTATCTGTCTTTTAGCGTATCTGCGAGTTTCTTGTTTTAACTTTTCTACACATTCATCAAGCGATTTTTTACCGTTAATAAAAGGTTTTAATTCCTTACAACCAATCGCCTGTGAAGCAGTTTTTGAAAAAGGCATTTTATAAAACTCTCTTGCTTCATTTACAAGTCCGTTTTCAATCATTTTATCAACACGCAAATTAATTCTATTATAAAGATTTTCTCGGTTTTTATAATTAATGCCGATAAACAACGGCTTGTACGGCGATGAATCCTTCATTGAATTTTCATCCTGTTCAGTTTTAGTAATACCGCTTGAATAATAAATTTCAAGTGCCCTTTTAACACGCTTAATATTATTAGGATGAATATTCTCGGCAGCTTTATTATCAACTTCCATTAATCGTTTATAAAGTCCATCTGTGCCGATTTCTTTTTCTAAATTATTAATCTTTTCTCTTACTTCATCATTTTTATCAATATTTTCAAAATTGATATTATTAACAAAACTGTCTATATAAAGTCCTGTTCCGCCAACAAAAAGCGGTATTTTATTGCGAGAAATTATATCTTTAACCGCCGATTTTGCCATTTCACAAAATGTCGCTACCGAAAAATTTTCGCTAACGCTTAAATTATCAATCAAATGGTGAGGTACTCCGTTCATTTCAGCTAAATCAGGCTTTGCAGTAGAAACTGAAAGTTCTTTATAAACCTGCATTGAGTCAAAAGAAACAATCTCACAATCAAATTTTTTGGCAAGCAAAACAGACAAAGCGGTTTTACCGCTTGCGGTAGGCCCGACTATAACAATAATAGGTGTTTTTTTCATTTAAACAACCCTCGAAAATCGTTTTTTAAATTCATATAAACTCATTTCAGCCACAACCGGTCTGCCATGAGGACAATAACGAATATTCTCATCATTAAGCACAATATCCGCTAGTTTTTCCAGTTCCATAGAACTTGTTTTATTACCGCCTTTAATAGCGGCTCTGCAAGCGACAGAATGGTAAAGCCAATCTAAAAATTCAGGCGAAAAATCAGTAAATTTTTCACACAATTTGCCAGCAATTTCTTCAATCAATTCTTTAACATTTTCTTTATCAAGCTCCATTGGAATACTTCTTACAAGCACATTTCTTGTACCGTAATCTTCAATTTCAAAGCCGAGCGAGTTAATCTCATCAATATTTGAAATAATCGCATCATATTCTTTTGCGTTTAACTCAACTCTTATTGGTACTAGCAAAATTTGCGGATTATGCTCTGCATTTTTGCGTAATTTTTCAAAAATAATTCTTTCGTGAGCGGCGTGTTTATCAATGATAATCATTTTTTCATCGCACTCAACTAAAATGTATGTATCAAAAACTTCACCGACATATTTAAAAGAAATATGCTCTTTTTGTGGTATATCAGCAGTTTTTTCTTCGATGTTTTCAGCTTTTTCTTCTGTCTCGGCAATCTTTTCTTCAACCTGATGTATTGATTGCTCTGCATTAATTTCATTTAGTTTGTTTTCCTGCGGTTTATTATACTCAAACTCGTTTTCAGCCACAGTTATATCAGGAGAAAAAGGCTTATCAAAAGTTGAAAACCTAGGTTGTTCAACCTGTCTTTCTTCAACTATTGGTTTAGAAAAGATTTGTTTTTGTGAATTATCAAATTCTTTTCTAAATTCACTAGCGGTTGTATGTTCAAAAAATTCTTTTTTCTTAACTTCAACCGATTTTTCGGGAATGTTTAATTTCAACTGTTCGGCAGTTTCATTTTCAACTAATTTATCAACATTAGTTTTAAACTCAACTCTTGAAACATCAGCCGCCAAAGCAGACATTACCGCATAATAAACTGCTCTGAAAATGCTTTGTTCATTAGAAAATCTAACTTCAATTTTTGATGGATGAACATTAACATCAACCTGTGACGCATCAAGATTAATATTTAAAACACAACCCGGAAAATTACCGACCATAATTCTGTTTTTATAAGCCTGTTCAAGTGCTGCCATAGCGGTTTTTGTACGAATATACCGTCCGTTTAAAAAGAAAAACTGCATAGAACGATTTTTTCTTGAGGCGGTCGGTTTTGTAACAAAACCTGTTACTTTTATACCGTCAAGACTGTAATCAACAGGCAAAAGTGAAGAAGAAAAATCAGAACCGAAAACCGAAAAACAAGCCGATTTTAATAGCTTATCACCCGGAGTGTTAATAACCTGTTTTCCGTCTTTAATAAGTTTAAAAGAAATTTCAGGGTGAGATAACGCCATTCTTTCAATAATTGCAATAACAACATTTGATTCGGTATTATCTTTTTTCAAAAATTTCATTCTTGCGGGAGTGTTAAAGAATAAATCTTTTACTATAAAAGTAGTACCGAGCGCACAACCTGCCTCGTCAAAAGATACTTCTTCCCCGCCTTCGATTTCATAAGCATAACCAAAGTTGTTATCGGCAGTTCTGGTTATAAGTTCAACCCTTGATACCGCACAAATTGAAGCTAACGCTTCACCACGAAAGCCTAAAGTATAAATAGCGTCAAGGTCTTCACCGTTTTTAATTTTGCTTGTTGCGTGACGCAAAAAAGCGGTTTTAATATCGTCTTTTTCAATTCCGCAACCGTTATCGGTAACACGCATAAAAGTGCGTCCGCCGTTTTTAATTTCAACAGTAATGGCATCAGCGCCCGAATCTATGCTGTTTTCAACAAGTTCTTTAATAACCGCTGACGGACGGTCGACAACTTCGCCCGCAGCAATAAGTTCTGCTACTGATTTATCAAGAACATTAATCTTTGCCATTTAACTGTACTCCTTTATATTATTTCTTTAGCACGTTTTACAAAATCGTTTAACTTTTGCATACACTCAATCGGTGTTAAAGTATTTACATCTAAATATTTAAGTTCATCGACTATTTCATTTGCAAGAGTTGAAGCAAAAGTATTATCATCAGAAACATATTCTTTTTTAACAATAACATTTTCGCCCGATTCGAGTGTTTTTAAAATCTCTTTTGCTCTGTTTACAACCTTTTGCGGTACGCCTGCTAATTTTGCAACTTCGATACCGTAACTATCATCAGTTCCGCCACGGACAATTCGTCTCAAGAAGATAATATCATCGCCTTTCTTTTTAGCGGCGATATTATAATTCTTAACTCCGTCTAACTCTTCTTCAAGCGAAGTCAACTCGTGATAATGAGTTGCAAAAAGTGTTTTAGCACCGATTTTTCGTTTATCGGCTACATATTCCAAAACTGCTTTTGCAATTGACATACCATCATAAGTTGAAGTACCGCGGCCTATTTCATCAATAATTAACAAACTATCTTTAGTAGCATACTTTAATATATTTGCAACTTCAGCCATTTCAACCATAAATGTAGATTTACCGCTTGCAAGGTCATCGGAAGCACCTACACGGGTGAAAATAGCGTCACAAATTGAAATTTTAGCCGCTTTAGCAGGGACAAACGAGCCGATTTGTGCCATTAAAGTTATAATTGCAGTTTGACGCATATATGTAGATTTACCTGCCATATTAGGACCGGTAATTATAGCACAACGATTATCTTTTGTATCTAATATAGTATCGTTTGGCACAAAAGAAGTATCGGAAAGTAATTCAACAACAGGGTGTCTGCCTTCTCTGATATCAATTTGTCCGTCAACGGAAATTTGCGGACAAACATATCCGTTTCTATAAGCAACACTGGCAAGCGACCATATTGCATCTAATTTTGCAACAGCATCGGCAGTTTTCTTAACGCTGCCCATATGTTTTGAAACTTCATCACGAACTTTTACAAACAAGTTATATTCAAGTGCAATCAACTTATCATGAGCACCCAAAATTCTGCTTTCAAGTTGTTTTACTTCATCGGTAATATAACGCTCGCAACTAGACAAAGTCTGACGGCGAACATACTCAGGAGGTGGAGTAAAATCAGCCGAATTAGGTATTTCAATATAATAACCAAACACACGATTATATTTAATTTTAAGTTTTTTGACGCCTGTTCTCTCTTGTTCACGAAGTTCAAGCTCGGTTACAATATCTTTTCCGCCTGTCATATCAGAACGCAAACGATCAACTTCTTCATTGTAACCGTCTCTGATCAAACCGCCTTCTCTGACAGTTATCGGCGGTTCATCAACAATAGAACGCTTAATTAAATCAGATAACTCAAAAAGTTCATCTATATCATTATAAATACCCTGTAAGAAAGATGACTCCATATTCTTAATAGCGGCTTTAATATACGGCATTTTGTCTAGAGTATACGCTAAAGTATTGAGCTCTTTAGCATTAGCGGTACCGTAAAGCACCCTAGTCATAAGTCTTTCAAGGTCTTTTATTTCTTTTAACGCTTCATTTAATTCTTCTCTGACTTCGTGTTTTGAAAGCAACTCACCTACTGCGTTTTGTCTTCTTGAAATTTCAGCCGGAGAAAGCAGCGGAAGCTCAATCCAATTACGGATAAGTCTTTTACCCATAGGGGTTTTGGTGCAATCAAGCACCCACAAAAGCGAGCCTTTTTTATCGTGAGAACGAAGTGTTTCGGTAAGTTCCAAATTCATTCTTGTAGATAAATCAAGGCGCATAAATTTATTTTTACTGTAAAAGTCAATATCATTTATAGCGGCTACATCGTTTTTCTGAGTTCTAAATAAAAAGCCCATAGCAGAACAAAGTGCCTTTTTAGACGCTGAATCTTCATCAATCCCAAGAGAAGAAAAAGTTTCTGCTCTAAAATGTTTTAAAGTAAGTTCGGCACATTCATCGCCTAGTAATTCATCATCAATTACATCAATTCTGCTTTGAAGTTGTTTTACAACCAAATCATAAAGCAAATTAAATTTGCCGGCATTTTCATTAAAAAGAACTTCTTTAGGTGAAAAACGGGTAACTTCGTTGATAATTTCAGATTCAAGTTGTTTTGAAGTAAGCTCGGTTAAATGAAGTTTACCTGTTGAAACATCAGCAAAACAAAGCCCTGCGGTTTGTCCATCAACAAACACAGTAGCCAAGTAATTATTAACGCCCGCTTCAAGCATGCTTTCTTCTGTAACAGTACCCGGAGTTATAACACGAATTACATCACGCTTTACAAGTTTTTTAGTTTTTGAAGGGTCTTCGGTTTGCTCACAAATAGCAACACGATAGCCTTTTTTAACAAGTCTTGCAATATAGCCTTCACTAGAGTGAAAAGGAATACCGCACATATCGGCTTTGTCTTCTTCGCCGTTTGCTCTTTTTGTTAAAACAAGGTCTAATTCTTCACTTGCAACCCTTGCATCATTATAAAACATCTCATAAAAATCGCCTAATCTAAAAAACAAAATGCTATCAAGATGTTGTGATTTAATATCAATATATTGACGCATCATAGGTGACATATTCGGTGTTACTTCAGGTAAAATATCAACTCTTTTTGGCATTTTCTTTGCCTTTCCTTTTTCTTTTTAATTAGTGACAGCCACCGCAAGTGCTGCAAGAACCTGAGCAAGAAGCGTCAGGAATTTCAACTGTTTCAGGATCAGCACCGTCAATACACATTGTGATTAATGTATTAACTTTGCTAACAATTCCGTCAAGTGCTACTTTTGCTTCATTATAAGCAATCATAGAAGTGTTTGCCATAATTTTTTTGTAGCAATCTTGTAAATTTTCGTTATATTCTTTGATTTTTTCTTCATCTTTATTAGGGTCTGAAACTGCTTTATTAACATTCATTCTAAGCAAATTAAACTCGCCGATTAAATCTTGAAGCTCTTTATCTTCATCATTTGTTTTTTTAGCCTCTGCGAATTTTTTGTATGTGCTGTCTGCTTGAATTGCAGCACCTAATTGTCTTGCGATTTCTAAAATTTCCATTGTAAAAAATCCTTTCAAAATTATATTTTTTTACCTTTTAATATCCAAGTATCACCGCTTGTAACTTCAACATCAATGAATTTACCTATTAAATCGGTGCTACCCTCAATTTCTACTACAAAATTATTTAGAGTTCTTGTATATAAATTGCCTTCAACTCTTGATGGCTCTTCAACCAAAACTCTGAATTTTTTGCCAACCTGTTCTTTACAAACTTCTTCAGAAATTTGCTCTTGAACTTTAAGAAGTTCTCTAAACCAAACGCCTTTTTCTTCTTTTGTAACATCATCAGGCATTTTTTCGGCAGGAGTGCCTTTTCGTTTTGAATAAATAAATGTAAATAACGATTGATACCTTACTTTTTCAATTAAAGAAATAGTTTCTTTAACTTCATCATAAGTTTCAGAAGGAAAACCTACGATAATATCGGAAGTCAGCATAATATCAGGCATTAACGCCTTTGCTTTATCAACTAATTTTAAATAATCTTCTCTTGTATAATGGCGGTTCATAGCCTTTAAAACTCTGTTCGAGCCACATTGAACAGGCAAATGAAGATGTTTTTCAACCTTTTCACATTTTGCCATTGTTTCAAGTAATTCTTCTGAACAATCTTTTGGGTGGGATGTCATAAAACGAATTACAAAATCGCCTTCGACATCATTACACATTTTAAGCAATTTTGCAAAAGAAATACCGCCGTCATAAGAATTTACATTTTGACCGAGCAAAGTAATATTCTTTATGCCGTCATCAACCATCTTTTTAAAGTCATTTAAAATATCTTCAGGTTTACGGCTACGCTCTCTCCCCCTTACATAAGGCACAATACAGTAGGTGCAAAAGTTATTGCAACCATACATAATCGGCAACCAACCGTTTATTTTACTTTCGCTTACCTGAGGAATATTTTCAGCGATTACACCGTCCATATCAGGAATATCAAAAATTCTACCCTGACCTTCAAGCACTTTATAAAGCATTTCAGGTAATTTATGAACAACATGAGTGCCGAAAACCAAATCAACATGAGGAAAACTACGCTTAATTTTATTTGCAATATGCTCTTGTTGCATCATACAACCGCAAAGAGCAATTACTGTATTAGGTTTTCTTCTCTTTAAATGAACTAATGAGCCAACATTGCCGAAAACACGGTCTTCTGCGTGTTCTCTAACCGCACAGGTATTAAAAATAACTAAATCTGCGTCATCTGAATTATCACAAAAATCATACCCCATTGTCTCAAGCATACCCATAATTTTTTGTGAATCAGCCACATTTTGCTGACAACCGAATGTACGAATATGCGCTTTGGGTTTGCCATATTTATCATTTGCTATTTTTTTAACCTTTTTAGCAAAATCACTTTGTAAACTAAGTTCTTCTTCAGATACAAAAATATCTTTCTTTTTATTCAAATTTATCTCCTTACTCATCGAGTTTAAGCACTGCCATAAACGCTTCTTGCGGTACTTCAACAGAACCTAACTGACGCATACGCTTTTTACCTTCTTTTTGTTTTTCAAGCAACTTTTTCTTTCTGGTAATATCGCCGCCGTAACATTTAGCAAGAACGTCTTTTCTAACCGCCTTAACAGTTTCACGAGCGATAACCTTACCGCCAACCGCTACTTGAACAGGTACTTCAAATAACTGTCTTGGAATATGCTCTTTTAATTTTTCGGCTATTCTTCTTGCACGCTTATAGGCATTATCAGAATGAACGATAAATGACAAAGCGTCAACGATTTCACCATTTAGCATAACATCTAATTTAACTAATTTTGACGACTTATAACCTTTTGACTCATAGTCATAAGAAGCATAACCTCTTGTTCTTGATTTTAAAGCATCAAAAAAGTCATAAACAATCTCATTAAGCGGAATTTCATAATGAATATCAACACGCTCGGTAGTAACATATTGCATATCAATAAAAACGCCCCTACGCTCTTGGCACAAATCCATAATAGCGCCTACATAATCATTAGGGCTGTAAATATGAACATTACAAATCGGCTCTTCAGCGGTAACAATCGACGCAGGATCAGGATAATTTGTAGGGTTATCAATTGTTAAAACCGAGCCGTCGGACATATTAAGTTTATATTCAACAGACGGTGCGGTAGTAATCAAATCAAGATTATACTCTCGCTCTAATCGTTCTTGGATAATTTCCATATGCAAAAGACCTAAAAAGCCGCATCTAAAACCAAAACCGAGAGCAGAAGATGTTTCAGCTTCAAACATTAAAGCCGCATCATTTAACTGTAACTTTTCAAGTGCTTCTCTAAGGTCAGTATATTGAGCGCCGTCAGCAGGATAAATACCGCAGAACACAACGGGATTAACCTGTCTGTAACCGGGTAGCGGCTCAGTTGCACCGTTTTCAGCAGAAGTGATAGTATCGCCGACTCTTGCATCAGCGGCAACCTTAATCGAAGCGGCAATATAGCCTACTTCACCTGCATGAAGTTCATCACAAGGCTGCATTGAAATAGCGGTTTTTCTGCCGACTTCAACAACATTAAACTCAGCACCTGTTGACATCATTTTAATATTCATACCGGTTTTTATAACACCGTCAACTACTCTAAAATAAACAATAACGCCTTTATAAGCATCATAATATGAGTCAAAAATCAACGCTTTAAGCGGTTTTGTATCATCAGCGTCAGGAGATGGAATTTTATTAACAATAGCCTCTAAAACCTGATCAATATTAATACCCGATTTAGCCGAAACTCTAGGAGCGTCAGCCGCCTCAATTCCGATAATGTTTTCAATATCTTCAGCACATTTTTCAGGATCGGCAGACGGCAAATCAATCTTATTAATAACCGGCACAATTTCAAGATCATGATCAAGCGCAAGATAAGTGTTAGCAAGCGTTTGAGCCTCAATGCCCTGTGAAGCATCTACAATCAAAAGTGCACCCTCGCAAGCGGCAAGCGAACGAGAAACTTCATAGTTAAAGTCAACATGGCCCGGAGTATCAATCAAATTAAGTTCATAAGTTTTGCCATCGTTAGCGTTATAATTAAGCGTTACAGGGTGAGATTTAATAGTAATACCACGCTCACGCTCTAAATCCATACTGTCAAGCAACTGGTCGGTCATCTGTCTTTGCTCAACAGATTTAGTAGCTTCCAGCAATCTGTCGGCAAGGGTAGATTTACCGTGGTCTATATGTGCAATAATGCAAAAATTTCTTATTAATTCCTTATCAAACGGCATTATAAACCTCTCTTTTTAAATAATAATTATTCATCAAAACATTATATCATAAAACAATATTTTTATCAACATTAAAACAGTTGCTTTTTACAAAAAATTGTGATAAAATATTTTTAATCTGCGTTTTGGAGGAATTAATTTGGCAAGACGAAAAAAAGAAACTATACATTGGGGTAATTTAGAGCCGGGCGGTTTAATTAAAATTGCTGATATTAAAATACTCGTCTGTATAATTCTTTATAATACTAAAAAGGCTTTTTCGGCTGAAACTATTACTCATATAATTCGTTACAATTCTATTGCAACTTATTTTGATATAGCCGAAGCTATCAGTGAACTCGAAAGAGATAAAAATATTATAAAAGATGAAAACGGCGAATATACTTTAACTGAAAACGGCATTACTATTGCTAAAGAACTCAATTATGATATTCCGTATACTGTTCGTGAAAGTGCTCTTGATGCCGCTAATTACGAAATTCTTTTGCAACAACGTCTAAAAGATAACTCAATTGAGATTGTTGAAGACGATGATAAATTTGTTGTAAAAATTTCAATGCTTGAAAATGGCAAAGAATTAATGGGATTTTCAATGAGAGTAGGCTCGTTGGACGAAGCTAATAAGGTTAAACATAACTTTTTAGACGACCCAAACGGCTTTTATACTATGAATTTTAGAAAGCTTTTCGGCATTAATCAGGAGGAATGATTATGGAGATAGTGTTACAGTCGGTCATTTTGGGCGTAACACTTGCAATGGACGCTTTTTCTATTTCAGTTTCAAAAGCGTTAGCGGCAAAAAAGGTTAAGTTTTCGGTAGCCTTTAAATTAGGTGCTGTATTTGGCATTTTTCAAACACTTATGCCGCTTATCGGATATTTAGTAGGAAGCAGTTTTTACTCTCTTATTAAAGATTATTTTAACGCTGTAAGTTTTGTAATTTTAGCCTTTATCGGCGGTAAAATGATTTATGAATGTTTTAAAGGCGAAAAAGATGACAACAATGCTATAATAACCTTTAAAGAGTTAATGTTTTTAGGAATAGCAACAAGCATAGACGCTTTGGCAGCTGGCTTTGTCTTTTCAGGAAACGGTATTTTAACCGTTATTGCTATGTGTCTTATAATCGGCATTATTACATTTTTAATTTGTGCTATCGGCTATATTTTCGGCAGCAAACTCGGTAGCATAATCGGCGAAAAAGGCGAGCTTGTAGGCGGTATTGTTTTAATACTTCTCGGCGTTAAATTTTTGCTTGATTATTTTATTAAATAAACTAAATATGAATATAATTAAACAGTCTTATCATAAATTTGATAAGACTGTTTTTTAGTCATTTTTAACAAAATTATTTTATTTATACATCTGTTAAGCTTTGTCAATTGATTTATAATGTCTTTTTTAATATACTTTAATTAGAAAAGGAGATGATTTTATGACTCAAAACAAAACAATTGAAACAAAAGATTACACTCACGAACCTATTGAAGCAGTAAGAAGCGCAAGAAAATTATTTTATGCTTTTGGCGGATTTTGTGCAGCAGGAATTATAGTAATGTCTGTTTCAATATTCATCGGAAACATAACAGTATCAGGATTGGTATCATTGCTACTTGTTTTAGGCTTTTGCATTATGGCTGCACCTTGCATTTTAGCATTTGTACTTAAATTCGGAATTTTTTACGACGTAGGTCCTATTTTCACATACAGTGATTTTAGAGTAGGAAATATTATTTACAGAACAAGCGTTAGAGATTACGGCACACAAATGTCTTGGAGCGCTGTTTTCACAATTGTGAAACTAGCAATTATTTTATTAGTTTCAGTTATATTAACCCCTATTATAACGCTGATTTTGTATATTTGCTATCGACGTTCACTATCTAAAGCAATTCAATATGCAAACAAAAACGGTATTGATAAATCAAAAATACCTACTATCAACCGCCCTATCGTTTATGCATTTTTAATAATCGTTTTAGTATTGTTTATTGGCAGTATTATTGCAGATAACGTAACAACATCAATACATAACAACCAAGAAAAAGCGAAAAACGAGAAAAACTCATCATCATTCTCGGTTATTCTTAAAAATATTCCAAAAGAGTATTATTATAAGGCAACAAAAGCCAACATTGATACAGGCGGATTTGTTGCTGAGTTTACAGTTGATAACAAAACAGTTTTGACAGGAAAAACAAGTTCAAACCTTTCAGGCATTTCCGACCTTTCTGGCAACGAAGAATACTTTATCATTGATAATGTTGCTTATTTAAACCGTTATGGCGTTGATGAATGGGAAATCAATAATGACAAGGTAATTATTGATTATTTAACTTCAAGGCACCTATCAAGCATCATTGGAAAAGGCGCTGAATTTATTGACAGCAGCGACTATAAAAAAGAAACATCTATTAGATATAAATACAAAAATCAAAAATACCAGATTACTGTTATAAACCAAAACGAAATTCAGTATTATTCAAAATATTATTCTTATAAAGAAATGGATAAAATGAGCGACGAGCCTGAACTTTCTTTTGTACTTGATAATTCGGCTGACTTATCTGCATTAAAAGAAAAGGCTAAACAAATTATAGACAAAACTGCAAATCTGGTTGAAAAACAATAAAAGGAGATGAAACAAAATGAAAAAAATATTATCTTTATTATTAGGTCTATCCGTTATTTTTTCATCATTAGCACTAGTTAGTTTTTCAGTTTCTGCCGATGAAACTTATGAAAACTTTACCTACAAAATTCTAACCGATACAGAAATTGAAATAACAGGCACTACCTCGAATGATTTAAATCTAGATATTGTTATTCCGGAAAAAGTTGAAAACCGCACACCGATAAAAATTGCAATCAATGCTTTTCAGTATTCAAAAATTAAAAGCTTTTCCGCTCCAACTGTTACAACCGTAGAAGAAAGTGCTTTTGATGGTTGCGAATTTTTAGAAAAAATCAATTTGCCGAACGCAATTAGTTTTGGCAGAGATACCTTTGTTAAATGCGTAAAACTTACTGAATTTAATTTTAATGAAAACATACAATATATACCTAAAAGTATGTTTTGGGGCTGCAAAAAACTAGAGAAAGTCACCCTAGGCAAAAAAACAGAAACAATCGGCGACAACGCTTTTCAAAATTGCGATGCATTAATATCTTTTACAATACCTGATAGTGTAACAACAATAGGTGAAGGTGTTTTTGACGGATGTTATAACCTAAAGAACATTATAATTCCCGCAAGTGTTAAAAAAATTGGTGCAAATACATTTAATGAATACCATAAAGATTTAGTTTTATCAGTTAAACAAAATTCTTATGCAGAAAATTTTGCAAAAGAAAACAATCTTAAATACAAGTATTATTGTGATGGCGAGCATCAGTTTGAATTAAAAGAAACTATTCAACCTACCTGTACTCAAAAAGGCGAAAAACGCTATACCTGCAAAATTTGTGATGAGAAAAAGGTTGAATATTTCGAAAATGCACTCGGTCACAAAATCACAACAATCAATACCCCGTCAACATATTTTGCAACGGGATTAAAAGGCAAACAAGTTTGTTCTGTTTGTAATGCAGTTATTTCAAATGGCATAATAGAAAACAAACTAACACTTAAAAAGCCTGCTATTAAAATTTCTGCTAAAAAGAAAAATTTAACTGTAAAATGTAAAAAAGTTGCCGGTGCAACAGGTTATCAAATAAAATACAAAGTCGGCAAAAAGACTATTACAAAAAACTTTAACTCTAAAAAAGCCTTAACAAAAACATTTAAAAAACTTAAAAAAGGTAAATGTAAAGTTCAGGTTAGAGCATTTGTAAAACAAAACGGAAAAATTGCATATAGTGCATTTTCATCAAAAACAATAAAAATTAAATAATTAAAAGTATTATTCCAAATATCATATCAAAAAACGGTGGAGTTTTCTCCACCGTTTTTTTGTGTTTAATTATTTCCCTAGACTTAATGTTTTTTTATAAGCCTCGTCTACTGCATTTATGCAGTTTGCTCTGAACTTACCGTTTTCAAGTGCGGCAACACCGGCAATAGTAGTACCGCCCGGTGAGCAAACTTCATCTTTTAAAAGTTCAGGGTGTTTCCCTGATTTTTGCACCATCATAGCCGAGCCTTTTATTGTTTGAGCCGCATATTTAAGCGCTTTATCTCTTGGCAAACCGCATTTTACTGCACCATCTGCCAAGCTTTCGATAAACATATAAACAAAAGCAGGACCACAACCGCTTAACGCACTTGCCGCATCAATTAAATTTTCAGCTATATTATCCCACTCGCCTGCTTCGCTGAACAAAGTAATAAACTCATCTACATCTGTATCTTTTACATTTTCAGTATAAGTATATAAAAGCATTCCTTCGCCTAAAAACGCAGGAGTATTCGGCATTACTCTAATAACAGGATACTCGCCTTTTGCCATATTTCTGATTTTTTCGGTAGACAAACCGGCGGCGATAGTTACCAAAACAAATTCATCTTCCCTAGCCTTTAAAATATCTGAAACATCATCTAAAACATCAGCCATAAACTGCGGTTTTACTGCTAAAACGATATATTTTGCTTCTTTTGCAACAGTTTCATTATTTGATGCGGTAGCATTAATTTCTTTTGCAAGACTTTCTGCTTTGTCAGCCTGCTTATCGCAAAGCAAAAGGTTTTCACCATTTACTTTTTTAGAAAGTGCAATCGCCAAAGCACCGCCCATATTACCGCAACCGATAAATCCAAATTTACTCATTAAAAATCACCTAACCTGTCCGTTTCCGCTGATAATATATTTATAACTTGTCATTTCGCAAAGTCCCATTGGTCCGCGAGCATGCATTTTTTGAGTTGAAATACCCATTTCACAACCAAGACCAAACTCGCCACCATCGGTAAATCTTGTTGACGCATTAACATAAACAGAAGAACTATCAATAGCATTTGTAAATTTCTTTGCGTTTTCAGCGTTTTCGGTAACAATAGCCTCTGAATGATTAGTTGAATGTTTATTAATATGTTCAATCGCTTCATCAACGCTATCAACGCATTTTACAGCCATTATATAATCTAAAAATTCGGTATCAAAATCATTTTCGCCTGCTTTTTTGCCATCAATGATTTTGCTTGCAAAATCATCTAAACGAAGTTCAACAACCGGTTTTTCGCTTGCCTTTTTATCATCAACCAAGCGTTTTTTAAGCAGTGGTAAAAACTCATTCGCAATTTTTTTATTTACAACGCAAACTTCTGCCGCATTACAAACAGACGGACGTGAAGTTTTAGCGTTATCAACAATATTAAGTGCCTTATCAATATCGGCAAACTCGTCAACATAGATGTGACAAATGCCTGTACCTGTTTGAATACAAGGCACTTTTGCCTGATTTATACAAGCATTGATAAGTCCTGCACCGCCTCGTGGAATTAACATATCAACAAGACCTACTGCAGTCATAAGTTCATTTGCACTATCTCTTGAAGTATCTTCAACTAAATTAACCAAAGTTTTTGGCAAGTTGTTTTTTACAAGTGCTTCTTGCAACGCAGAAACTACCGCTTTATTAGTATTAATAGCCTCTTTACCGCCACGAAGAACGCAAACATTAGAACTTTTAAAACAAAGTGCCGCCGCATCAGAAGTAACATTAGGACGGCTTTCATAAATAATTGCGATAACGCCGATTGGCACACGCACTTTTTTAATTACAAGACCGTTTTTGGTTTTATGAGTTGATAATTCTTCTCCGCAAGGATCAGGCAATTTTGCAACTGCCAAAATGCCGTCTGCCATTGCTTTTACACGCTCAACAGATAGCGACAATCTATCAATCATAACTTCTGAAATTTTTTCTTTTGCAAAGTCAATATCCTTTTTATTCTCTTCAACTATTTTTTCAGCGTTTTTTACAAGGCTTTCAGCCATATCGTTTAAAACCTTATTTTTAGTTTCGGTATCAAGGTTATTAAAAACTTTGCAAGAATTTTTTGCATTTATTAATAATTCGTTAGTTGTCATTAGCTTTTCCTCGCTTTAAACAAACTGCCGACTGCTTTACCATCTGCTATATCATACAAAAGTGCAGGGTTCTGACCATTTGCAATAATCATATCACAACCTGATTCAGTAGCAATTTGAGCCGCTTTAATTTTAGTTGACATACCGCCTGTGCCGAGTGACGAACCTTTTCCGCCACCAAGTGCAATAATTTCAGGAGTTATTTCATCAATAACGCTGATTAATTTTCCTTCTTTATTTTTATGAGGATCAGCAGTATAAAGCCCTTCAATATCAGAAAGTAAAATTAACAAATCGGCATTTATACTAACCGCAACAATAGCACCCAAAGTATCATTATCACCGATTACGATTTCATCAGTGGCAATTGTATCATTCTCATTAATAATAGGAATAACACCAAGGTCAAGCAAGCGGTTAATTGTATTTTTAAAGTTGCTAAAACGCTCTACATTATGCACATCGGAGCCTGTAAGCAAAATTTGACCTACTGTATGGGAATACTCCGAAAAGAGTTTATCATAAGTATACATCAATTCACATTGACCGATAGCGGCAGCAGCCTGTTTTGTGGGGATATCGTCCGGCTTAGATTTAAGTCCTAATTTACCGACGCCCATACCGATAGCACCTGATGAAACAAGAATTATCTCATTTCCCGCATTTTTTAGATCGCTCAAAATTCGGCAGATATGACGGATGTTTTTTATATTTAATCTGCCTGTTGAATGTGCAAGAGTTGATGTACCAAGTTTAATTACAACTCTTTTGTTTGTAAGTTCCATTTTTAAAATCATTCTTTCTTATAAATATACAAAATAATGATACCATATTTCACATCCAATTGCAATAAATTTTATTATGTGATATAATATTTACAACAATAAAAAGGATTGATTTTAATTGATTATCAGAAGAGCCACCAAAAATGATATTAATGGTATTGATAAATTGCTTTTACAGGTTTTAACCGTTCATCATAACAGTCGCCCTGATTTATTTAAATCTAACGCAAGAAAATATAATGATGATGAATTAATCAATATTATTAATGATGATACTAAGCCTATTTTTGTAGCAACAGACGAGCAAAATAATGTTTTAGGGTACGCCTTTTGCATTTTTCAACAACATATTAACGATAATATTTTAACCGACATAAAAACACTTTATATTGATGATCTTTGTGTTGATGAAAACACAAGAGGAAAACATATTGGAAAACAGCTGTATGAATATGTTTTAAAACTTGCGAAAGAAAGCGGTTGTTATAATGTTACGCTAAATGTTTGGGCTTGTAATGAAAGTGCTAAAAAGTTTTATGAAAAACAAGGACTAATTCCACAAAAAATAGGAATGGAAAAAATCCTTTAAACTTATTAAAAAATGCTATCCGATAATGGATAGCATTTTTTTGTTTGTTTTTACTTAACTGTGATATTTTTTTCTCCGGATATAATAGAAGTTACTATTTTTATAATTTCGGTTTTATTTAACTGCTCGGTTCTTATTTGATACTCAATTCCGTCATGCTTAAACTCTGCGGTATACATATCATAATATCCTGCCGGTTCATGAGTTTTTTTATCATAAGGGCCATAGTCTACCGAACAATAACCAAAAGTAACTTTTGTGCCTAAAATATCGGTTTCTTTAACTTCACTTTCAAAATCGGAGTAATCTTTAATAATACCTAATTTTGAAGCAGTAAGCGAAAAGCCATAACAAGCTGAAATATTATTGCTTAATTTTGGACTTCCGTCTTTATAATAGCCATCATAAAATTCCAATCCGACATCATCATAAATAAGATTACCTTTTTTATCAAAAGCAACTGTTGTATTATAATTCAACGATGAAGGTTTTAAACCATTTGGAATATAAGCAGGTGTTAAATCTTTACCGAAATATTTTTCAAATTGCTCTTTTGTCCATTTAACTTCTTTGCTGTCTTCTATAAAAACATAAGAGTTATCGAAAGACGTTTTTGATTTAATTTTATTTAAATAGACATTGTCAAGCTTTATGTTGATTGTACTGTTTTGTTTTTTTGACTTACTATCAATAATTTTTGCATCATTTGAAGTAAATATAAATGTACCTACGCTTAAAGCAACTACTGCAAAACAAGCCGCAACCGCTAACAATTTTGATTTTATAAATTTACTCTTATTTTGCTTTTTTTCTCGTGCTTCATCAATAAATTTTTCATCAATTTGTCCTAAAGTTTCAAATAAATTTTCTTTTTTCATAGCTCAAAGCCCCTTTCATTAAGGTAATTGTGTAAATTCTTTCTAAGTCGATTTAATGTTACAGAAACTTTGCTTTCTGTTATTTCAAAACGCTTTGCAATATCTTTTATACTGTCGGCATACCAATATCGGCAAACAAAAATTTTTCGTTTTTCTAATGAAATTGTTGTTAAAAATAAATTTATTGCTTCTTCAAGCTCTAAAGCATTGATTTCATCAAAACTGTTTGAGCCTGAAACTAATTCTTGCAGTTCATCAAGAACAAGCGGAATTTGACTACCGCCACGCTTATCTGCCTTATTCTTTTTATACAAATTAAAAGATAAGTTTCTGGTGATTTTGCCAAGATAAGTAGACAACATTTTAGGTTTATGCGGCGGAATTGAGTTCCAAGCCTTAAAATATGTATCATTTACACATTCTTTAGCGTCTTCAAAATCGCCTAAAATGTTTTTAGCTATTGAATAACAATAACCGCCATACTTATCTGCTGTTACTGAAATAGCCGTTTCGTCTCGTTTGAAATACAAATTAACAATCTCATTATCATTCATTGCAATCAACTCCTTTCACTAATATACACAACTTTAAAGCTATTTTCTTACACTAAAAACAAAAGTTTTATAATTAAATTATAATAAAATAAATAATATAGTCAAATATAATTTTTATTTTTAAAAAGAAAACTTAATATAAATATCTAAATATCAGTATTTCTTAACATTTATTAACAACAACTCATTAATTTTTATTTATTATTACTGTAATTTTGTTACACAGATTGTAATATTTAACAAATTTTCACAAAGGTATTGACTTTATGATATAATGCTATTATAATTTGATATGTTGAATTTTTTCACATATTATTTTGGAAAGCGTGATTGTTATTTTTTATACAATTAATGAAAGTAAAGTTACTAATGAAGAAAATGAAATTATTTTAAGTTACGGTATATCTTTCGGGGAAAAACAAATTAAAGATATTTCTGTAAACAAAACAAAGATTGAAACCTTAATTAATCTTTGTAACCAAAACAACCTTTCACCTATACATATTTATGATGTTATTGATGATTTTTTAGTTGATTTAAATATATAAGAAAAAAGCCGAGTTTTAAAACTCGGCTTTTTATAAAAACAAACTAACTGTAACTATTGACAAAATTGCGGAAACTAAATCTGACACGACCGAACAGCCGATTGTATGGCGAATGTTTTTTATGCCGATACTTCCAAAATAGACCGCTGACGCATAAAAAGTTGTGTCGGTTGACGCACAAAGCACACACGCTACTCTGCCGACAAAACTATCAGGCCCGAAATCCTTTAAACAATTATCAAGCAGCGTTAAAGTTCCGCTTCCTGAAACGGGGCGAAGCATAATTATTGGCATAACATCTTTTGGTATGCCGAGCATTGAAGTTATCGGCGAAAAAAGCGAAACCAGCATATCGAGTGCTCCCGACGCTTTAAAAAGTGCTACCGCAGTAACAAGCCCGACCAAAGTCGGCGTTATTGATAAAACTGTTTTAAGTCCGCTTTTTGCACCGTCACAAAACAGAGAAAAAACTTTTTGTTTTCTTAAAATTCCGACTAAAATTATTACAAAAATAATTATCGGAACTGAATAAATCCCTATACTCGACATTTTTTATTAAGTGATTTTGCAAGAATTACGCCGATAATCAATGATAATAGCGAGCTTACCCAAATGCAAGTTATTATCTCCATCGGTGAAACGCTTTCATATCTTGAGCGAAGTGCGGCAATGGTTGTTGGTATTAGTTGAAACGATGCGGTATTTATAACAACAAAAACCACCATATTATCGGTTGCTGTAAGCGGAGACGGGTTTGATTTTTGCATACTGCTCATAGCCTTTAGACCAAAAGGTGTTGCGGCATTTGAAATACCTAAAAAATTCGCCGAAATATTAAGGCTTACCGCCTGTTTTGTTTCTTCATCAATATCTTTAAACAGTAGTTTTGAAATTGGCGAAAGTGCTTTAGAAAAGATTTTTGTAACACCGCTTTTTTCTGCGATATTCATAATACCGCTCCAAAAACAGATTGTTCCGATAAGGCTTATTACAAGCGTTACAGAATCTTTTGCACCCGAAAAAAGTGCATTGTTAAGTTCATCTATCCTACCGCAGAAGAATGCACAAATAACCGAAATTAAACATAAAAATCCCCAAATATAATTAAGCACAGAAAATCACCTACGCTAAATTATATTCAGGGATAACAAATTTTATTTATCTAATGTTTTAAGCCATTCATTAACCAAAGCGTCACTCGGCATACGCCAATCTCCCCTTGGCGACAAGCAAATTGAACCTACTTTAACGCCATCAGGTAAACAAGAGCGTTTAAACTGTTGAGTGAAAAATCTTCTAACAAATGTTTTAAGCCATTTTTTAATAGTTTCTTCATCAAAATCATCTTTAAAAGCGATTTTTGCAAGATACAAAATTTTATCAGGCTCAAAACCAAAACGCATAAAGTAATAAAGATAAAAGTCATGCAAAGCATAAGGGCCGACAATATCTTCGGTTTGTTGTTTTATCTCGCCTTTTTCATCAGGCGGTAAAAGTTCCGGACTGATCGGAGTATCGAGAACATCTTTTAAAACATCGGTGCTTTTTTCAAAAACATTATAATCAATAAGGCTGTCTATCATCCAACGGATAAGCGTTTTAGGAATACTTACATTAACGCCGTACATACTCATATGGTCGCCGTTATAGGTACACCAACCGAGTGCTAATTCAGATAAATCGCCTGTGCCGACAACAAAACCGCCGACTCTTGAAGCGTAATCCATTAAAACTTGTGTGCGCTCTCTTGCCTGTGAATTTTCATAAGTTCCATCAAGCACATTTATATCATGACCAATATCATTAAAATGGCCTACACAAGCGTCTTTTATATTAATTTCAACACTTGTTACGCCGAGTGTTTTCATAAGTTCAAGCGAATTGTTATAAGTTCTGTCGGTTGTGCCGAAGCATGGCATTGTAATGCCGATTACATCGGTAAGTGGTCTGTTTAATTGTTTCATTGCAAGGGTGCAAACGAGCAAAGCAAGAGTAGAATCAAGTCCGCCGGAAATACCTAAAACAACTTTACTGTTAGTAACCAAAAGACGCTTTTTAAGTCCCGCTACTTGCATTTGGAAAATATTCATACAACGCTCTAATCTGTCTTTTTTAGCAGATGGCACAAACGGTAATTTATACACTTTTGCAAGAGTACCGTCACTTTTTAATTTTGCACTTTCATCAAAATAATTTACCATTCTGGTATCAACGCCAAAATTAGCAGCACAATCATTAAAGCATTTATTTTTCATTCTGTCAAAGCGGATTTTTTGTAAATCCAGATCAGAATAAATAATATAATCGTTATCAATAAGCTCTTTGTTTTCGTCAACTAAAACGCCGTTTTCAGCAATAATACTGTTGCCTGAAAAGACTAAATCGGTAGTAGATTCATCAGCACCCGCCGAGCAATAAACATAACCGCAAATATTTCTTGCTGACTGTTGTGTAACAAGGTCTTTACGATATTTGCGTTTTGCAATAGTTTCATTACTTGCAGAAAGATTAAAAATAACTTCTGCACCCGCAAGCGATAAATAAGAGCTTGGCGGAATCGGCGACCACAAATCTTCGCAAACATCAATGCCGATTTTTACTTCATTATTAATATTAAAAACTAAATCATTTCCAACAGGAATATCATAAACATCTTTTAAACCTAGTTCGCAAGAACAAATTTCATCAACTGTTAAATCATTTGCACTATTAAACCAACGCTTTTCATAAAACTCATTATAATTAGGAATAAAAGTTTTTGGAACAACGCCTAAAACTTCGCCGTTATTTATAACAACAGCACAGTTATAAAGCTGTCCTTGAATATCTAACGGTGCTCCGATAATAATAATACCGGAAACATTTTTACTCTTTTCTAAAAGTGTTTTAATAGCGTTATTTGTCGCATTTAAAAGCGGTTTTTGAAAAAATAAATCAGCACAGGTATAACCTGTTAAACAAAGTTCAGGAAAAACAATTACATCGGTACTGTTTTTAACCGATTCATCTAATTTTTTTATAATTTCATTTGTATTATATTCTACATTGCCAACTGACAATTTTGGAACTGCCGAAGCTACTCTGATATAGTCAAACATTAATTTTCACCTTCTAAAATGGTTTATCATATATAGATTACCACAAAACACGCAAATATTCAATTATTTTTGAGTAAAAACCCGTAATATGCCACAATATCAAAACCCACTTAACTTATAGATATTGACATATTATTAGTTTTTTGTTATAATAAGTGTCAGGCAATGGCGCTTAAAACAACTGGAAGCACCATGCCCTTTTTTGTATCGAGGAGAGATAATATGACTTATGATGAAGAGTTTTTAACCCTTTCAAAAAAATGCACATCTCATCATATAGAGCCTGAACTTTATGTTAAATATCAGGTTAATCGTGGGCTTCGTGATTTAAACGGTAAAGGTGTTTTAACAGGACTTACTGAAATTTCTACCATGAATGGTATGAAAGAAATCGACGGCGTTAGAACCCCTTGTGAAGGTGAGCTTTTTTATCGTGGTTATGATATAAATAGTTTGGTTAAAGGTTTTACTTCTGACAATCGTTTTGGTTTTGAAGAAATTACTTACCTTTTGCTTTTTGGCGAGTTGCCTACAAAAATTGAGCTTGAAAACTTTAATCAGCTCTTGGTTGACAATCGCTTTTTGCCAACAAACTTTACTAAAAATGTAATTATGACTTCTCCGTCAAAGGATTTGATGAATTCACTTGCGAGAAGTGTTTTAATGCTTTATTCTTATGATGATAACGCTAATGATATTTCAATTCCTAATGTACTTCGCCAATGTATAAGATTGATTGCTACTTTTCCTATGATGGCGGTTTACAGTTATCAGGCTTACAGACATTATGTTTGCGGAAAATCGCTTTATGTTCATAATCCAAGCCTTGAATTATCAACCGCTGAAAACATTTTAAGAATGTTGCGTTCTGATAAAAAATATACTGATTTAGAGGCAAAAGTGCTTGATATGGCGCTTGTTCTTCACGCTGAACACGGTGGCGGTAACAACTCAACATTTACCGACCATGTTGTAACTTCTTCAGGTACTGATACTTATTCTGCTATTGCGGCATCGCTTTGTTCGCTTAAAGGTCCAAAACACGGTGGTGCAAACAAAAAAGTTATGGGTATGTTTGATGTTATAAAAGAAACCGTTAAAGATTGGAACGATGACGAAGAAATTACTAGCTGCTTAAACAAAATTATCAATAAAGAAATTTTTGATAAAGCAGGATTAATATATGGAATGGGACATGCTGTTTACACAATATCTGACCCTAGAGCAGTAATTTTTGAGGAGTATGTTCAAAAACTTTCAAAAGCTAAAAACAGAACTGATGAATACAATCTTTATGCTAATGTTGCTCGACTTGCACCGCAGATTATAGGTGGTAAAAAGGCACTTCACAAAGCAGTCAGCCCTAATGTTGACTTTTATTCAGGCTTTGTTTATGATATGCTCGACTTACCTGCTGAACTTTACACACCGATTTTTGCGATTGCGAGAATTGCCGGTTGGTCAGCACACAGAATTGAAGAGCTTAATAATTCTTCAAGAATTATTCGTCCGGCTTATATGAGCGTTATGCCTGAAAAAGACTATTTACCGCTTGAAAAAAGATAAAATTTATCCGCTGAAACTTTATATTTCAGCGGATTTTTTAATATTTTGATTTTTATAGTATAAAACCCTTGATTTTTGAAGATAATATAAATGTATCTTGAATTAAGGAGGAAATGACTAATGGATACTTGTAATTGTAACAAATGTATCGAATGCTCAGTAGTTTCTTGCAAAAACCATAGCACAGAAGCTGATTACTGTGCTCTCGATAGAATCAGAATTGGTACACATGAATGCGACCCAACAGTTGATCAATGTACTGACTGTCTTTCTTTTGAAATGAAATAAGATAACAAAACAGCCTAGAGTTTTTTATAACTCTAGGCTGTTTTTGTTTACACTGTTTATTATTAATTATTTTCTATTAAATTCAAAAATTCTTTATGAATTCTTGTATCATCTGTTAATTCAGGATGAAAAGCAAACGCCAAAATATTTTTGTATTTAACACCAACTTGATGTTCATCAATAACGCACAAATTCTCACACTCATCGCTTTCGCTACTGATATACGGCGCACGAATAAATACGCAAGGATACTCGCCAACACCTTTTATTTCAGCGTTTTTTTCAAAACTGCCAAGCTGTCTGCCATAAGCATTTCTGGTAACTGTTACAGGCAAAAGTGCTAAATGAGTTCTGTCATCATTATCTAATTTTTCAGCTAAAAGTATTAATCCCGCACATGTTGCAAGAGTAGGAACACCGCTTTTAATTAGATTTTTTAATGGCTCAAACATATCTAACTCATGCAAAAGTTTGCCTTGAGTTGTACTTTCACCGCCAGGCAAAACAATGCCGTCAAGCGAATTATCAATATCACTTTTTTGACGAAGTTCAACACAGGTTACACCCAAACTTTCAAGCATTTTAATATGTTCGGCAAAAGCACCCTGAACTGCTAAAACACCTATTTTCATCAGTTTATTTGCCTCGCTCTGCCATTAGAATATTAATTTCATCTTCGTTTATACCAACCATAGCTTCACCAAGGTTTTCTGATAATTTGGCAATTAGTTTTGCATCGTTATAATTTGCTACTGCTTTTACAATTGCATTAGCTCTCTTTTCAGGATCGCCTGATTTAAAGATACCGGAACCTACAAAAACGCCTTCTGCGCCAAGTTGCATCATTAAAGCTGCGTCAGCAGGAGTTGCAACACCGCCGGCTGCGAAGTTTACAACAGGAAGTCTGCCATTATCATGAACATATTTAACAAGGTCATAAGGAACTTCTAAAACCTTAGCTTCGTTAAATAACTCGTCTTCTCTCAAAGAAACTATTTTAGAAATAGCACTGTTCATCATTCTCATGTGGCGAACTGCCTGAACTACATCGCCTGTGCCAGGCTCGCCTTTTGTTCTAATCATTGAAGCGCCTTCATTGATTCTGCGAAGAGCCTCGCCTAAATCTTTAGCACCGCAAACAAAAGGAACTGAAAATTTAGTTTTGTCAATATGATAAGTATCATCAGCAGGGCTTAAAACTTCACTCTCATCAATATAATCAATCTCGATAGCTTCAAGCAACTGGGCTTCTGCAAAATGGCCGATACGGCATTTAGCCATAACAGGAATTGAAACTGCTTCTTGAATACCTTTAATCATAGCAGGGTCGCTCATTCTTGAAACACCGCCGGCTGCTCTGATATCAGCCGGAATTCTCTCTAGTGCCATAACTGCACAAGCACCTGCTTTTTCTGCGATTTTAGCCTGTTCAGGAGTAGTAACATCCATAATTACTCCACCTTTTAACATTTGTGCTAACGCTTTATTTAATCCGTATCTGTTTTCACTCATTTTTAATAACCACCTTTTTTGTATTGACTTTTGTCTTAAATATTGTATAATAAAACTGACCTTATTAAAATATCCAATTTCGATATATCCAAAATGGTCAGAAAGGTGTAAATTGATAATATGCTGACATACTTTTTTAACGATATAGGGTCAGATAGTTTATATGAACATTTATATAAATGCATTAAAAATGATATTGAACATGGCGTTTTAAAGAGCGGAACAAAGCTTCCGTCAAAGCGTGCTTTTGCAAAAAATCTGAACATAAGCACAATTACTGTTGAAAACGCTTATCATCAATTAATTAGCGAGGGTTATATTTATTCAATAGCAAAAAAAGGTTATTTTATTGCTGAAATAAGCGAAAATTTTGAAAAACCGGAAACAAATCAGCCTAGCAGAATTTATGATAGCAATGAAAAAAATGACGAATTTTTAATAAATCTTGCGGGGAACCACACAAACCCTGATACATTTCCTTTTTCAATTTGGACTAAATTAATGAGAGAAGTTATGACAGACTTGCCTAACTCGCTTATGAAAACTTCTTCTCCTGCAGGAATTTACGAACTTAGAGAAGAAATTGCAAAGCATTTAAAAACTTTTCGTGGAATGAATGTTTCAGCCGATAACATAATAATCGGTGCGGGAACTGATTATTTATACAGGCTTATTATTGAACTTTTAGGCTATGATAAGTCATACTCGCTTGAAGACCCAGGTTACAAAAAGCTATATAGGATTTATAACGGGGCAAATGTAAAATGCAGTTTTATTCCTATTGATGAAAACGGAATTATTGTAGATAAGCTGCGTGAAAGCGGTGCTGATATTGTTCATATTTCGCCATCTCATCACTTTCCTAGCGGAATTACGACTCCGATTAGCAGGCGATATGAAATTATCGGTTGGGCGGCAGCGAGCAAAGATCGCTACATAATTGAAGACGATTTTGACAGTGAATTTAGAATGACAGGTAAACCAATTCCTTCTTTACAAAGTATTGATGTAATTGAAAAGGTTATTTATATGAACACTTTTTCAAAAAGCCTTGCTTCGACAATTCGTATTAGTTATATGGTTTTACCGCCACATTTAACAAAGAAATTTCAAGATAAAATGAATTTTTACTCATGCACAGTTTCAAATTTTGAACAGTACACATTGCTCCGCTTTTTAAAAGACGGTTATTTTGAACGGCATATAAACAGAATGAGAAGATACTATCGTTCACTTCGTGACAGGCTTTTAAGAGAGATTGAACAAAGCAGTTTATCAAAAATAGCAACGATAACCGAAGAAAATTCAGGGCTTCATTTTTTGATGAAAATAAAAACAGATTTATCTGATGAAAAAATCAAAGAAATTGCCGAGAAAAACAACATAAAACTCTCACTTTTATCAGAGTATTATCAAAATCCTACCGAAGAATGTAAACACACTTTGGTTATAAACTATTCCGGTATTAAGCCTGAAACAATAGAAAAAGCGGTCAAGACATTAGCCGAGTGCATACAGTAAAAATTTTTAAAAAAGGCTTAAAAATTTATAATGAAAAATTTAAACAATAAAGTTATAATATAATTGCGAAATTTTATAAATTGGAGGAAGAGAAAAATGTATATTCCAAATGAAAAAAGATACGATAATATGAAATATAACCGTGTTGGAAACAGCGGATTAAAACTACCTTGTATTTCGCTTGGTTTTTGGCATAATTTCGGCTCAACAGGCGTTTTTGAGAATATGAAAAATATGTGTTTTACCGCTTTTGACAATGGTATTACTCATTTTGACCTTGCTAATAACTATGGCCCAAACGAAGGCGATGCAGAGCGTAACTTCGGCAAAATTTTAAAAGAAGAAATGGGTGCTTACAGAGATGAAATGGTTATCTCAACAAAAGCGGGTTATTATATGTGGCCGGGTCCTTATGGCGATTGGGGCAGCAAAAAATATTTAGTTTCAAGTCTTGACCAATCACTTAACAGAATGGGACTTGATTATGTTGATATTTTTTATCATCATCGTCCTGATCCAAACACTCCGCTTGAAGAAACAATGTTGGCACTTTCATCAATTGTAAACAGCGGTAAAGCACTTTATGTTGGACTTTCAAACTATGATGGCGAGCGAATGAAACAAGCAAGTGAAATTTTAGAAGAACTACATTGTCCGTTTATTATCAATCAAAATTCTTATAATATTTTTAACAGAACAATTGAAAATAACGGTCTTAAAAAAGCTTCAAAAGAATGCGGCAAGGGTGTTATTTCATTTAGCCCACTCGCTCAAGGACTTTTGACAAACAGATATTTAAACGGTATTCCTGAAGACAGTCGTGTTAAAACAGACGGCAGATTTTTGCAGGAAAACAAAGTTGAAGAGCGAATAGAAAGCATTAAAAAGCTTAATGAAATGGCGGTTTCAAGAGGTCAATCACTCGCTCAAATGGCTTTGCAATGGGTGCTTAAAGATGATGAAGTTACAAGTGTTTTAATAGGTGCTTCAAAACCTGAACAAATTCTTGATAACTTAAAAATACTCTCAGCCCCTGAGTTTACAAGCGAAGAATTAAAATTAATTGATGAATTAAGTATATGAAATTCTATCATATAAAAAAACGCTCCCTTTTTAAAAGGGAGCATTTTTGTTTTTTTATTAATAATTCCAATAATAATCTTTATAGCAGATTGTTTTATCATCGTTTGTTTCGATAAATACATTATCGCTTAAAACAAAATCCATTGCTTTATAACCATCTGCGGTAATTGTTGAGCCGAGCGGTAAGTTTACTGATAAACTTTCAAGCGGAGTATTAACAACTTGTTTAATGCCTGTTTGTTTATTGTAGTCACCTTTTTTGTTGTAAAAACGATATGCCATAAAGCATTTATTTGTATCTGTTCTTAAAACAGGATCGCCTTTAGGAAGAACAAATGAATGCGATTTTGGATCATAACTACGCTCTGTGTAGCTATTTGAAACTCTGAATTTATAGACAACCGTACCTGCAATACCGTTACCGTTATCATCATAAGTATCATTATCCCAATTGTTTGAGCACATTTGGAATTTTACTTCAGCACCGATTGCATAATCAAAGCTGTCGCCTGTTTTTAAAACAGTACCGTCTTCAAGTCTGATAGACATTTTTTTAGGAGTTACAATGCTAACTTTGATTGAATTTTCAGTACCTGTAAAAGGATTAGTTGTTGTAGCTTCAGTAGTTGTTTCTTTAGCAATCTCTTCCCATTGAGCATACAAAGTCATTAAATTGATTGATTTACTAAATGATAATGAAGTAGCTGCAAAAGATGAACCGGCTTCATAAGCTTTACCGGAGCCGTCTTTTTCAGTGTTCCAACCGATAAATTTGTAACCGTCTCTTACAAATTTATTATCTTTAATTGCAACAGTATCTTTTTTATAATAGTGTTTTGGGTCTGTTGTTTCGCCTTTATCAGCACCGTTTCCATCATAAAGAACTGAATAGAAAGGAACAATAACGCCATCAACATGAACACCATCGCCTTCAGTTTTTACAACATACCACAAAACTGATTGACCTTCTTTAAGACCCTTTACTTGTGGAGCCTGAGCGATAACATTTTGTACTCCCTCTTCGCTGTAGAAACTTTTAGTTGATGTTAAAAAGCCTTTGCCTACATAAGAATAATTTGATTTTGATTGACTAGCAGTGCCTGCAGGAACTGCCAAACCTTCATTTAATAAATAGAAATTTACCTCATAGTATGTTTTTTTAGGACTGTCTGCAAAAGCAGAAACTGATGCAGATACTACAACGCAAAGCGCTAACATAGTAGCCATAGCAAGTTTTAAAACCTTCTTCATAGATATATATTCCTCACTTCTATATATTTGCAGTAGTTTTTTTACAATAAAAAACCAGGCTGCAACCTAAAAATTGCAACCTGGCAAGCATTACATAAATTATGTTTTAGCCCCATGGCTTTGTGTCCTTGCCTTTCGACAAGTTTACCAAAAATTAATTTAGTTTATTATATAACAATTCCAAATAATTGTCAAGTTATTTTTCTTATTTTCCCTCAAGTTTTTTCAAATTTTCTTTAATTATATTATATGAATCTTTTAACCTAGCGGAATAATTGTTGGCTGATTGTTTTTCAAAGCCTGAATCGTTTAAATTCACCGATTTGTCAACGTCTACAGTTCCTATTCCGACATAGATTTTTTCAAAAGACGTATAACAAATTTCGCCTGCATTACAAAAATCGCCTAAAGCGGTCGGCTCTTTTGAATTAAGAACGCCAAGCAAATACCAAGGCAATCGAATTTCAACGCAGTTTTCAGTAGAATAAAAATCCGCAAGCGAGTTTTCGCTTGATTTTGCATATTTTAAAAGTCCGCTTTCATAGTATTTTGGCTCGATTGTTTTATTACTTAACGGCAAAACAATTTCATTAGATAAAAATTGATTTATTGAGGAGTATTCTCCCGAATTTTTCTTGCCAAAATTATCGCTCACTTTAAAAATGCCTTTTTCTTTTGCATAAATAAATTCAAACACATTATAATATGCATCGCAAAGCAATTTTGTGTTATTTTTGCCGTCAATTACAAGACAAAAATCAGCATTTTTATCAAAATTCATACTAGCGGAACTATTGCTTTGGCTACCCAGTGCAACCGTGCTGATAGGAATACAAATTTTATCTTTTAGTGCATTATTATCTTTATATTTAAGACAAATATAAAGATAAGTTTCATCAAAATTCATATACATATCGGCAGTATCATTACCCGCAACCGCTAAACTATCTTTCCACTCGGAAAAATCCCCGTCAATTGTAATATTAGCAGACGGTGTATACCCAAAAATGCCGTAGCTTTGTTCCGCTGACATTACATTAGGAGTTCTGTTTTTTGGATTTTCGGGCGAATATTTAACAGTGTTCCAAGTTTGTTTAAACCACTCATCCTGCCAAGAAAAAATCATTCCGCCGGCACAACCAGAGCGAGCAATATCAAGCATCATATTTGAAACATACTCGCCTTGTTGTTTTTCGCTAATTCCGCCTTGATTATATTTCATAACGCTCTCATGTGCTACGCCACGAGAAGTAGGCACGCCAAATTCGGCAATAAGCAATGGCACAGAATAATGCTTTTTTAAATCATTAAGATATGCTCTATATGGATTTTTATTTCCGTCTTCATCAGTATAATTAACATACTCCGACTGATAGTTTAAAAATTCAGGATAATAAGGGTAAACATCAACTGCCGCAAACATTTTGCAATAATAATTTTGATTTGAAACAATATTTTCTGTATCAACCGAAACCTTATCCTCTTCTTCAAAAGGCTCGTTTGAATGAGTTAGCGGATCGGTTGTTGACCAATTTAAAAAAGCAATCGGTGTTTGATAATTATAGTTTTTTGTTTCAAAACTAATGAGTTTATCCCCTACTTTACACAAAAATGTTTCAAAAGCCGAAGCACTTTGTTTTGTAGAAATATATTCTCCGCTGTACCCAGCCATATTTGTATGAGCATTTGTATTTTCAACAAAATTATAATCCCATTCAAGACCTAGAATATAGCCGACAAGCCACTTTGAAACATCATATTTATAAACAGAAATATTTTTACCGTCGTACATTGTATAATCGCTATTGCCATGAACAATATCAACAGTTTCTGTTACACCTTTGCAAAAGGAATTATAAACCTGATAGTCTTTATCCCAAGCATCAGCATAAGAATACATATAATCTTCATTAAACCAAATACCTTGAAATAAATAAAGCGGTGTTTTTGAGTTCAAGTTAAAATTATAAAGTGCATGGTAAAAAGTTTCAGGCATTACTGTAAAAACTTTTATAGTATTAGCGTTCATCTCGCTTATCTTTTTAAACCAATCTAAATAGGTTTCATAATCTGTATTTGGTGCTGAAAGGTCGGTTTCAGGCTCTGAAAGTCCGATATTTACACCTTTTAAAAACAGGCTCTTCATATTTTCATCGTTATCATTAGCAATAAAAATATTATCTTCATCAGCAAAAAAGCGAGCTTCAACCAATTTAGTATCAGGCTTTTTTTTACTTACAGTTTTTAAAACATTATAATTCTTTTTAACGGTTGTTTCTTTTTTATCGCTTTTTCCGCAAGCCGCAAAAGCAAATACCATTAAAAATATCAGAACAACTGAAGTTATTCCTTTAATCTTCGTCATCAACATCATATTTTTTAAGAGCCTCCTTAAGTATATAGTAAGACTTTTTAAGTCGCTCATGAGAAGTCGGCTTTGTCCAACCGCTATACTTAATATCTCCGTTTACATTGATTTTTATTGCATCGTCAGAATTTGAAACGATACCAAAACCCGCTTTAAAACTATCAATATCTTTTGAAGTAATTGATTGTTCTGAATAAAAATCACTTAAGATTTGCTTTTCAGAAGGATCAGATACATTAAGCAACTGCCAAGGAATTCTTATTTCAAGGCAACCGTTTTTATAACAAAAATCAGTAAGCGAATTAAAATCTTTGCTATTAGGATTTGAGTTGCCGAATTTAAGTTTTCCTGTTTCAAAAGATGCAAAAGGTATTACCTTTTTTGTTGTAGGTATGGTCATTTCATAACCTGTGCACATCATCATTTTATTAAAAATTCCGCTGTCTTTTTTCTGATAATTTGAATTAAGCGTAATCATTTTATACTGTTCGCCGTAAAGATAATAGTAAACATCATAATATGCATCACAAAGAATTCTTGTATTATCTTTTCCGTTTACCGAAATAACAAAATCAGCACCGGTATTAAAACTTACTTTAGTACCGTTCATTTTTGTATTACCCTGTTTTGCAATAGTATCAACAGGAATATAAACAGTATTGTTATCAAAATCAAAATCTTTATTTGTCTTTAGCATAAAGTAAACATATGCTTCATCAACTTTTGCCGACAAAGTTCCTTGATTTGTGGTTGCTATAACATCACTTTTACTCCACTCGGAAGAGTCGCCGTCAACATAGCAAGCATTTTGTTTTTCACCCGGCTCAAATGCCATAATACCGAACATTTGCTCACAGGTTTGAACATTTGACCAAAACGGTCTTCTATCGGCAACATCAAAGTTTACATTATTCCAAGTTCTTTTAAACCACTCATCTTGCCAAGCAAAAACAATACCACCCGCATATTTTTGCTTATAAATAGAATCAAACATATCAACAATTGCGTTTCCGGCTGCGGTTTCTTCCATTCCTCCCTGATTATAACCCATTAAACTCTCATGAGCATAACCACGAGATGTAGAAACACCGAATTCAGCAATTACAATAGGCACAGTATGAGCTAACTTTAAGTCCTTTAAATAGGCTTCGTATGTATTTACTTTGCCATTTTCATCAATATAGTTTGTATAATCAGACTGATAATTCATTGAGTCAGGATAGTAAGGATAAACATGGTAAGAAGCAAACTGACCTGAATGAAAAGCCGAGCGGTGTTTTATACTTTCTGTATTTAAAGTTAATAAATCTTCATCTTCATAAGGCTCTGCATCATGAGTAAGCGGGTCGGTTGTAACCCAGTTTGCAAAAGCAAGCGGACTTTGAAACTTATATTTTTTAGTTTCTTTTTCTATTACCGCATCGCCTACTGTTGCTAAAAACGCTTCAAAAGGAGTTGAGCCTTGAGTATAAAGGTAGCTTCCGTCATAAGAATCTCTCTCGCCATTATTTTCATTGGTATTAAGAATGAATTTAGGATCGTTTTCCATTCCCAAAATCCAACCTGCAAACCAAGGCGAAACATCGCTTGTATAAGTACCGCTTGCATATCCGGCACGCTTATTTAAAACCGCATCGCCATGAATAATCGAAACCATATCAAGCGCATCTTTTTTAAATTCGGTAAGAATTTTTTCGTTATCGGCATAAACATCAGCCAAAACTGAAATATCATCTTCATCCATCCAAACGCCATGAAAAAGATACAATGGATTTTTGCTTTTAACATTAAAATCATAAAGTGCATTATAAAATTCAGGCATCATTGCAGTATAAACACGAATACAATTACAATTCATTTCGCTGATGTATTTAAACCAACGCATATAAGTTTCATAATCAATAGAAAGCTCACCCGGAAATAAGCCCGGTGCACCCGAACCTATATTTACACCTTTCCAAAAAGTTTGTTTCCATTCGCCATCGGTATAAACATAAAAATAATCGCCTTCAGCTTTAACACGATAAGAAACGCCATCTTCATCTTTATAAGAGCTTAAAGTGGTTTTAGGTTTGCTTTCCTGCTTTTTTTCATCCCAAGGAAAAGAAACTCGGTTTATTCCGAAAATCTGAAGCCAGCCTAATTGTGCAAACATAAAAAGCACCAGCAAAGTTGCAACAGTTGATATTACTACTTTTTTCATAGCTATTTCTCCTTGTTAAACTGAGTTCTTTTAATTTTACCCCAACTTGTTCTGTATTTTCTAAATCTTAAAACGCCTTCTAATCGAAAAAGTACAATCAACTGACGATAGCCTAAGTTTTCTAAAAAGGCATAGATTGATAATTTCATAATTTGGTCAGGAGTGAAGCAACCTTTTCTTGTATACTGTTCAAGCAAAATACCGCCAACCGACAACATTGTACCGAGAATTACCGATAAAAGCAGATACATAACAAAGAAAAACATATTAAGCTCACCCATAATAACCGAAAACGGTATAATTAAATAACCTAATGATTCGACAATAACGCCTAAAAGTTCAAAAATAAAGTTATAAGGCATTGATAAAAAACCAACCGCACCATAACGAGGGTTAAAGGTCATTGAAAAATGAGAAAGAAGTGTATCAAAAAGTCCTACCTGCCAACGACGACGCTGACCACGAAGGTCTTTAATTGACATCGGACATTGTGTCCAACAAATAGCTTTATCACAGAATTTAACACTGTATTTTCTTTTTTCTTTTTTAAACTTATGGTGCATTCTAACAACGATTTCCATATCTTCGCCAATGGTATTATTTTTATAACCGCCAACTTCGATAACCGCATCTTTTTTAAACAAACCGAAAGCACCCGAAACAATCAACAAGGATTTACCCCAAGCAACTCGTCCATATAGAAACGAACGAAAATACTCGACAATCTGAAATTTTTCAATGCTTTTTTCAGGTAAATCGAAGCCACGCCATTCGCCGTCTTCAATAACAGAGCCGTTTGCAATTCTTACAAAACCGCCTGCTACCACTGTCGTTGAGTCTTTAATAAACATTTCACCAAGCATTAAAAGCGAATTTTTTTCAATACGGGAATCAGCGTCAAGGCAAGCAAAAAGCGGATATTTTGAAATATTAATTCCCGCATTCAGTGCATCGGATTTACCGCCGTTTAATTTATCAACATAAACTAAATTAGGATATTTACTGTTATAATAAACGCCCTGAATTTCCTGAGTAGGAATAGAAACTTTAATAGACGGATTGACTTTTTTAAGCTTAAAAGCCTCAATCATTTTAAAATGAGTTTTATCTTTAGAGCCGTCATTTACAACTACCACTTCATAATTAGGATAATTAAGCTTCATAAGTGATTTTACATTATGAACAATATTATCTTCTTCGTTATAAGCCGGAACAATAAGAGTTATAGGCAAAAGATTATCGGAATTTGCATAATGTTCATAATCATTTGCTAACTCTTCTTTTCTTTCTTTTCTTAAACGAAAATAAGATATAATGAGTTGAATTATGTAAGCTATATTAAGAATAACTGTATAAGACATACAGAAATAGTTAAAGATTCTTATAAACTTTCTGACAATACCCAGAAATGCCATATACTGCCTCCTTAATTTACTTCTCTGCTCAAAGCGGTTTTAACTGCTTCGGCTGCGTAACGGTCGTAACCTTTAATAATTTTTTCTACATTTTCAAGTTTAGGGTCAATTCTTACAAGTGCTTCCGCGGCTTTTCTTCTTACCCACCATTCATCATCACAAGTAGCTTTTATAATAGCTTCAAGGCTTTCTCTAGTATTTATTTTTTCAAGTCCTTCAAGTGCCGACAATCTTACAACCCAGTTTTTATCATTCATTGCAGTTATAAGCGTATGTTCATCTTCTAAATCGCCAAATGCCGAAAGTGCTTTTACACAAGCTATTTTTATTTGGGCAGATTTTGATTTTACACCTTTTGTATAAATATATTTAAGTTCTTCAATTTTATCGTTTTTAACACCTTTAATTATTACGGCTTTTAAATAGTCATCAACATCATCATAAATTTTCTTAACAAGCTCTGTTTTGTTTCCTGTATAAATATTAAGCACTTCCATAATAACTCTTGATGAAAGGCTATAGTTTTGACCGCAAATATTAATAAACTCTACTGTTCCGTCTTCATCGCCAAGCTTTGATAAAGCCATACCTGTATAATAAACTAACTTTTTATTTCTGCTTGATAAATACTGTTGTAAATCATCTGTTTCATCGGTAATATTAAGTTTTGCCATTAACTGAATTACATAGCCCTTTTCATTATTTGACGCTTTTGATAATTTTTCTGACAAAACATTTTTTACATCAAGTTTTTCATAAATTTCATTTAATATAACTTTTCGTTCGTCTGACAATTCATCTTTTTTAAGATAATCAAGATAAATATTTATTGCAACATAATATTTTTCATTGCTATCATCAATATAATCTAAAATTGACTGAATTTCTTTTTCTTGAATATCTTTTAACGGTGAGCCTAGCGCCGAAGTAAAAAGAGTCGAAATTTCATTATAAATTCGCTTTTTTCTTTTAAAATATTCCTGTTGATTTTCGGCTACGATATAAAGCCATAAATACTCACAAACAAGCGAAAAGCCCATTATAATTATTAAAACAACGGCAAACATTTCATTTGACACTAAAACTCACCTCCTTCAAGATTTAAAATTTATATTAATAACCTTCAAAATATGTTTTTATTCTTGTAAACGATTCTTTTTCTTTAATCTCATAATCAACCGTTTCCCATTTGAGCCACTTATATGTTTTATAGCCTGCACTTTTCTTTGATTCAGGGAAAATATAAGCAGTATCTTTAGTACCTTTTTCGCCTATCAAAACCGAAGCTATAAGACCTGATGTAATAGTGGTTTTATATCTGTTTGTATGTAAAAAGCCACCTTGCTTATCATCAATAACAATTCTTTGAGATGGATCGGTTATATTAAGCATTGCCCAAGGTATTCTAAGGCTGATTGTTGAACCGGCGGTAAAAAAATGAGTATTTGCCGATGAAAAACCGCCATAATTAAGTTGAGCTACAAAAGTATATTTACCTTTATATCTTTCGGTTGAAGTAACTTTTTTGCCGTTTCTTGAATAGCTTGGCACAGCATAAACTGCAGCTGAACGCTTGCTGTCAAACTTAACTACAAATTCCATTCCCGATAAACTGTTAGCAAAATAACCTTTATCATAGTAATATTCACCGTCATTTCGCTGATAAGTATCAATACCTACTATCAATTCTTCTTTATCAAAATTAACTTCTTTATCAAGAGTAATTGTGTAATAAAGATATGTTGGGTTTATATAGAGTCGTAAATTTTGCATACGTTCGGAAGTTGTACTAAAATCAAGTCCCACATCGACAGGCTCTTTAGATTCAACCGCTAAAACGCCTGTTGTTTGTTCAATGTCGGTTACATCATGCCAAAGAGCTGAATCTTGTTCAGGCACAGTATACATAGCACTCTCATCGCTTAATTTAACCCAACTGTCATTTAAGTCTTTAATAAGTCCGCCTAAAAATCCATTTTGGACTATTTGTTTATGCATAGTGATTATTGCATCACTTTGTTGCAACTCGCTAAGTCCGTAAACATCGGAATATTTATCATAAGTATTTGACGCTGTTGAAGCACCGAAAGCGTCAATCAAAACAGGTTTATCAGTCGATGAAATAATTTTACTTAAATATCCGTCAAAAGCATCGGCTCTTCCCTTTTGAAGTTTCTTGCTGTAATTTACCACTGCATTATCATATTTAAAAGCCGAATAACAAACGCCAAAGTAGTTTATTGCTTTTGAGTCTTTAATCTCGATATTGCCAACATTAAATCCGCTATCATTATTTTCAATCCAAAGCGAATTTGAAATAAGATCAGTAAATCCTTTTGCAAAAACAATATTCATTTGTTTATAATTCTTAACGCTGTAACTCATTGTATAATCACAAAGTTCAGCGATTAAACTTTCAGCGGATGAACTGCCGTTTGAACCAAAATATTCACCGCTATAAGCCGGCAAAGAATTCAATTGTAAATTATTAAACTGTTGCTTTGTTAAATCGGTATCAATAACATAGCCTAAAATATACGGCGAAACATCAAAACTATAAACTCCGCCTTTTCTCTCACCAACACTATCAACCTTTGTTCCTGCACCATGAAGAGCATCAACAATAATTTTAGCATTGTTTTTAAGCTCGTTTATACTAGAATAAATATTTGATTTATCAACATTAGTAGGCGTTGTAACAGACTGAATTAAGTAAATTTTTTTATTATCTTTATCAGAGTTATGTTCAAACAATGCCCTGTAAAATTCAGGTGAATAAAGGTCATAAGCTCTAATAGCGTTTGCACCTATTTTTTCTGCTTTTTTAATTAAAGTCTGAAAGAAAGAAGCATCATTAGAATAAGAATACCGCTTATCACCTGGTGCTTCACCATTTATATTAAAGCCTTTTAAATTAAGATTTTGCCATTTGCCATCAACATTTACTTCAAAAGTATTATCTTTAATTCTCGGCGGAACACTATTAACTTTATCTTTATTTTTACTTTCTTCAGATGATTTATCAAGACAATCTTTCATAATCTTTTTCATCATAGGCTCATAAAAGTTCCAATAAAAATTAGTAATATCTCCTTCTTTATCAAAAGAAATTAATCTATAAAGCAAATCCGCACCTAAAAAACAATAAGGTTTAGTTTCAGTTACAAAATCATTAAAATCACCGGCAAAGTAATAATTAACACCGCCATATTTAGTTGTTTTTCTTGTAACCGCAGTAAAAGTCGGCGATGAAGATACCGGTTTGAAATTTTCCATACCTGTTGAATTAAGATTAAAAGTATACTCGGCTAATGCTTCTGTACCCTTTTCAACATTTATTAATTCAAACCAATTATAATAATTTAAGTTTTTAGAGCCAAACTCTGATTTATAATCATCAGCAATTGCAATTTTAAGTAGATTTTTGCTTTTAAAATCGGTTGATTCTTCAAGCACAATAATATCACCCGATCCCGAAACCAATAAAATACCGGAGCCTGAACAACGCCATTCTACACCGTATTTTTCTAAATACATATCGGGTGCCCAATAAGGAACATCGGATAAATCGGCAAGGTCATAGATATATCTTCCTACCCAGCCGGTTGAAGAAATGCCGAAAAGGCTTTGTAATTGAGAAGAAATTTTACTGTCGGTTCCGGTTGTTAAAATATCTTGTTCACCGATAATTGTTGAGCCGAGAGAGTTACAATAAGAAATCATATTCATTTCTTCAGCGGTAATGCCCTTATCTTTATTACCCTCAATTCCGTAGCTATCAGCTAAATAAAGCAAATCAGGAGCTTTTTTCATTGAAGTTAATTTATCGGTTTTTATAATTTTACCTTCATCGTCAAACTTATTTCCATAATAATCGGTAGTATAATCATAAAGCTCATCGGTTTCAGGATTTTTTATTTTTAAATAATCAGCAATCCAATTTGAGCCAAGATGTTTTCTATAATTATTTTCAACGTCGCCTAAATAGCTTTCTCCGTCAGCCGAAGTTGCAGGAGTTGTTTTATCAAGAATTGCTATATCAAGAGTTTTTGCAGGCTTAATAAACCAAATCAGAAAAGCTAAAATGATTATAAGAATTATTAAAGACGGCACTAAAAAGTACCATTTAAACACCTTTTTTAATTTCATAAAAACCCCTTACTGTCTGGCTTTGACCATTTCATCAGCACAAACTTCAAATGCTTTTACAACTTGTGGATCAAATATTTTACCCGAATTTGAAATAATATAATCAATCGCTTCATTTATATCCCAAGCGTCTTTATAACAACGCTTTGAAATTAATGCGTCAAAGGTATCCACAACTCTAACTATTCTTGCATATTTATTAATATTTTCACCTTTAATATGCATATAACCTGAGCCATCATAATCTTCATGATGCTGTTCGGCAATTTTTGAAGCAATTTCAAAGAATTTACCTTTTGAAACAGAGAGAATATAGTGTCCGTATACTGTATGCTTTTTCATTGCTTCTCGTTCTTCATCGGTATATATTCCTTTTTTATTAAGAATTGTATCAGAAATAGCAATTTTACCGATATCATGAGTCATTGCAGCAGTTGCAATCATTTTGCTTTCTTCATCACTATAGCCTAAATGTTTGCAAAGAATTTCAACCATAACAGAAACATTAATAAGATGGTTTGAAGTTTCTTCGGAGCGTTCTTCAACTATTCTTGAAAGGTTAATAAACATTTTTTCTTCAATACTAAATAATTCAAAACGCAAACCATGGTTTTCAAAAGCAGCCTGAGCCGATGAACAAAGCGAGTAAAAATAGTTTTTAAAGGCCGATTCAAAAGGAATTTTTATATTTGAAATATAGCCGATAACCGCATTGGACTCATTTGTTTTAAAATTAACCCCTATATAGTTGCTTCCGATAATACAAGGTTTGTTTTCAAAAGATTTTTCTAGCAAGTTAAAGTCAGGCTCTTGTGAAGAAGTGTTTTCAATTATTTTGTAGCAATCATCTTCTTTAACGGCATTTGCATAAACAATCGGTTTATCAGACTCGATAATAACTTCATTATTGCTTTTTATAATAGGAACAACATCTTTACAAAAACAAGTGATAAACTCTTCATTAGTTATTTTTGAATAAAGTTTTGCAACCAATGAAGAAATTTGTCCGTAAAAATCAGTTAAATAATCAATTTCACTTTGCTTGCTTACTTGCAATATATTGTTTATTGCAATATGTTTTATGTAGTAAAAAGCTAACATAAAGTTTAAAATAATCATTCCATAAATAAATACAGACTGTGCTACAATTACAGAACCGCTGATAGTAGCAAAAGTATTAAATATATTTAAAATAAATAAATATGAACAAGCAACGCCCAAAAGCATTACACCTTTTTCAAAGCGTTTTTCTTCACTTTGTAATTTAAACAAAATCAAAACAGTTAAAACCGCTTGAACTGCTAAAAACAAAAGCATAATTAATTTAAAGAAAAATCCAAAAGGAATGAAAATCGCCAATATTGCTAAAACAGGAATACTGATACACATAGCTTTTATTTGATTATTGCTATAACTTAACATTATCAAAAGATTGACAATACTAACAAGCGTTACAATCATATTAAGTGCAACAGATATATTAAACCAAACCGATTGATTTAATATATCAGAACTGTTTTCAAGCGAATTAATTAAAAGTAAAAATCCGCAAACAAACGAGCTTGAGCCTAACAGCACCATTTTTATAATGCCGCCTTTTCTAAAGCTGACTGCAATTATCATATAAATAATGCCTATTGCTAAAACAGTAAAGGCAAGTATCATTTGAAAATTAATGCTATTATTTCCGTAGTTTACTGTTGGACTGAACTTAAAATTAAACGGAGTATACATATAAATATGTATTGTTTGACTTGAGATTGAAGCAGGAATAATTATTTCGTTATAATTATTACCAACGATTTCTTCTGTTCCATAACCGTTATTATAAACAGTTTTGGAATCAATCTCCGCTTTAATAGGGCTATGATTAGCGTTTATAACTAAATAGCGCTGTTTATCAGACGCGTCAAAAGTATAATAAAGATGAACATAAGGTTTTGAAGAGTCAATTAAAACAGGGTTGTCCGAAGTAGCCTGTTTAAAAACAGCGTTTTCAGCGGTAAGTTGTTGAGAAGTTATGCCGTTTATAAACGCCCAGTCACTAACTTTATTTGAATTTGAAATATAAATATTTGTTCCTAAAAAAGATTGAAAAACATAAGTACATAAAAACAAAATAATTGCTATTAAAACAATTATGCTTACATTTTTTAATCTTTTCTCGCCTATTTGAGACATTAAATTTTTAACCTTACTTTTATAAGCTGAAAGGCTAAACTTCATTTCTTTGCACCTGCCTTAATTTGAATACTTTTCAAGCAATGAGCTCATTATATCGCGTCTTGTTTTTTCATCAATACTTGTATTTTTTGTTTTTTCCGATTCTTTTTTATTGCTATTTTCTTTATTTAATTCGGTTTTATTTGATTTGACTACTAAACTTTCTAATCTTTCGGTTTTTTCTTCAAGCAAGCTTAAATCTTCTTTAACGCTTTTCTTTAAATCATTAATTTCATCTAAAAGTTGCTTGATTTCCTGTTCATCAACCAAAATAAATACCTCCTTTAAATATAAAATATTAATTAAATTCTGAAATAATATAGGTTTTCTTTTGTTTTTTGAGTAAAATAGTTGCGGTTGATTTTAATGTTGATTTTTCTTTTTCATTAAAAATATCACATTTTAATTCAAAACCGTTACCCTTTTTAGTTACATAACAATTAATATATAAATTGGCGGTATAATTTAACTGCCACATTTCAAGTTTATTTTCACGAGCATTATAAAGATCACTTTTAGTAACATCTACTTTATCACTGCCGAAAAAGATTAAAAGCTGTTTCTTAATATCCTTTTTACCGGCTGTTCTGTAAACCATTTTTGTACTTTTCGGCATATCGGTTAAGCTTTTATAAAACTTATGAGAAAAAGCGAATTGAACAATTTTATTTCGAGAAACATCTGAAATATTTTTAAAAGGTTCAAAAACAAAAATATTCTTCATTTCATAAGCAATTTTTGCAAAATATTCTGCATCAAGATTTTTAGGCAATTTTATATTATCGGAATTAATTATTTTAATCTCTCCCGAGTTATCAGCCTGTGTAGTGGTTACATTTATAGTTTTTGTCGTCTGTGCTGTTACCGCAGTTGTTTTAACATTTTCATAATCATTTCCTTTTTTGCTAAAAGCAACAATTGATAAAATTATAGCAACAATTACTAAACAACAAATTACCAAAATAAGATTTTTTGATTTATCCTTTTTATCAGGCTTTTTTTCATTATTAACTTTTTGGTTTAATTCAGCTTTGGTTTCCTTGTTTTCGCTCATAAAAATCCCCTTTTAAATTTTAAAATAAAAAAGCCGCAATTCAAAAAAAGAATTACGGCAACTGGCTGTCTTTAATATAAAAGACCCTTTAGCTTTGCGTCACCGCTTTACAACGGTTTTGCTTTTTACATATGTTACTTATTTAATTAATTATACAAATTTATTATACCATAAATTTCAATTATTGCAAGAAAAACTTTTAAAATAAATTAAATTCATTTACATTTTATTTATAAAATTATCAATTTATTGTAATTTATTTGCCTTATAATTGAAAACAACTGATAAAATCAAGGAGAAAAACAATGAGTAAAGAAATACAAGAGCAACAAGTTAAAGAAAAAAAGAAAAAGAAAAAACGAATAATCGGCTTTATTAAAAAACATAAAGTTATATCAATAATAATTGCGATTGTTTTAATTTTAGCAATTGTTTTCGGAATTATGTTTTTTACGAACAAAAAAGATACTACTTCTTATTCCTATATAAGAACAAACACTTTGTCTTACGGCAGTCTTGACAATAGTATTTCAACAACAGGTACAGTTGAAAGTGCTGAAACTTCTAATGTTACTTCATCGCTTAATTACACAGTTAAAACTATTGCGGTTTCTGTTGGCGACAAAGTTAAAAAAGGCGATATTATTTGCACTCTTGATACTAAAGAGCTTGAAGACCAGATTGAAAAAGAACAAAACAATCTTTCAAAAACTATTAAATCAGCACAAAATTCATATAACTCGGCTAAAGAAAACTATGACAACGCAAAGAAAAAGCTTGATAATTATAAATCAGAGCTTGATAGTGCTAAAAAGACGCTAAATACAGCAAAAACTCCTTATAACTCTGCTAAAAACTCGATTAAATCTTATCAATCTCAATATGATAAAGCGTTAAAGGCTTATAACAAAGCAGGCAAAGATTTTGTTTCGGCTCAAAGCAAATATAACTCATCTTTAACTAATTTCACAAATAAAAAAGTTGATAAATCTACTCTTATTTCAGTAGCAAAATCTTATTTAAACGCTATTCAAAATCTTTATGGCGGATTAAATATCGGAGCTGTTGATATTTCTTCAGGTAGTTCGACTTCCGGTTCAGTCTCCGCCTCTGCTAATTCTTCTCAAAGCTTCGGCGGTATGGCGTCTGCAAATGTTGCAAGTAGTTCTTCTACTACTGTAACTGTTACTCAAACTGCTGAAGATTTAGCTAAAACAGTTACTGCAAAAGTTTACTCATTAACTAATACTAATATTACTTCAACTAAAAGTGACAACACTTTATACAAATTATCATTAAAAGCAAAACAGTTACAAAATGCAAAATCAGCTTCAAATTATTATAATCTTGAATCTGAATATACCACTGCAAAAACTGCTTACGATACTGCAAAACAGACTTATGAGCAATATAAAGACGCAGTTACACAAGCTAATAATCAATTAACCCAAGCTAAAGAACAATTAGACAATGCTTCTCAAAGCGATACATTAAATGACCTTAAAGATAATTTAAGCGACTGCAATATCAAAGCCAATCAAGACGGTACTATTACCGCTTTAAACGCTACAGTTGGCTCTTCTGTTTCAGGCGGAGGTTCGGCTTCTGCCGCTGCGGTTTCGGCTTTAGGCTCCGGCAGTTCTTCATCAGGCGGTAGTTCTTCAGCTATTGCTACTATCAGCAATCTTGATAAATTAAAAATAAGCATTACTATCAGCGAAGCTGACATTACTAACGCAAAAACAGGTTTAAGCTGTTATATAACAAGTGACGCTTCCGATGAAACTTTTCAAGGAACTCTAACTCAAATTGATCCTGTTGCAAATGAAAGCGGAACATTTGGTGCAGAAGTTACTGTTGATAGCGAAAACAGCGGACTTTTGGTTGGTATGAACGCATCGGTTGAAATTTTAGTAAACAGTACCGACAATGTATTTTCTGTTCCGATAGATGCAGTCGGCAATGATAACGATAACAAAGGCGACTATATTTACAGAAAAACTTCCGGCGAAGGCACTGATATGAATTTTGAAAAGGTTTATGTAACAACCGGTTCAAAAAATAATTATTATATCGAAGTTTCAGCCGACTCTCTAAAAGAAGGAGATGTAATTCGTTCTACCGCTGACCTAAACGAAGGTATTGAAACAGTTGATAACAGTTCAAAAGACGATAACAGTCAGGATATGTTTGAAAAAGCCCAAGATATGAGAAACAATATGTTTGGTAAAAGCGGTGGCTCTTCTAATGGCGGTCAAAACAGCGGCAACGGCAATATGCCATCTCCGCCTAACGCTAACGGAGGTCAATAATGAACGACATTATAGATTTAAAAGGCATTAAAAAAAGCTTTTTTATCGGCAAGCCAAACGAGCTTGAAGTTTTACACGATATTAGTTTAAGTATAAAACAAGGTGAATTTGCCGCAATCGTAGGCGAATCCGGAAGCGGTAAATCCACATTAATGAATATCATCGGTGTTTTAGACCGACAAACAGAAGGCAAATATGTTTTAGACGGAATTGATATTTCAAAAGCAGACGATAAAGAGCTTTCTTCAATAAGAAATAAAAAAGTAGGATTTGTTTTTCAAACATTTAATTTAATAGGCAGACAAAGTGCTCTTAAAAATGTTGAATTACCTATGCTTTATTCAGGTATTACAAAAAAGGAAAGATCCAAAAGAGCATTAGAACTACTTGATATGGTCGGTATGAAAGAGCGTGTTAATCACAAACCAAATGAGCTTTCGGGCGGTCAAAAACAGCGTGTCGCAATAGCGAGAGCGCTTGCTGCCGATCCTGCTATTATTTTAGCCGATGAGCCTACCGGTGCACTTGATTCTGAAACAAGCAGAACAGTAATGGATATTTTTCATAAGCTTCATAAATCGGGAAAAACAATTGTTTTTATTACCCATAATCGAGAATTAGCTAAAGAATGCAGCAGAATTATAACGCTGAAAGACGGAAGAATTGTTGATGACAGAAAGGGTGGCGAGTAATGGCTTTTTTAGATAATGTTTTGCTCGCACTCGAATCGCTTAAAATGAATAAAATGAGAGCAATTCTTACAATGCTCGGTATTATAATCGGTATCGGCTCGGTTGTTGCAATTAACACAGTCGGCACTTCCCTAACCGATTCTGTAAGCAGTACTATGACTACGCTAGGTGCAAATAATATAACAGTATCGCTTACACAAAAATCCGATGATGATAATGACCAACAATCAAACCAAAACAATTCAAACAATCAGGTAAAGATAAAAAAATTCGGTAATTCAGAGCCTGGCGAAGAAGATAGAATAAGCGATAATATGATAAGCGAGTTTCGCTCAAGCTTTTCTGATAAAATTGAGTATTTAGAGCTTACCCGTTCAAGCGGTACAGCCACTGTTCAAAATTATGACGATAAAGATGAACAAACAAGCGTTACTGTAAAAGGCGTTAACGATGAATACCTTGACGCTGAAGATATAAATTTGCTTTGTGGCAGATTTATTAAAAACAAAACCGATTTATCAAGAAGACTTTGTATTGTTTCGGATAAATTTGTCGAAGACGCTTTAGGCATTGAAACTAAAGAAGCTGTCGGAAAAAGCATTACAATAACATACAATGAAATGCCTTATACATTTTTTATAACGGGTGTTTATGAATATGAAGAAACAATAGCTTCTTCTTATCTTTCGAGTGATGAAACCGTAACCGATTTTTATATCCCGCTTGAAACCGCCAGAACTTTAAGCGGAGAAAACAAAGGTTATGAGTCTTTTAAAATTGTTGCTAAAAGCGGAACAGATACCGCCGCATTTTTAGATACAGTCGGCGAATATTTTGAAGCGGTTTACTCAAGAAATGATGAATGGACTTGCAAAGCTACATCGCTTGAAAGTATGATTTCAACATTTACCGATATGATGGATACTGTTTCATTAGCAATTGCAGCAATTGCCGCAATAAGCCTATTAGTCGGCGGTATCGGCGTTATGAATATAATGCTTGTTTCAATTACCGAACGAACTAAAGAAATAGGCACAAGAAAGGCACTCGGTGCTCCTAATAATTCAATAAGACTGCAATTTATTACCGAGTCGGTTGTAATTTGTCTTATCGGCGGTATTATAGGCGTTGCAATCGGTCTTGCAGGTGGTATGACAATCAGCTATTTATTAGGCTTCTATGCCATGCCGAGCATTTCATCTATTGTAATTGCACTTGTATTCTCAATGTTTATAGGAATTGTTTTTGGTTATGCACCTGCTAATAAAGCGGCTAAATTAAACCCAATCGACGCATTAAGATACGAATAATTGATACAACTAAAAAAAGTCTTGTGACAAAAAACAGTCACAAGACTTTTTAAGTTTATACTTTATTTTTTGCTATAATAAATATCTTTATTTAAAGAACCTTCTTTATGGTTTACAATTACATTTGTAGCGGCATCGCCGATAACATTAAGTGTAATTACAGCCATACCCGGAAGATAATTCATTGCTAAAATAAGTGAGTAAGCAATCATACAAAGTTCAGTATTAAATCCAATACCCATCATAACAACATAAACCATTGTTGTACCTGCAACAGGAATAGCCGGAGTTCCGACTGCAGTACAAATTGATAAGAAAGCAGTCAAAACAAGTGTTGATGGTGTAACAGGCATACCAGAAGCCGCACCTATAAAGGTAATAGCTATCATATGCATAGCGGTTGTACCGTTCATATTAATTGTCATACCGGTAGGAAGAACAAAACTGCTGATTTCTTTTGAACAACCAAGCTCTTCAATACATGTTTTTGTGTTAATAGGAAGAGTTGCTGCTGATGAGTTTGTAGCAGCTGCAAACAAACCGATTTTTACTGATTTTTTCAAGAATACAAAAGGATTTAACCTTGTTGTAAGGAAAATTCCTATTGGATAGATAGTAACAACCAAAACAAGCGATACGATAATTGTTGTTGCAATCCAAACAAGTGTCGGCGAGATATATTCAACACCGTAAACCGCAAACGCTCTTGTAATCATACAGAAAATTGCAACAGGAGCAATTTTGTTGATTAAAAAGTTAAGTGCCCATTGAATAATATCATTTAATGAAACAATAACTTTTTTAAGCGGCTCTGCTTTTTCGCCGAATGCTGTCATTCCAAGACCTAAAATAATAGCAACAACTACTACCGAAAGGATTGCACTATTAGATGAAAAGGCACTGAAAATATTTGATGGAACTGCATTAACGATTGTAACTAATGGATTGTAACCGTCCATTGTAACTAACTCTTGAGCATTTTGTGCAGGAAGATTAACATCAAACCAACCCATTGATTGAACAAAGTAAGCTGCTGCACCGGCAAGAGTTGCGGCTACAACATAAAAGCATAGATAAGAAACAAAGGTTTTACCGGCGATTTTACCAAGCTTTTTAGGGTCAGCTAAACTACAAAGTGCGAGGCTTAATGAACATAAAACAAGCGGAACAATCATCATTTGAAGTCCATGCATAAAGAGTTGTCCGACAATATAAAACAAACCTATGCCTTCAATGCTTGTAGTGCTTGTGATGTCCTGAAAGAATATCGCATCTATAATCTTCCAAACAGATTCACCTGATGTACCTGCAACCTGGCTTTTAATTAAAAGACAAACAAGACCTAAAACAAAACCAGCTGCAACTGATATCATCATCTTTGCAACAATGGATAGTTTCTTTTTTTCTGTATTCGTTTTCATTTACTCCACTCCTTATAGTGTAATGATTAATATATTTTAAAAAAGACTAAATCATTTTAAAACCAAATTAAAATCAATAAACCAATTGGATGTTCTTTTCTTTACAAAATTCAACCCACTCATCACTAGGATATTTATCAGTGATAATATAATCAACATCTTCCCAATCAAGAAAATTAACAAATGCCGATTGATTGAATTTTGAATGATCAACTAAAAGAGCAACTTTTTTAGCTCTTTTAGCCATTTCGGTTTTTAAAACCGCTTCGCTTTCGGTTGAGTCCATAATGCCCATATTGATATCGAGACCTTTACAACTCAAAAAAGCGATATCAACATTATATTTAGATATGCTTTCCTTAGCTAAAACACCTTTAAAAGAAAGAGTATCAGCGTCGTAAATACCACCTGTAGAAATAATTTTCATTTTAGTGCCATTTAATTCTTGAAAAATTTGAGCTGAAAAAGTTATTACTGTAAATTCACTGTTATTCTCAAGCTTCTTTAACGTTTCCATAACAGTGGTACTGCTATCAGCCATAATTGTTCTGAATTGATTACAATATCCAGCCGATAATTCAGCAATTTTCTTTTTGCTTTCATTATTAATAGAACGTCTTTTAAAAAAGTGAATATGCTCTCTGTTTATTGAAGTATTTAAAACCGCACCGCCAAATGTTCTTGTAACAAAGCCTTCGTTTTTCAGCTTTTCAAGATCTCTTCTTATAGTTTCTTCTGTAACATTGTATAGTTCGCTTAAATCAGTTACTGAAACCTTGCCTTCCGACTCTAACTTTTGCTTGATTTTATCAATTCTTTTTTCCAACTTCGCTTTTGCCCCCTGTCATTATGATAATTATAACAAAAATCATTAAAATAGTAAAGTATTTTTTGTGAAACAAAACACAAGTACCTGTGTTTTACATATTTTTCATGTAACAAGTGACTTGTGTTTTGTTGAAAGGTTTGATTTGTTTTAATTTAATGACATAAAAAAATCTTATTTGTCGATGGCTTCAACCATTTCACGCATCAGCGCTACATCTTTAGGATCTAATTCCAAATCAGCAGATTTAGCATTTTCTTTAATCTGGTCAACAGTAGTAGAACCGCTTAAAAGATTAATAAAATCACCTTGAGCAAGAATCCAAGCAAGTGACAAGTTAGCAATTGTACAATTGTATTTTTCACAAAGCGGTTTCCACTCGTCCATAACATCCATAGCTTTTTGCATATTTTCAGGCTGGAACCATTTCTTTGGAATTTGAGCGCCAACAGGTTTGTAATCTCTTGGCATTGTGCCTGAAAGCAATCCCATTTCAAGCGGAGAATAAGCTTGAATTGTTACACCGTTTTCACGGCAGCAAGGGATAATTTCATCTTCAATACCTCTGTCAAGAATTGAGTATTTAGCTTGAACGATATCAAGATCACCGTATTTTAAGTATTCTTTAATTTGATTAATATCAACATTAGCAGCACCGATAGCTTTAATTTTGCCTTGAGCTTTAAGGTCGTTAAGAACTTCCATTGTTTTAGCAATCGGAACATAGTATTCGCTACCAGGAATTGACTGCCAGTGAGTCATATAAACATCAACATAATCAGTACCCATTCTCTTTAAAGATTCTTCAATCTCTCTTTTGATTGAGTCGCTGTTTAAGTTTTTGTATAATTGAATTCCGTTTACCTTGTTGAAAAGGTCGCCTTTCATTTCTTGGTCCCAAGTTACACCGCATTTTGTGATAATAACAACGTCTTCTCTGTTCATTTTTTGAAGTGCTTTACCGAGAATTTTTTCGCTGTTACCAAAGTTGTAACCGGGAGCAGTATCAATAAGGTTTACGCCGAGTTTTGGTGCTTCGCAAATTGTATCAACAACAACGTCTAAATCGTGGTCGCCGCCCCAAGCTGAGCCACCGCCGATTGACCAAGTACCAAGACCCATTCTTGAAATATCTATACCGGTTTTACCGAGTTTCATTGTCTTCATTTTTTAATCACCTTTTCTTATATATCATAAATACCGAGTTTTATTATCCTGTTAATATTGCTTTGACAGCAAGGAACGCATAAGTTTCAAAAGGCAGTTAAACTTCTAAAACTTAATGCGGTCCTCCTGTTCAAAGAGTGGGAAACATAAAAATATGGAGTTATAAAATGTAATCTTTTTGATATTTTTCAAGCATTTCATCAACCAAGGCTTTGTTCTGAACGCCTGTTGTAGCACCAACATATTGAACAGAAACAGCGGCTGTACAGTTAGCATAAATACCACATTCATGAATGTTTTTGCCTTGTAATAATGCTGAAATAAAGCCTGAAGCAAAGTTATCGCCTGCTCCGATTGTATCAATTGCTGTAACGCCTTTACAAGCAGGAACAATCATAGCACCATCAGCATTACGAATATAGCAACCTCTTTTGCCGATTTTCATAACTACATTTTTAACACCGCAGTTATAAAGTATATCAGCAACTTTAGCCTCATCTGTTTCACCTGTCATAAGACAAGCTTCATCATAATTCGGGAAGAAGTAGTCAACGTAACTTAATGCTTCTTTAATATCATCTAAAGTTTCGCCAAGTCTTGGCTTAATCATATCAGCGGTAATTGTCATACCCTCTGATTTTGCAAATTTAAATATTTTAACAAGTGCATCGCCATCAAGAAGTGGGCAGTTGAAAATACTGGCTAATGAAAGTATTTTTGCTTGTTTAATTTTATCAAAGTCAACATGTTCAATGTTTTCTTTCCAAAGGCTGCCGTTTCTGTTAGTAACAAAAGTTCTTTCGCCGTCTTCTGTTACAAGACCGATATTCATTGATGTATCAATGTTTTCATCAATTTTAATGCCTTCTACATCTATATTGTCTTTTTTGCAAGAGCGAAGAATAAACTGACCTGCCGCATCATCGCCAATACAAGCGATGATACCGGTTTTAAAACCAAGTCGGCTGATAATAGTTGCTTCGTTCATAGCGTCACCGCCAACTGACATTGCAATTCTGTCAACCGGATATGATTCAATATCAAAAATATCTCTTGATACAGGTCTAAGCGGAATATCAACAACTGCTGCGCCAAGACAAATTACATCTAATTTTTTGTTATTCATTATTGATCAGCTCTTCCATCGTCACCGAATAGTTTGATTTTGTACATAGCACGCTCTTTGATAGCTTTTCTTACTTCACGCTGAACAGCGAGGTAAGGCTCATCTTTATGAGCATTAATAGCTTCCATAGCAGCCTGACAAAGTTCTGTGTGAATGTTGATTTTTGAAATACCGAGAGAGATAGCTTTTTTGATATCTTCATCGCCGATACCTGATGCACCGTGTAATACTAATGGAACATCAACTTCGCTTGCAACTTTTTCAAGTACATCAAAAGCGAGTTTTGGTTCTGAAGAATATACACCGTGAACATTACCGATAGCAACTGCGAGTGAGTCGCATCCTGTTTTCTCAACGAATTCTTTAGCTTTGCTAGGATCTGTATATTGATAATCAGAAAGTGCTTCTTCATAAACTGTTTCATTACCAACATGACCGAGTTCAGCTTCAACAGGAATATTGTAAGCGTGGAAATAATCTACGCATCTTTTGATTTCTGCAACATTTTCTTCAAAAGGAAGAGCAGAAGCGTCACGCATTACTGAGTTCATACAGTGATTTACTGCGTTTTGAAGAATTGTCATATTACGGCCGTGATCCCAGTGTTCAATTACAGGAATTGTAGCTTTTTTAGCCATTGAATCCATCATATAACAGAAATCTTCAAATGAAGTGTTTCCTGTAAAACCTGTACCGAATGAAATAATGATTGGAGCACGAAGCTCTTCAGCTGCATCAATTACGCCCATAAGCATTTCAGCGTTCCATACATTGAAATGAGGAATAGCGTAATGACCTTCTCTGGCTTTCTTTTCCCAAAATCTGATATCTGATAACATAATAACTCTCCTTAAAACTTTTTATTTTTCTTTAAATTAGTCTGAAACCTTTACAACGCCTTTAACCATATCGGCTTTTTTAACAGGGTCAATAGCTTCAGTAAATGCTTTTTGAACATCTTTGTAATCATAAATATGTGTTACCATATCTTTTACATTGAATTTACCGCTTGCAATAGCTTCGATTGTCTGTGGGAAGTTGTTGCAATAACGGAATGAAGTTTGAATTGTAACTTCACGATTGATTTTCAAGAAATCAATTGGTACAGGTTTTGAATGAGTACCAACCATCATAATTTTACCGCCACGAGCAACGATTTGAACTGCCTGACCTGCTGTGAAAGCAGAACCTGCTGCTTCAAATACTAAATCTACGCCACGGTTACCATATAATTCTTCTGATCTTAAAACAGCTACTGTATCTTCTTCTTTGCCGTTGATGACTCTTGAAGCGCCAAGTTTTTTAGCAAGTTCAAGTCTTTTGTTTAATACATCAACAACAGTAATATCAGTAGCACCCAAGCTCTTGCAAGCTTGCAAAACCATAAGTCCGATACAACCGGCACCAAGAATTACGATACTTTTGCCGAGCATTGCTCCGCCAAGGATTGCAGCATGCATACCAACTGCAGCAGGCTCAACGAGTGCGCCTTCCATAGTTGACATACCTTCAGGAATATGATATGTCCATTCCTCAGGGTGTGTCATATATTGAGTTAAAGCACCTTTGTAGTTTGGTTGTGTTGCCATAAAGTCAACATCAGGACAAATATTATAACGGCCTGTACGGCAGTATTCACAGCTGTCATCAGGTACACCTGGCTCAATAAGAACTTTATCGCCAACTTTGAATTTTGTAACCTTTGAACCGATTTTAACAACTTCACCGGCTACTTCATGACCAAGACCGATTTTTTGGTTAGGATCTTTAGGTGGGATAAATGGACCAAATTCAAATCCGTGAATATCAGAACCACACATTCCGACATATTCAACTTTCATTAAAATTTCATTATCTTTTGGTTCAGGAACAGCACATTCCTGAATTTCAAAATGCTTAGGGGTTACCAAAATAGCTTCTGAGTTTTTCATAACAGCAAATCTCCTTTAATAAATTTGTTTGAGGTTTTTCGGTGTCCGATAAATTAATACCGGACACCTTTTTGTATATAGTTTGTGAATTTTAGTCTACATTACCGATGTCTTCAACAGATTCGCCTCTGGTTTCAACACCAAGGAAGATAACTGCAACTGCGATAATAGTAGCAACGATAGCAAGAAGAATAAATACACCGTAAGCGCCAACGTTAGCAGCAATGCTTGTAACTAAGAATGGGAAGAAGATGTTACTTACACGACCCATAGCGTTACTAAAGCCTGAACCTGATAACTTAGCTGATGTTGGCCACATTTCAGGTACATAAACAGCTGATGCATAGCAAACATACATATAGATAACAGTGTTAAGCAAGAATGTCATTACAATAAGACCTGTCATACCAAGTTTATCTGCTAAAAGACCTGTTGCAATACCTAAAACAGCCATGCCACCGAGAAGTAATACGCCCATAACTTTACGAGGAAGTTTATCCATAATAAGTGAAGCGATGAAAATTCCGAATGGAGCACCGAACAAACCAAACATTGTCATAAACTGTGATTTAGATGTATCATAACCCATTTGGTTGAGCAATGAAGGCATCCAGTTCATCAATGTATACTGGATTGTGTTCATACCGATAAGTACGAGTGAACCAACGATGGTTCTCTTTAATAATTTACCTTTAAATAATGCAGAGTAAGGAAGTTTTTTAACTTCTTTTGGTTCTTCAACAACAACTTCCGGTAATGGTTTACCTGTTGAAGCTTCGATTTCTTTTTCAATTTTTGACATGATAGCTTCTGCTTCTTCATATCTGCCTTGTGATTCCAACCATCTTGGTGATTCAGGGAATTTTTTAAGAATGAAGATGCAAGCGATGATTGATAAAATTGAAGGAATCATGAACTGAATTCTCCAGTTTGCATTCATGCTAACGCCTGTTGAAACGATTATCAAAGCGATACCATTACAAATTGGGTGAGCCCAGTTACCGATGAATGATGTACGGCTTGACCATGTACCACGGTTTTTGCCAGGAACATATTCTGTGAAACCAGCGAACAATACAACCAAGAGAGCACCGAGTGCTAAACCTTGAAGAAGTCTGAATACATACAATACATAAATGTTAGGTGAAGCTGCACCACCGATCATAGCGATAATGTGGATAACTTCGTATAAAATAATACTTTTTTTACGACCGATTTTATCACCGATAGGACCACCGATGAGAGCACCGAAAAGCTGACCTGCTGTGTAGGTTGTACCCCACATAGCGAGTAATGTTGAGCCTTCTTTTAACCAATGAAGCTCATTTAAAAGAATATTTTGAACCGCACCACCGATTCCGTTTGACCAACATACCAAAAGTGCAAATGCTGTAACAAGCCACATTTTGATATGCCATTTTGATTGAGGCAAGCGGTCAAGTCTTGCGCCAATGTTTAAATTAGATTTGCTCATATCATTTTTCTCCTCAAAAAATTTTTATATAAAGTTAATTTTATAATTAACTTTGATCCGATTTTTAAACTTCTCTTGTCAAACCATCAAGCTCTGAATTAAATTCGTTTTCAGCAATTTTAAAAGCTTCGTTAAAATCTTCTGATTTATTCCAAAGTGCAGGTGGACCGAAAACAACTACATCAGCACCGGCTTTATAAAGTCGAGCGTAAAGCTCTTTGTTCATTGAACCGTCAGCTTCAATAAGGAAGTTTAGATTTCTTTTCTTTCTAATTTCAGCTAATTGCTTAATTTTAACAAACATTTGCTCATCGACTGCTTGACCTGAAATTCCCGGGTCAACAATCATTATTGTTACTTTATCAAGTAATGGAAGATAATACTCAATTGTTGATAAAGGAACTGAAGGGCTGAGAGCCACACCGGCTTTACAACCGAGCGATTTGATTTTATTAATTGTTACAAAAGCGTCGCCCTCGATACAATCTGTATGCGGAGTTATATATGTAGCGCCTGCTTTAGCAAAAGTTTCTATGTACTGTTGCGGATGCTTTACCATAAGGTGAGCATCCATAGGTTTTAGATTATCAACATGTTTGTTTAAATAATCTAAAAAGTCAGGTCCGATACCGAAACTTGGAACATAAACGCCGTCTTTAATATCCATGTGAAGTAAATCAGATTTTTCATTAATTAATTTAACCTGTTCTTCAACTTTGAATAAGTCACAACAACCTACTGATGGAGCAATTAACATTTTTCTCATTTTTTCTCAACCCTCGTAAATTATTTTTTATTAATTATTAGTCTTCGTAATCGTAATGGAAGATAACTTTGATAGCGTCTTTTTTAGCCATTGCGTCAAAGCCCTCTTTCCACTGTGAAAGACCGAGTCTGTGAGTAATCATAGGCTCAACTTTGATTTGACCTGATTGTAATAATCTGATACAGTTTCTCCAAGAAGTTGAATCATAAGCCATATGACCGATGATGCTCTTGTTCCAAGCAGTGATATCGTTGATTGAGAACTCTAATGGTTTAAAGCCCATACCAACTCTAACGATTTCAGCGTTTGGTCTGGTCATTTCAATTGCTTGTTTCAAAGCAATGTTAGCACCTGAACATTCAATTACAAGACCAAGATTATCTCTGCCGCAGATTTCTGTACATCTAGCAACAACATCTTCTTTAGAACCGTTTACACAGTGTGTAGCACCAAGCTCTTTAGCAACATCAAATCTTACTTTAGTATCGTCATCAAGACCAACCATAACAATGTTTACAGCACCCATTAATTTAGCAACCTGTACTGAGAACAAACCGAGAGGACCGGTACCGAATACTACAACATCCTGACCAGGAATTAAGTGTGACTGTTGAGCTACTGCTTTGTAAGCGTTACAGATTGGATCAAGAACTGCTGCTTCTTCATATTTAATGCCTTCAGGGATTTCCCAGATAGCATGTTTATGAATTTCAAGAATTTCACCGGGAACTTTACAATATTTTGAGAAGCCGCCGCCCCAAGTGTTATTGTCAAGACCAAGGTTTACTTTGCTTTCGCAGCAAAGGAAGTCGCCGCTTTCACAAGCAGGGCATACGCCGCAAACATGTGCGCTGTTGTCAGAAACAACTCTTTGACCAACATGCCAGTCTTTTACGTTTTCGCCAACCTTAACGATTTCGCCGGCAAATTCGTGACCACGAACTGATTGTTGTTGACCTTCACAGTTAGTATCATCATAACCGTTGTCAACACCCCAGTGTTTCATATCGGCGCCACAAATAGCTGCTGCCTTGATTTCAATGATAATGTCGTCTGGACCACATTCTGGTTCCGGATAATGTTCCATCATTTTGTAACCGCCAAAAGCAGTACCGAATCTTTTTAAAGCGTGCATCATAATTTTTATATCTCCTTTTTCTTTAACCACAATGTTGTTTCGTTGTGGTATTATTTTTTGCATCTTTATAATACAACAAAAAAATGTTGATTTCAAGCATTTTTTTGATTTTTTCAGACATTTGTATGAATGCACAAATAAAACATCTCTGTTTTGTGCAATATGACATATAAACAAAAAGATTTTATTATATTTTTATTTTTTGTATCATTTTAACCAAGATATACTGATTTATTTATACAAAACCAAACAGTATGCTCCAAATATAAAAATGTGGGTTTTAAAGAATTAACAACTTCATTATACAAATATTGTTATTTATTTATTATAAAACCTGTGTTTTAAACATAGATTTCAACGTGTTATATTAACTTCCATATTATAATAACCATATATAATCGGTTTTATATATAAAAAAAGCTCAAATTTTAAAAATTTGAGCTTTTACTTTTTTAAATATTTATTTTTTAAAACAAAAACTCCCCAACCTGCATAAGTTAGGGAGTTTTTTGGTGCCGCTGACCGGAATCGAACCGGTACGGGTTATTCACCCACGGGATTTTAAGTCCCGGGCGTCTGCCAGTTCCGCCACAGCGGCATAGTGTCAAGCACTTAAATTATTATACTTAATTTTCATCCAAATGTCAAGATATTTTTTAATTAAATTTTAAACATTGTATCAAGAATACTTTTTCCCATCTCAGTTTTAAAGATTTTTTCTCTCGCACTGTTAACAGCGACATCAGAAACACCGTCTTCATATAAATTAACCAAAAAATCGGCTTCAACTAAAATTTGATAATCTTTATTCTTAATATTATCGTAAGTATGATGATGAGCAATTAAAAAACAAATTCTCTCAATAGTATATGTATCAAATTCAAGTTTAGTTAACAACTCTCTTGCAATGCTCGGACCAAGTGCTTCTTGAAACTTCCCGTTTGTGCTGCCAAAAAGTTCTTCAGCACGTTTAACACCAATATCATGAGTCAATGCAGCTGAAAGAAGCACAAACATTTCTTGTTCGCTTAATTTTTCTGATTTACCTATCATTTCACAAAAGAAGTAAACTTTTATAAAATGTTGTATTCTTTTAGGATCGCCCTCAAAATATTTTATCATTTCTTGTTTTAATTTTTCCAACATAAATAGCACCGGTTTTAATTAAAACCAACTTTTGCCCCTTTCATTGTTAAGACTGTTTTTTGCGATTGAAACTATTATACTATTATAATTCTTTAAAGTCAATAAAAACAAAAGAAATAAGCCACGGTTTTCTTTTTAAGAAAACCGTGGCTTTACGCAGTCAAAACTGCACATTAAGAGAAAATATATGAAAAAACTATCGCTTTACAGCCTATCTATTTAACAATATTAATGTTATCAACATAAACTACTTGACCATCTTGATAGTTTATCGGTCGGATAAGGATTGCATCAATTGATTTAATATTATCTGCAGTGATTTTTAAAGATGAAACTCCCTCTACACCGAATTTACCATTAAGTTCAGTAAATGTTTCATTAAGTACACTATAATTTTTTGATACTTTTGTTATTTTTCCGTTATCCCAAGACTGATCCCAATACTGAACACCATTTACTTCAATACCATAATGGGCCTCTTTAGTTGCCCAACCTTCATAAAAGGCGTCAAAAGTAATATCGGTAGCACTACCGGCATCAACCGCTATTCTGGCATATTTATCTGAACCGAGATAATCATAGTCTTTAGTATGTTTTACACAAAGCATTTTTGAATTATTTTTATCAACGATTTCAGCTGATACATCAGTACCTACTAATGTTACCATACTTGCATCATTATCTTCAAAATCAATATTGCTATCATTAGCGTCAACATACTTACTTGCCCATTTATCAACTAATTCTTTAAGCGATGGACTAAGACTCGAATAACCACTTTGAGAATCAGATTTATAAACGCTTGCTATATAAGCAATTGAACGAGCATTATCGTTGCTTTCAGCATATATAGTTTTTGTAAAATCACCGTAAGTTATTGTTATATAACCTCTACCTAAAAATTCTCTTGTAATATTAGAATCTTTAATATTAACGATTGAACCTACAAATGTATTACCATTTTGATAATAGCTATTGGATTGATAAAGAACATTGAGCTTTTGACAAGTTGAATCTAAAGTTAATTCTTCTCCACCCAATAAATCAACAGGTGTAATTAATGTACCTTTTGATACAACTGTGCCAGCCGGTAATTTATCTAGCATATCAGGGTCGGCAACTGTAAAAAATCTCATACCGCTGACATCGCCTAATCTAATAGAAGCTCCTTTTAGCATTTGAAGCTTACCTATTGCAACAGTTGTAAATGTTTTATCGGTATCAAGTGCAACTTTAGTGTTTGCATCATAGAAATTTGTTCCATCAAAGTAAGCTACAAACCCATCCTTTGTTGATACAGGAAGTGTAAATTCGTTACCGTCGTTCACTATTTTAACACCATCTATTGTAACTGTTTTTTCTTGCTGTGTTGGCTTTGTAGAGATTGTTGTTGAAGATTCATTTTGACCACCAACAAATTCAAGATCATCAACGTAGAAAGAAGTTCCGTTATAAGCAGCCGGTGAGATGCTTTGAATACTACCAAAGTTTAAAATAACAGAAGATAACTTATCTGCAATAGTGCTAAAATCAAGTTTTGTCCAATCTTCTATTCCGCAAAGACGATTACTGTAAACAACGCCGTTTTTATCTGTATAAGCACTGTTTTTGGCTTTCATAACCTTTAAGTCTCTTAAATCTACCGAGTAAACTCCACCGCCTGTTGTTATATTATAAGAACAATCGGTTCCGCTTGATGCAAAGTAAAAATTACCGTCGTTTGTTTGGAAACCAAATGAAAAACCGCCTTTTACACTAGTGGTGAGCATAGCATTTTCATCACCTGAGAGCCAAACTTGTAATTTTTCAGCAGAGCTTGCTATTTTACTAAAATTGCCTACCCACTCGGCTGAAATATTATCATACTGACTTGTTCTTGTAATCTTTAATGCTTTTCTATCGCCTTTTGTTACAATATAGCTTGATTGATTATTTATATTCCAACCAGCTGAACGCAAAGGATTTGGATAAGTCGGATTTTCAGCATCAAATATAACTTTACCACTTGTTGTTTCACCTGATTTAGTTGTTGTAGTAGTTGAAGATGAACTTGATGACGGAGCAACAGATTTTTTATAACCGATGATATCGCTTATAGTAAAGTTATAAGCTCCGTTAGCATAAAAGTTTATATCACTTACCGCAGACGGATCTATGCCACATTCTTTAAAGTCAATTACAAACTCATTGCTACCTGATTTTAATGCTTTATATCCTGTTTCATATCCGCCGAGTTCAATTTGAATATCTGATGAGCTTCCGCTGTTTGCGGTTACTGTAAATTTAATGCCATCATAAGCCGAAACATTATTTCCCCAAGAATTAATTATTCTTGTAGCAGAACTTGTTGATGAATTTGATACAGTAATACTTCCATCTTGTTTTGAAGAAGTTCCCGAACAATAATAATTGCTTTGTTTATTCCAATTAAGAACCTTTTCACCGCTTACAACCTGACCTGATTTAGTTGTTGTGGTTGTAGTAGAGCTTGATGAAGAAGATTTAGAAGTTGTTGTGGTTGTGGTAGATGATTCTGTTTGAGTAGTGCCATTATAGTTATAATTTGTCTTTAAATAATTAATTAAAATATTAGCCGACTCTAATTGACCTTTAGCGGTCGGATGACCGTTGTGACCGGAAGTATCTCTCTTTAATTCAACAACACCATTTACATAGCCATTTGTTTTTAACAACTGCATTTTGCTTAAGTATTGTGCAGTCATCATATTGTAAACCCATAAAACTTTAACATTGCTTCCGTGAATATTTCTAACAATGTTAATAAGTTTTACAGCATTTGAATAGAAAGTATCTTCATTATTATCCGGGTTAGTACCGAGATTTATAATAACCATATTGGCTTTTTTAGTAGGTGAATAATCAATGTTATTAGCAACAGTTGACCATGATTTATATAAGTTTTGGTCTAATATTTTTTGGGTATTATAACCCTCTTTACCTACAATTGAATATTCAGCATTTACGCCTTTTGCAGTAAGATATGCCCAAGCTTTTGTAATATCATTGCCTTCTGCTTCTGACAATCCGTCGCCTACTGTTATTGAGTCGCCGATAAATTCAATTTTTAAATTTGATGTTGCCGGTGCATTATTTAAAGTTCCATTAAAGCTTAATGATTTTAAATAAGTATGAGCAGCGGCAAAGTTTTTATCTCTTCTAACTAATCTTGCGGTATGAGTTCCGCTAGGAAGATTATTAAATGTCAGCGTATATTCTTGGAATTGAGTATCGGTTGCAGTAGAATTAATGTAATAATAACCGTTTTCAACGCCATCTACTAACAAAGTAAAACTTGTTTTACCATAGGTAGAACCGCCAACCGATACTTTTGCAGTTAATGAGATTTTATTTGAAGAAGTATAAGAATATTCAATACCGTCGCCTGCCCAAGGTAAGCAAACGCTGGAATTTGCACTTGCCATACCCGAAGAATATTTACTTCCTACTTGAAAAGCTCTGCCGAGCAATTTAATTTTAGAATTATTATATACTGATACATTTGTTGCAGTATCGCTTGATTTAGTTGTTGTAGTTGTAACAGTAGATTTTGAAGTAGAAGCACTTGTTGAAGAAGTTGTTCCAACAGTAGCGTCATTAACAAACTCTAAATCATCTATGTAATAGCAATCGTTTACGCCTGTTGCGTTACCCATTCCTGAAATTACGCCAAAATTAACATAAACTGCATCAATTTTGCCGGCAATACTGGAGAATGAAGTTGTTTGACCGCCTTTTACATCTTTTAATCTGTCGCCGCAAGAATCATATTTATTAACATCGGTTTCTGTAAGCTTTAAATTGCTTAAATCAACCCAATGATAATTGCCGAAATAAGAAACATTAGACGAACAATAATTTAAACCTTTTTCCCCGTTTGCAAAATAGTATTTTCCGTCGGTTGTTCTAAATCCGTAAGAAACACCGCCCTTTTGGTCGGCATAATACATAGCACCTTCATCACAAGCTACCCACATTCTAAGGTATTTTGCCTTTTGTGCTACTGATGAATAATCACCCGGAAACTGAATACAAACATTATCATACTGTGATGTTCTTTTTATTCTTAAAGCGTTTCTTTTTTCTTTTGAAGCTATTGAATTAGCAATAGCACCCTGTGGTGCTGTTGGATATTTAACGCTTGAAGCGTCAGCATCAAAAATTGTATAACTTGCGTTTCCTTTTAATTCCGGTTGATAATAAACTTCTTCTGAAGTTGCAAGATTAGTGTCCATTGTTTGAACTTTTTTAGCTGAGTTATAAGCCGATGTGCCGTATTCATTATAATTTATTAAACAGCCTGGTTTTTGCCAAACTCTGAAATAATCAATTTGGAAAGTAGAATCACCGCTAACAGGACCGTAACTACCCATCCAGTCAGAGATAATGAATTTTTGACAATACTCTCTGAAAACATCCATAGCATCTGCGGCGGTAGGATAAGTGTCGCTTTTAAATCTTAAATCAAGAGTGCCATATTGAATACCGTCACGGAATAATTTAATTTCATCAGCATTCCATTCACAACCGAAAGTATGCCAAGAAGTACCATAATCCTGACCTATTGAAAGTTCAGACTTAACATCACCCGGTTTTACCGAGTCATAGGTTGTTTTGCTCCATTCAGACTTATTTGTATGAACAGTGCCGCTTTTATCTTTATAAGGACCGATAAAGTGAAGTTGAGATTTTATAGTTCTGTAATTGGCGTTATTCCATTCAACCGCATTAAAACGCTCCATAAGGTCGATTTCGCCGTAAGTCCATTCAAATTGACCCTTTGGCCAATAATGAAACTTATAGTTAGGGTCATTAGGAAAGCCCCAAGTCCAAAAAGCAGAGTTTGTACCGGTAGCTTCAGCACATTTTGCTCTTATTTCAAACTTGCCGTATTTAAACATATCCATAGTCATAAGTCGAGCAGTAGTATATTTAGCACTGCTTCCTGGTTCACATTTGCCTATTTCATTTTTAATAATCAGCTTGCCGTCTTCAACATAAGCATTGTCTTCCTGCACTTCTGACTCCTTTGGTCTTGGTGCAGATTTCTTTGTGTTCATGTTTTCCCATTTTGTTGTGTCAAGAGTATTGCCGCTGAACTCATCATTCCAAACGAGCTCCCAACCGTCTTCTGCCGAAGCATCAAAGGTAGCAGCAATAGCGAAAGAACCTGTTATCATTAAGATAACTAAAATAATTGATAATATTTTTTTCATCATAAACTCTCCTTCATTGTTTCTATATACTTTTATTTCTCAATTCACTCCACTTATATAATACCTTATTTTAACAGGTGTTTAAATTGCATATCTTGCACTTTTAGATTGCATTTTATTACCTTTTAACAAATTTAATATGCAATTGTTTTAAAAAACTTTTATATTCATAATACTTTTTATATGTAATTTTAGCTAAAAAAATACCGAAAAATAAGCCTGATATAAGCCTATCTTTCGGTATTTTAAAATTATAACATTTTTTCTTTTATATATTTTAACAAAGCGTCGCAACCGAGCTTTACATCTTTATAAGTAGTTTCAAATTCGCCTGTGTACCAAGGGTCAGCAATTGAGCCATTCTCGCCTGCAAATTCTAATAACAGTTTTATTTTGTTATCTGTATCATCAGGCACTATATATCTAATATTACGAAGATTATTTTTATCCATAAGCAATATCAGGTCATAGTTTTTATAATCATCATAAGTAAACTTTACCGCCTGTCTTTTTTCGAACGGGATGTTGTGTTCCGATAAAACAGACTTTGTGCCATAATGAATATCGTTTCCTATTTCTTCGGTGCTGGTAGCCGATGAAGCAATAAAAATCTTACTTTCAAGTCCCGCATTTTTCACAATATATTTCATATAAAACTCTGCCATCGGACTTCGACAAATATTGCCATGGCAAACAAACATAATTTTAATCATAAAATTTTTCTTTCCTTTATTAAATTTTTTTGCCTAAATATCTAAAAACTTTTGATTTATAATCTAAATACTCTTTGCCAAATGTTTTAGCTAAAAACCTTTCTTCTTGCAAAATTTGAAGATGAAGCATTGTCATTGCAAATAACGAAAATAGGAGCAAAACAAAATTGAAATTTAAAGCAAGTACGCTTAAATAAACTAAATCAAATCCTAAAAAAGCAGGGTTTCGGCTGATTTTATAAATGCCGTATGTAACAATATTTGTTTTATCATCTTGCGGTATTCCGGCACGCCAATTATCTTTCATTGTAACAACTGAAATTAAGAACACCAAATCGCCTAAAAAACCTAAAACTACGCCTAAAATAAGTTGTGCGGTATTCGGTGCGGTTTTATCAAAAACAATGCTTAAAACCGAAACCAACACAACCGAATAAGTAGCAATTTTCATAATAAGTTCAGTTAAAAACAATTTTTTCTCTTTTTTACCCTTAGCCATTTGGTCGGTTTTAATTCCTTTGCTACGCTGAATAAGCATTTTAGCGATATAAACGCCGTAAAATAAAATTAATATAATAAATGATAATATTTTATACATTGTAACTTTCCTTTATTCTTTATATTCACTCTGACCAATCGGGTAGGGTTTCAAAACTTTGAATTTTATTGTTATACGGGAATGTTATTTTGCTTGAGAAAAGCATTGGTGTGGTAAGTTTATCACGAGAGCCGTATTTATGGTCGCCGACGAGCGGAAAACCACGAGAAGCAAACTGAACACGAATTTGATGAGAACGCCCTGTATAAAGCCTAATATGAACTAAAGAAGTATCATCAAATTGTTTTAAAACATCATACTCCAGTTTTGCATACTTTACGCCTTTACGCTCACGCTTTACAACAAAAACCTTGTTTTTTCTTGAATCTTTAAACAAAAAATCTTCTAAAACCCCGCTTTTTTCAGGTTTACCGTGAACTTTTGCGACATACTCTTTTACCATTTTATTTTCAGCAATCAAACGGGAAAACATAGCCGCTGACTTTTTATTTCTGGCATAAACCATAACGCCACCGACATTTTTATCAAGTCGATGAACGCAGAAAAACTCGCCGCCTAATTGTTCTTTTAATTCTTTTGGCACATCTCTCTCGGAATCAAGTCCAATAGGTTTTTCTAAAACAACAATATTTTTATCTTCAAAAATGATTTTCATATAATACCTTTATAAATAAAGGGATGCAAAGTTTTGCATCCCTTTTAATCGTTACATTTCTACGATAATTTCGTGGGTTTTGCCATCGCCAAAGATTTCTACTTCGTTACCGTCAACCGCATTGCCGTCAACTGTCAACTTTTTAACACCGCTTTGAGCGCCGCTTTCATTTTTAACAGTAACTTTATAAGTATCGCCTCTGAACACTCTTGTCATAGTAACTTCTTTCCAGTCACTTGGAACGCAAGGGTTTACAGTGAAACTATTGTAAGATGGGTGGAAACCGAGCATATATTGAGTAATTGCTCTAAACATCCAACCGGCTGTACCTGTTACCCAAGCGAAAAGTGTTTCGCCTTTACGAGGATTATCAGGACCAAAGTACATATTGGTTACAACATAAGGCTCGCAACCTGATTCATCAGATGGGTTAGAATCAGCGTCAGGCAAGATTTTTGTAATTGTTTCATAAGCCTTATCGCCACGACCGAGCAAGCAATCGGCAACAACCTTGAATGTACCGCCATGGCAGTAAGGTGTACCGTTTTCCCAAATACCAGGAATAAAGCTTGTAAGTCTACCTATTCTGTTATTAAATTTAGTATAAGTAGGATAAAGAGTTAATGGGCCGTAATCTGAATCTAGATATTTATCAACCGCATCAATACATTTTTGTTTTCTCTCGTCATCAGCAATATCAGAAAGCACTGCCCAAGTTTGAGAGTTAAGATAAATCATACCTTCTTTTTCAGTATGTGAGCCGACTTTTTCATCATAGTCGTTAATAGCGGCTAAGTACCATTCGCCGTCCCAACCTTTATCGTTTACAGCTTCTTTTATTCTCTCGGCACGCTCAATCATTTCATTATAGATTTCTTCATCTTCTAAAATATCACGAGCGATTTCAGCCATATTATGAAGAGCATAATGCAAAGCGATAGAAGTCCAAACAGACTCGCCTTTGCCCTGTAAACCTGTCATATTAAGTGAATCGTTCCAGTCACCGTCACGAGATTTTACAAGACCGTCTTTACCTAAATCATCAGAAGCAAATCTAGCAGCAGTAAGCATATGCTCCCAAACTGTATCTTCGCCTTCATCAAGGTATTTAACCTTTGTTTTAAGGAAGTCAACGTCGCCTGTTTCTTTAATATAAGCGTTGATTGTAGGTGCTATCCAAGTAGGACCGTCAGAGTAAATATGGTGGTCAAGCGGTAACCAACCACGAACACATCTACCATCGTTATACATATATGTAAGTGTTTCTAAAATTTTATCTTTAGCAAGTTCTTTGTTAAATGAAGCAACAGCCCAAGCATCTTGCAATTGGTCACGGAAACCTTTACCTGTATCACGGCCAACTTCAGCACAAAGTTGAACTTGTTGTTTCAACCAATAGTTTGCAAAGTTATTGATTTTTTCATCAGGAGTTTTTACAAAAATATCTTCGCTCAAAGCCTTTTTGCTTGTTTTTAATTCTTCAAAATCTTTTTCGATTTTGCCATCGGCAAATACTTTTTTAGCGATAGATTTTGCAGTATCCATTGAGTCTACTGCACCGATAATTACATTAAATGAAACTTTTTCGCCGGCTTTAATAACAAAATCATGTTGCAAAGCACCAACCATTTGCTCACAAGCGGCAAGCGAATTATTAAGCTTATCTTTGCTTATTGCTTCAGGAGCGAAAACGCTTCCATAAACGCCTAAAAATGCTCTTTTTGAAGTATCAAAAGCAACAGGTTTTGTATCGGTAGACATAAATCCGTTAAACCACTCGTGTGGGCGTTCCATAGCAAGATTGAAACAAACAATTGAATTTGTTTCATCATCAAACTCGCCGTGGACGTAAGAGTTATAATCAGAATATCTTTGATAACCCTCTAGCTGAAACTCTGCAAAAGAGTAAACAGAGAGTGATTTTTCTTCATTTGATTTGTTTTCAATAGTAACAGTCCAAATTTCACAAGGATCTTCGTTATTTACATAAATATTAGCAGTAGCCTTTACATCATCACAAGTGCTTGTAATAGTTGAATAGCCAAGACCGTGGGTACAAGAATAATCAGTTACATCTGTTTTGCAAGGATACCAACCCGGATTGAAAACCTTACCTGATTTTTTATCTTTAATATAAAAATAACGGTTACCATCACGAATTACCGAACATCTACCCTTACCTGTTGGGTCGATATAAGATAATGCTCTAACGCCGTAAGCGCCGATACCCCCGCCTAAATGATTGACGCCTGATAAAACTCTTGCATTCCAAATGTAGTTAAGCAAAGGTCTTGCAGGCTGTTTTTCGGTAATAACATATTCATTACCGTTTTTGAATGAACCGAATTTAGCCATATTTTCCTCCCAGAATTTCAAATAATTTAATTATATCTTAAATATAACTTTTGTCAATGGTTTTTAATCAATTGCTTCAGCTATTTTAACTCTAACACAGTTTCTACCTGCTTTTTTAGCTTCATAAAGTGCTTCATCAGCTAAAGTTATATATTTAACAAGTGCTGTAACATCAACTTTTTCTTCAGCATAAGCAACACCGACAGAACAAGTAATTCTTTTTTCAATACCGTCTTCAAAAAGGATATTAGCATTTTTAAGCTTTTTATTAAAATCATTATAGAGATTTTGAATAACTTTTTTATTTAAATTTTTTGCAAAAACAACAAATTCTTCTCCGCCGTATCTAAAAACATCAACATTATAGTTTTTTTGAATATTTTTTAAAATTTGTCCTATGTTACTTAAAACCATATCACCGTAAATATGGCCTTTGGTATCATTGCATTTTTTAAACCAATCAATATCAACCATTAATACCGATAAATAATTAACAGTATCATGATTATTTAAAAAATGATTAACAAAATACTTATTCATTCCTCTGCGGTTTTGAAGTTTTGTTAAATGATCGGTTAAAGATTCATCTTCAACATCTTGTTGCACTTTTTCAGCATGAACAAAATTTGAATAAATAAAATGACTTCCGATTAACAAAAATGTATTAATCAAAAAGAAATTAACAAACGTTCCGATAAAGCCTAAAAAACTCGGCAACTTATTATAAAAAATTAAAACTACTATTAAAAACAATATATTATTGGCATAGAATAATGTTTTTGTATTATTAACGATAAAAATTGAATAAGCAATAATGGGAATTAAAACAGTTAATACCTGATAGTATGTTTTTACATTAAGAAGAGATATATAAACGCCGACAAAAGTGGATATGTAATAATAACTGTAAAAGAATAAATCAAAAATACTTGTATTTTCAACATATTTCTTATCTTTTTTATACTCATTCAAAAAATGTTTTACTGAAAATATTACTGCAATATTGTACAATGTGCTAAATGTATAGGCTATAATATAGTTCTCACTAAATTCTATATTATCAAAACAAAGACTAATCAAAAAACCTATAATAGTTAAAACAATATTACATAAAATCGAGACAATTGCAACTGTTTTTAATCTTTCAAAATTTAATATAACTCTTTTTGCTTCAATTACTTTATTAGTTTCTATACTTCTAAACAACCTTTTAAACACTCTCTTTAAAAAATTTATAAAATGCACAAAATATTTTTTTCTAATAATTCTACTGCAAAACCTACTAATTCAGCGCAGGTTTTTCTACCCTGTTTATTTAACTCTCTGCAAGAGAGAAATTCATACTTTTCTTTAAAAGATTTAATAAACTTTTTTGTGTCTAATGCGGTTTGTTCCTTTACACTTTGCAAGTCATTACATACCGCTGTGTTTTTCATCCCTATAACTGTTACAGCACCTGAAACCGCACCGCAAATTTCGCCGCTCATCATTCCACGCCCAAACCCTGCAGTAAGACCAAAAGCAACGTTTTTATTTATTCCGTAATCTTCACAAAACACCGCAACAACAGCTTGAGCACAATTATAACCGCTTAAAAACAGTTCTTTTGCTTTATCTGACTTTTCGCTCATTGTTTTTTAAACTTCCTTCTTTTTTAATTTAGTTTTTGTACCGTCGGGCTTAACTATATAGGTATTATCTAGCTGACCTATTAAGTTTTTTCTGACCGAACTGATATATTCTTCTCTTAAAGCCTTTTGTTCTGCCAATTCTTCATCACTCAAAGGCTCTGTTTTTGATTTTCTTGCTAAAAAATTAATTCTGTCTATTTTCCTTTGATCCATTTTTTCTCCTAAATTATTTCAAAACTTCTTTGCATTTTTGTAAAACTTTGTTTGCAACAGGACCGGCTACATGAGCACCCGAACCGCTGTTTTCAACCAAAACTACAAATGCAAGCGGTAAATCATCGTCATTATTAAAGCCAACAAATACTGCGTGTGGTCTTTCATCTTTAACCTCTGCTGTACCTGATTTTGCACAAACATTAAGTCCAGGAAAACTCCATTTACCATAAGTTTGAGCAACATTGTTTTCCATTAATTTTGTTATTTTTTCTGCAGTTTCTTGGCTTAACATTCTGCTGCCTGTTCCGCCAAATGAAAACTTAAGCGGAATACCGCTTTGAGTTTTTACCGAGCTTACCATATAAGGTTTTTCAGGCACACCGCCATTTGCTATAGCACCCATAAAAGTCAAATATTGAAGCGGATTCATCATATCGGTATATTGTCCCATTCCTGCCCAAGCAAAGTCGATATCTTTGCCATCGCTTACATCGAAAAATGACTTTTTAGCAGAAATTCCGTCCATAGAAAAAGACTGATTAAATCCCGCTTTTTCAGCATATTCGGTTAAAACATCACCGCCAAGGTCAACTGCTAATTGTGAAAAATAAGCGTTACAGGATTTAGCTAATGCATCTTTTAGTGTCAGAGTGCCATGATGACCTAAGCAAGAAATCCACTCGCCGTCAATTTCAACACCGCCGTTACAAGTATACTTTCTTTCATAAGCGTCAGGAAAAGTATCAATAGACGCAGCGGTAGTTACCAATTTAAAAGTAGAGCCGGGTGTAAATGTACTAGATAAAAAACGGTTTATAAAAACGCCCTTATACTCGCCGTCTTTAGCTTTTTTAGTATCATCTTTAGAATTTGGGTCATAAGACGGCGTTGACACCATACAAATAACTTCGCCTGTTTTATAGTTATAAACGCCTACTGTTCCCGAGCGAGAACCGAGTGCTTCGGCTGCGGTTACACAAACCGAAGAATCAAGAGTTATTTTAACATTATTACCTTTTTTAGAATAGCTATAAGTACCGTTTAATTTGTTATAGCCTGTTAATTTATCAATATAGGAAGAATGAAGTCCTGTTTTGATAAAACCGTTAAAATCACCTACTGCGTGGAGCGTTGCCATTCTTATACTTCTATCGGAATTATACTCACGAATGCCGTTTACGGTTTGGGCTAAAATTTTATCGTTTCTATCGGTTATTTTGCCCGCCTGAATAATAGTTCCGTTTGAATAAATGTGCTGGTTAGCCGGGTAAAGTGCCCAATCGCTACCGTCAACAACATAAAAAAGGCACAAAACAGCCAGTCCGCCCATAAACAAGGCAGATAAAATTATCATAATGAATGCTCGGAGTTTTATTTGTTTCATTGTGCGTCTACCTCCTCGTTTCCATCAAAATAAGCAGGCTCTTTTAAAGTATTTTTGCCAAGTGCTTTTATAAACGACAAAAGCAACCAGGAAGAAATCATACTTGAACCGCCATTTGAAATAAACGGCATTGTTACACCTGTCAGCGGCAACAAATCAGTTGAGCCGAAAATATTAAGTGATATTTGAAACAACCACAAGCCCGCTGCAGAGCAAGCCGCAATTGCAAAGTAAGCCGAATTAGTAAAAGCTACATTTTTAAATGAATAAATAGCAAAAATTATAAAACAGGCAACCGCACAAAAGCCGACAATCATACCCCATTCTTCACAAATCATACCAAAAACCAAGTCGGTATCAGAAGCCGGAACATATTTTAATTTACCTGCACCACCGCCAACACCAAGCAAAGCACCTGAAGCAATTGCAATCATAGTTCTTGTTTGTTGATAGCCTTTATCGCCGGCATACTCCCAAACATGTCGGTAAGTTGCAAAACGCCTTTGAACATAAGGAACGAATTTTGCTACCAAAACTGCACCCACTGCTACAACGCCGGCAATAGCGGAAACGATTTTCAAATCGCCCGAACGCATATAAAGAATAATCATAGCGGTAACAAAGAAAATAGCACAAGTACCAAAATCTCGCATTAAAACAAGCGCACCCATACAACCCGCAGAAAAGCCTAAAAACAAAATCAAGTTTCTTTTTGATAAAAGATTTTGTAAAGTTGCGGCGGTTGTAAAGATAAACAAAAACTTAACAATCTCTGATGGTTGAAACGAGAATTTGCCAATCATAATCCAGTTTTTCGCACCGTTTAAATTAACGCCGAAAATAAGGTTGTAACCTAAAATTAAAATTGCAAACGCACCTGCATAATAACGCAATTTCATCACAAAATCCATATTCTTATAAACAAACTGTAAAACAATAAACGCTGCAATACCAAGAACAGCGGTAATAAGCTGTTTTAACATATTATCAGGCGTTGCACTTGCGGCAACGGCAAAACCGATTGTTGTTAAGAAAAAGCCTAAAATTTCAATATTAATATTGCCTTTAAAGCCGTGAATAAGAAAATAAACCCATTCAATAGCAAACAAAATACCAAATGAAATAGGAATATAAGGTTTAAACGAATCAGCATAATGAATCATTAATTCAATAAACATAATGCCCTGAATTAATGTTAACAAAAATGCAGAACTAACGCCGATTTTTTTAGGCTTGCTATTTGAATAAATATCAGTTTCTTCAGCAGGAACTAACTTTAACTGTAATCCGCCGATTTCAATAATATCGCCGAAATTAAAATAAGCATACTCATCTATAACGGTACCGTTTACAAGAATTTCGGTACCGTAAACGCTTGAAATTTTAAAACCGTAATCTTCAGAATAAGTAATTACTGCATGACGGCGGGAAATGCTGGGAATATTAAGAACAACATCGCAAATTTTGCTTCTGCCGATAATGCTTTCAACCGAGCAAATATCAAACTCAAGACCGTTAGCGGTAAGAAGTTTTGCCAAAGTAGTTTTACCACGCTTTTTAAGCAAATCTTTTATAACACCGAAAATGAGCAAAAAGCATAAAACAGGCAAAATAATTCTGGCTGCAAAAATAAAAATATTGCCTATTGTTTCTAAAATATCAGTCAATTTTGCTCACTTCCTTTTCTTTAAAAAATTACATAGCAACTCAAATTAGATTATATCACACTTTTTTTGAAATGTAAACTTTTAATAATGTAAATTTTTTAAAATATCAAAAATTTAACAAGAAATTCCGACAAAAAAATTGAAACAATAATGATAGATTATTAAAAGGAGCGAAAATAAGATGGTTTTTATAACAGTGTGTTTTCAAGACGCAACATTACTTGATTTTGCTTTATACGAACTAAAAAAGAATATGACAATTAAAAATGTGCTTATAAAAGAAGTCAAGTTTGATAATTCTCTGCCTGTTAATTATCCGATAATGGCAAGAATTACGCCCGACTTTTCCGATTATCTTGACGGCAAACCGCATATAACAGACGGCGGGCCTTTGTATAGCGATATTTCAGAAACTAAAGAAAGAAAAGAAGTGAAATTAGGATTTTTAACTGATGACAAAAACGAACAGTTAGCTAAAGGGATTTTAAGAAAATTCAGCGGATACAGAATAAAGTCAAGTCATTAAATTAAAAGATTAATCATATAATTGGGATATAAGCCAAAAGAAAGGAAGGAATATAAATAATGAAAAAATATTTTCCAGAAGGCTACTTTTTTGAAACAAAAGACAATAAAGAATTATTAAAAAATCTTACTTCACTTGAATCTGCTTTTAAAGATGAAAAGATTATTGAAGCAAGAGCAATTATGTGTGACTCCGAGCATAATTTAATAATTGATTTAAACGGTATTAAAGGCATAATTTTACGAGATGAAGGTGCAATAGGCATTTCCGACGGCTCGGTAAGAGATATTGCAATAATATCAAAGGTAGGAAAACCTGTTTGCTTTTTGATAACCGAAATTTCAGAAGAAAACGGCAAACCGCTAATCTATTTATCAAGAAAAAAGGCTCAGGAAAAAGCAAAGGCAGAATATTTATCAACGCTTGAATGCGGTGATGTTATCGACGCCGCAATCACTCATTTAGAGCCATTCGGTGCTTTTTGCGACATTGCTTGCGGTATTCCGTCGCTTTTGCCTATTGATTCAATTTCAGTTTCAAGAATTTCTCATCCAAAAGACAGATTTACTCCTGGCGACCGAATTAAAGCGGTAATAAAATCAATTGAAAACGACCGCTTTACCCTTTCACAAAAAGAATTACTCGGCTCTTGGGAAGAAAACGCTGCGTTGTTTGCACCGGGCGAAACTGTTTCGGGTATTATTCGTTCTGTTGAAGATTACGGTGTTTTTGTTGAATTAATGCCTAATTTAGCAGGGCTTGCCGAACCAAAAGACAATGTTTTTCCGTCACAAAATGCCAGCGTCTACATAAAGAGCATTATACCGGAAAAAATGAAAATTAAATTAATAATAATTGATTCTTTTGATAATGATAACAAAAAAGCCGATGAAAAATACTTTTTTGAAGGCGAGCATATTGACAATTGGCAATACTCCCCTGAGCAATCCGAAAAAGTTATTAAAAGCGTTTTTTAATAAACCAACTACTAACCGCCTAAACAAAGGCGGTTTTTTATATAAAACTAAAAAATGAGTAGCTTCATTTAGAAACTACTCATTTTATTTTTTATAATTATTGATTTGCAGCGGTTGTTGCTGTTGTTGTATCTTGAAGATAATCAATTTTATCAGGTTTATAATATTTAATTGCTGAATTATTAGCATCAACTTTCATTTCATCAATTGCTTTTTCAACAACGTCTTTATCATATTTATCTTCAACTAAAACTCTAATAGCATAATCTGTATAGCTGTCTTTATAAGCAGTACCGCTGGAATTCTTATCTTTTAAGATATTTTTGCGAACAACTAATTTATAGCAATCATCGTTTTCAAAAATTTTAATATCATTTACTTTCATTTTGTAAATATCATTAAAGTTTTCATCTGCTTCATCACCGTTTCCTGTTGCGGTATTTGCATCAGAACTTTTAATGATTTTTTCATAATTTGATTTACCTGATTGTGAAGAAGAGCTATCGGTAGATTTACCTGATTGTTGCTGATAAGTAGCATAAACAGTTGCAAAATCTGTACCTTTTTCAAGCTGTTTTTTATAATCTTTTAAAAGTTTCATATAGCCGTCTTTTGTATCATCATCAACGGCATTTCCTTTACTGTCAGTTAAACCAAATTCAATAACATCAGCTAAAACAAAGTTCTTATCTAAAGCAGTTACTATCTTATCATCGGCCGGTCTTAAAGAACCTTTTAGATTTTTAAGCTCGCTATCAACTTTTTTAGTTGTAGCAACAGTTTCTGTTTCACCGTTTTTGCCGGTTGTTGTAACAGCAGTAGTTGTTTCTTCTTCAACCGAAGCGTCTGCTACATAATAGCTATAAACACTATCCTGTTTATAATAAACATTTGCAAAGTATTTTTTAAATGTATTTAAAGAAATACCATTTGTTTCATATACTTCTTGAATACCCTGAGAATTATCTGAACCATACCATTGTTGCTCAGCATAAGCATCAATATACTGTTGTTCTTGATCGCTTAAAGTATAGCCTAAACGGTCAAATTGAATTTCAGCAAAAGCATATTTTTGAGCCTCGGATTTTGCTTTATCTTTTACCCAAGTATCGTAATCTTTATCATCAAGTTTTAGATCTTTATAATCATCATATTTTTTAGAGCTTTTTTGTGCTTCTGCAACAGCATCATTTTGGAAAGATACTTCAGCATCAATAAGGAAACACATATAAAGACCTGTTCTAATCTCAACATTCTTACCCTTATAGCTAAATACATAAGCGTTTTCATCTTTTGTACGGCATGATGCAAAACAGCCGATTACCAAAACAACCATTAATGCAAAAGCCAAAATTCTTTTTGCTTTCATAAATTATCTCCTTTTCATTATATAAAAGAATTTAAGTCAAATGACAAATTACTAAACAATTATACATCATTTTTTATAAAAAGTAAACATAAATTTTAATTATATTTCTTAAATTTACAATTAGTTGCTTGAAAAACAATAAATTATTGAAAAAACGTTTGTTATATGATAAAATTAATAATAAAATTTAAAAATCGGAGAAAAAGATGAATGTTATTTTAATCGGTATGCCCGGTTGCGGAAAAAGCACCTGCGGTGTGTTAGTGGCGAAGGCACTTTGTAAATCATTTTTAGATACTGACCTGCTTATTCAGCAAAATGAAGGTATGAAATTATCAGAAATAATTGCAACTAAAGGTAATGATGGTTTTGCCGAAGCTGAAAGAAACTCTGTTTTAACCCTTTATACAAAAAACTGCATTATCGCAACAGGCGGTAGCATGGTTTATTATGATGACGCTATGAAAAAATTAAAAGAAGACGGAATTGTAGTTTACCTGGAATTAAGCTATAAAAATATGATGAAAAGAATTAAAAATTTTAAGGCAAGAGGCGTTTTATTAAAAGACGGCTATACTCCAAAAGATATGTATAACGAAAGAGCGATTTTATATAAAAAATACGCTGATATTACTATTGATTGTAACAAAAACACTATAGACAATACTGTTAAATCAATTATTAAAGCAATTAATGCTTATTCAAATAAACATTCTTGAAATTCGGAGGTATAATGTATGAAATTATTTAAAAATATTGTTTGCACGGTGCTAATATTAGTTATTGTTGCTTCAACAGGTGTTTTTGCAAATGCTGAAACTAAAATAGTATCAAGCTTTAAAAGACAATACTATTTAAGTGCGCCTAAATATGACAAAGGGCTTGAGAGCACACTTACTTCTGCATGGGATAAATATGATAATGCCGTTGATATCAGTAAATATAAGATTAATCTTAATGATTTTAACGATATTTTAAATTATATTTGCGACCTTTATCCTGAATATTTTTATCTTGATTTTGACAAAATAATTTATTCATCTATTGATGGATATTATGTTTCAGATATAACTTTAGGATATCGTTACTCAAATGATGTTTTAGACGCACAACGTGCCGAGCTTAACAATGCAGTTGAAAGCATTATATCAAAAATGAACGGTATTTCAAATGATGAAGATAAAATTGTCTTTTTCCATGATTATATTTCTTCTCATAATGCTTATGATCCTGACGGTGTATCAGGCGATGTAGAAACGGTTGATGATTACTCTTTTACCGCTTACGGTACTCTTGTAAAAAACCTATCTGTTTGTCAAGGAATGTCCGATGCATTTATCCTTTTATGCAAAAGAGTAGGTATTGATTCTGTTTTAGCTTCAAGTGAGCAAATGGTTCACGCTTGGAATTTAGTTAAATTAAATAATGGATATTATCATCTTGATATTACTTGGGACGATAGTATTTTCAATGCAAATTTAGACTATGCTTCAAGTGATTTTTTAGATGTTAAAGGTTTCGTTTCGCATAACTACTTTATGAAAAGCGATTCTCAAATGTTAAAATTAGACCACTACGGTTGGATCAAAACAAAAAATGCGATTGACAGCAGTACTTTTAATAATTACTATTGGAATGATGTAAATTCTAATATTTATTATATTAAAGGATTTCAGTATTACATTAAAGATTCAAAGCTTATAAAAAGAAACCCGGCAACTGCATCTGAAACTGTTTTATATACTATTAACAACAGCATTTTTACAGGTGATGACAGCAAATACAACTGGAGTTCAAACAACGCATTATTATCTTATAATTACAAAGACTACTTTTTATTTATGAATTTAGCAGACGGCATTTACGCTTACGATTTATCAAATAAAAATGTTTCAAAAGTTTATAGTTATAACGACAAAGGTTTTATTGCCGGATTTAACATTGATGGTAACAAAATTTCTTATGATGTTGCTAATGTTAAAGACGGAAAAAGCTATAAAATTGCTGATAAAACTGCAAACATTACTATTCCTAATCAAAAGTTAGTTTACGGTGATGTTGATAATTCAGGCGAATTTGATATAGCAGATTTATTAGCTATTAAACAACATTTAGTTTATTATGATAATGACTTTAATCAATTTAATGCTGATGTAAATGAAGATTATTATATTAATTTAAAAGATGTTTTATTAATGGCAAAAAAATTAGCAAATTACGATATTACATTTGGAGAATAAAATGGATTATAAGATTTTTGAAAATAAAGAATACTTCAACTTTAAAGGCAGAACTGCTTTTGTAAACGAAAGATTATGCCTTGATTTTACCGCTTCGGGCTTTGAGTTCAAAGCTAGATTTAACAACAGCGATTTAAAATTAGAAACAGAGATTTTTTCAGAATACGGTTTAATAGGTGTTGTTATTGATAATGATTTTGATAATATGTATCATATTCCTACGGTAAAAGGCATTCAAAATATAACCGTAGCTGAAAATTTGAATGGCGAGCATATTATAAAAATTGTTAAACTTATTGAATATAACCATGGAAGATATGAGATAAGCTCTGTTATTTTTGACGGTGAATTTTTAGAAAAACCTCAAGAAAAAGCTCTTAAATTTGAGTTTTACGGTGACTCGCTTACCTGTGGTTACGGAAATTTATGTACAACAAGAAACTCGCCTGATCCATTTGAATTTTTAGAAAACGGTTACAAAACATGGTGTGTTTTACTTTGTGAAAAATTAGGTGCTGAAATGTCGGCAATTTCTTCATCAGGTCAAGGTGTTGCAACCGACTGTGGAGGAAGATTAGACGGCGTGATAGATAAGTATTGGGATATGGCAGTACCTTCTTTAAATGTAAAATGGGATTTTTCTTATCAACCGCAATATGTTTTTATTAATCTCGGAACTAACGATATTACTTATTTAAGATCTGTCGAAGGTGCAAGGTTTGATGAAGCACTTTTTGAAAAAAACGCTAAAAAAATGCTTAATGGTATCAGAGAAAAGATACCGAATTGTAAAATCATTATTGCTCTCGGTCACGATAACACTTGTGAAGATTTTAAACTTCTTACTAATTGTTATAAAAATGTACTTAAAGATTATAAAGATATTACATTATATGCTGATATAAGCAGTAACCAATTAGGCGGAGATTGGCACCCTAATTTAAATGATCATAAAATGATGTTTGAAAAGCTTTATAATCATTTAATTAATGACTTTAAATTTTAAACAATAAACTGATTTCGTTTTTTCGGCGGAGTCAGTTTTTGTTTTTGCTTAAATACGGTAGCTGTTGCAAAGATTGATGTATTCTTTTACTAAAAAGCTGCTTCCCTATTTTATGCTTTTTAAGTTATTCTCCTTCGTTGAATTTTTAATTATTATTTCTTAATAATACGCTTAAACTTCTTAACATAAAAAATCCCCCTATAGTAGTTTTTCATGCTACCATAGGGGTCTTTTTCTATTGTTTGATTTTACATGCATTACAAACTATTTTGTATAATGAATTTTTAATTTATCTTTGCCTTCTTTTAAATACTCCGAATATTGAAACTCAAGCCATTCTATCATTTCTTTTCTGCCGTCTTCAGTGCCTTCAAAATTTCTTGAAGTATATTCAGTTACATCTGTATCCATTTCAGATATGCTGTCATAAACTTCAGCTACTAATTGATTTCCTTCTTCTTTTCGATAATAATTTATTCTAAAAAGAAAAGCGTTGTTATTAATACTTGTAGCACCGATACTGCCTGTATATTTATTTCCAACCTTTGCCCAAGGGTTCGATTCAAACCAGTTAAGCGGCGGAATTGTAATAACTTTTTCCATAAAAAGCTCCTTATATCATTAAAAAATCTTTTTTGTAAAACAAAAAGAGCGACTACGCGCTGTCGCTCTAAATGTACACATTAAGAAGTTCGAACTTAGAAATATAAAAGTTAATTAAAAAATATCATCTGCAAATGGGTCAGTATCTTCAGTACTTGATGTAATGATGTCTTCTGATCCAAATTTAATTACTTCGATTTCAGGTTCAATATACGCTGTTTTTTCAAAAATCATAATATCGCTCCTATTTCTAGATTTACATCTAATATAATCTTTGATTAGATTATACAACACTTTTTCACAAAAAGCAAGTCTTTTTTTAAAAAATTTTTAAATATTTATTAAATATTTCATTATTGCCAGAACTTCCCTAGAATAATATGACAAACTAAAATACCACCGTGTATTGCATGAATAGGCAAAGGCCTTTAAACCACTGCGTTTAGCGTAATTCACACCTCTAAATTCATGGAAGCCATCAGTAACAACAACTACTTCTTTTTTAAGATTATTGTTTTTAATAACATTTGCAGAATAGTTTAAATTTTGATATGTATCAACTGATTGGTCTTCCAAATAAATTCTGCTTTCATCAACACCTGATTTAACAAGGAATCTTTTAATAGCCAAAGCTTCACTTATATTTTCGCCTGAACCTTTTCCGCCGGAAGCAATAATTTTCGATTCAGGATTCTCTTTTATATAATCAAGTGCCGCAGTCATTCTGTCATATAGCATAAGAGATGGATTTTCACCGACCACTTGACACCCAAGTATAATAACTGTAGCATTTTTAGGAACCTTATCATTAGAGTAATAAATCATCATTCCCATAAATATTGATACAACCACTATGCCTACTCCGATAACCGATGTTGCAATTATTGAAAAAACTTTACACTTTTCAAACATTAGTTTTAACAAATCCGGTCTTGCCGAAAACAGCATAAAAATAGCCAAAACAGGCAACGGATAAATCATACCGATATGAACCACTCCTTTATAAAGCGGTCCTAAAAGCCATATAAAAAGCAGCGCCGAAATAATAAATATTATTGCTCTAACGATTTTCATTTCACACTCCCAAGTCAACTTTTTTAATAATAGTATAATCTTCTTTAAGTTCATTTATATAATAATCGTTATTCTTTATATAATCCTTTATTTTTTCAAGCAGATCATCATCAATTAATTTTTTTAAATCATCTGTTTTTTCTTTAAATTCAGGACAAATATCTGCTACTGCGAGAAAATACTCATTATTCTTTTTCATCAATCTAACAGGCCAAATTTTACAATCAAAAGGTTTCTCATCTTCGGACAACGTGCAACCTTTTTTAAAATCAAGATACGGACAATACTTTACTTCATCTGCAACAAATTCAAGATCATAAGTATAATATTTTCCGTTATTCTTAATTTTATAGCCTTTTCTTTCAAGCTCTTTAGCTTGAGTTTTAGTTATATACGGAATTTCCCATTCATCACTTTTTGCAAAACCGCAACAAATTTTGCATTTTGCACAAGTGTTTTTATCTAAAACTTTGCTAAGCATTCTTTATTCTCGCCTCGTATTTATCAAGTATAATTTCAGGATGATAAGACATTTTTGCTTTACGCAATCCTTCTTCTCCGGTATCTTCTTCACGATTAACATATTTAAAATCAAAGCAATTATGCTTTACAAATTCATTATTAATTGTTTGATAACATCCCTTTATATCGAGTGCTTTTTCAAAATGAACAACAAAGGTATCATCTGTTAATTTTTCACCGATACTGTAAGCAACAACGTTATCGTCATAACGAAGCAATCCGCCGATTAAATCTAACTTATCCAAATAAGCTAAAGCGGTATTAGCCGCACCTATTTCTTTTCTCATATCTTGAGAAGAAGAAACATTTTTATCATCACTCCACATAAGATTCAAATCAATACACTCATTAACATTATTCTTGTCAATTACTTCATAATGCCAATTTGGATTATCTTTAAAACGCTTGATTAAATTACGCTTAGACTGATATTTTTTCCCTTTTAAATTGATTAAATTATCAGAAAGATATATATAATCGCTTTCATCACGGTTACAGGAAAAATCAAATATATTGTTAAAATTCTCTTTTAAAAACGGTATTTGCTCTTTAAAAATCCCACGAAAAACAGTATTTTCTTTTTCAATATTCATAATATAATTTACCGCATTGATAATGTCTTCTTTTTTACCAAGCGGTAAATTATAAATATTTTTTCCATTTCTTATTGTTTTTGCAACATAGCAATTTTCAATAATATCAAAATATGAATCAAAAACATCTTGCCAAATAAAATTACAGGCAAAAGAATACTCACAACCCATTCTTTTATCCAGTTTGAAAAATTTTTCATAATATTCTTTATCTTCAATTGCTAATCTATTAAAACTCAAGAAATCTGACCTGCCTTAAACTACATCATAATATAAAATGCCATTTCCAAGCGATTTATATAGCTTCGGAGTAACACCTTTTGCCTCAAACATTTTTGTAATATTAACAAATTTATAACCTAATTTTCCGAAATAAGTCATTACCTGACGGAAAGTTTCTACATTATCAATATATTGTTCATGAGCCAAAACTATAGCACCGTCTTTTAAAGTTTTCTTATAAAATTCAACTTTATAATCAACAGAAGTTAAATCATAATCATAAGGGCAATAACCTGCAATACAAGCTTGAATTTTGCACAATCCGTTTTTATTGCCGGTAGTCAAGAAATTATACAAATTAGAGTTTGTTGAAAGATAAGGCGGTCTTAATAATGTAGTAGTAAGATCTACACCCAAATCTTTACCGACTTTCTCATTTAACCAATCATCAACAGGCTTAATTTGTTGAGTTAAATAAGTATTTGCATTACTGAATCCGGTAACATAAGGATGACTTTGAGTATGATTTTGAAGTTCGCTGCCTTCTTGAACGGCACGTTTCAAAGCCGGAATATCGCTATCATCAAGTTGATTACCTATAAGGAAGAAAGTATAATTAACATCAAACTCTTTAGATAAATCAAGATAATAATCCATATAGCTTCGTTTTGTACTACCCTCAGTATAAGTTTGAGCACCATCATCAAAAGCTATAGAAATATATTTAGTTTTGCCATCATTAACAGGTTCTTCAGGCTGCGGTAACGCTGCATCTTCTTTTGAAGAATCATAACCGTTTTCGCCTTCATAATAATCAATATCATCAATAATCAACGGATTACCGCTCACCTTATCAGATTCAAGCCAAAAATAAATAGATTTGATATTTTTAATATCATCTTTTGTCATTGTAATTTTATTAGGATTATCATTGCTTAGATAAGTTCTTCTCTTAACAGAAAATTCAGTAAACTCTTTTTCGGCAAAATAAAAATAATTAAACTTGCTGTAATTTTCTCTGGTAATTCTATGATAATATTTTTTACCGTTACTCATCAAACAACCAATATAAATAATGTCAATTTCAGAATCAGAATTAATCATATTAAGTGCAACTCTCAAATTAGTTGCCGATTTAAGTTTTTCTCTGTCTTCAGTAGTAAAGCTAATGCTAGACGGAGTTTGACCGGTAGTTGGATTTGTACCTTTTGCAGAATTTTGTTTAACAAGTCCGCTTGAAACTAAAGCTGCAGCTTTGCTACCCGGGCATTTGTCATTTACAACACTATATCCTTTTAAAGACTTGGTTACCATTGTAGCACCGGCTGCAACACCAATTCTTGCTACACCTGTCGGAAGCTTGCCTTCTTCAAGACCTTCCCAATCAATAAGATTTATCCAACCGTTTTCACGATCATAATAAAGCTCACCGATGTTGACAAGATATTTATACATTGCAAGCGTATCATTCAAATCAACAACACCGTCTCCGTTACAATCAAGTTGTTTTTCATCGGCATCGGTAAGAATTTTTGCAATGTTTTTTCTTAAAATATTGCAATCTTTAACATCAACAACACCATCGCTGTTTAAATCTCCTCTGATTTTCGCAGCAAAAGCATTTTGAGTGAAAATCGTGCTACTAAAAATTATAGTAATCACCATTAATAATGAAAACACTTTCCTCTTCATAACTAATAATCTCCTTTTTAATAACCATTATTACTAACACAAATATTTCTTCAAAATAATTATATCAAATTTCCAAAAAAACTTCTATTGTAAACTTAAACAAAACGAAATGATTTTTTTGTTAATAATGCTAACAACACTTGAAAAAAGATGTAAATATGGTTATAATGGTTTTAAACTAAAAATACGGAGAGATATTATGGGCAAAATAATTAGATGTATTACTTCTGACGGATTAGTCAGCGCAGTATGTGCTGATACAACCGACATTGTTCAAACCGCTTCAGATTATCATAAAACCTATCCTGTTATGACCGCCGCTCTCGGCAGACTTCTAACCGCTACATCAATGATGGGATGTGCATTAAAAGGTGAAAATAGTTCTATTACGGTAAAAATAGATTGTGATGGTGAAGCAAAAGGTTTAGTTGCAGTCAGCGATAACCAAGGCAACCCAAAAGGTTATGTTTTAAACCCAATGGTTGAAGTACCTGATAAATACAAAGGTAAATTAGATGTTGGTGCCGCACTCGGCAAAGGCACACTATTTGTGTCAAAGGATATTGGACTTGAAAACCCTTATAATGGTGCTATCGAATTAGTTTCGGGCGAAATTGCCGAGAATATTGCAGCATATTTTGTAGAAAGCGAGCAAATTCCTACTGTTTGTGCGCTAGGCGTTTTAATAGATACCGATTTATCAATAAAAGCCGCAGGCGGATTTATTATTCAAATGCTACCTGCCGCCGGAGATGACACCGCTGATTTAATTGAAAAAGGATTGAAAAATATCACAAGTGTGACTTCAATGTTATCCGAAGGTAAAGACATTTTGAAAATTGTAAAATTAGCGCTCAGCGAATTTAAAGTCGAAGTTTTAGAAGAAAATGAAATTCACTATAAATGTGATTGTTCAAAAGAACGCACCGACAAAGTTGTAAAATCAATTGGCAAGGATGAACTTTTACGCCTTGCTGACGAGCAAGATGTAACCGAAGTTGCTTGCCATTTTTGCGATAAAATTTATAAATATTCTTCTGATGATTTACGCAAACTCGCAAGTGAAATTAAAACAAAATAAAACAACAAAAAATCCCTAATCGCTTATGATTAGGGATTTTTAATTTATTACTTTAATTTTTTGTTTACAAAAATTTCTCCTTTAAAGCCGGATTTTCTAACTTTGTTTTTCATTTTATATGTTTTCACATATATTTTGCATCTCTTAGGAAGACCTTTAAAAACACGCTTACCTATAATTGTCTTTGTTTTAGTTGTAAGAATTTTTATTGTTTTCATATTATCACAACGAAGAAATGTTTCCTCATTCAAATATTTTAATTTTTTTGAAACAGTAAAGTTTTTAAGCGAAGTGCAACAAGCAAATGAGGTGGTACCGTATCTAATAATATTTTTTGAGCCTGTAAATGATTTTATTTTTTCACATCCCAAAAAAGCAGATTCATAAACTTCGATATTTTTACCTTTAAAGCAAACATTTGTTATGTTTTTGCAACCGTTAAAAGCACCTTCAGCAATATAATAACATTTTTTTGGAAGTATTACTTTTCCGCTTAATCCTGAATCGGCAAATGCATAGTCGCCTATTACAACTAACTTTTTTGGGAATTTAAACTTCTTAAGTGATTTACAATAAGCAAACGCAAAATCTCCAATACCCTCAACATTGTCACCCTCAAATATTACTTTTGAAAGATTTGTATCAGAATTAAAAGCACTGTCACTTATGTATTTTATTTCTTTCGGTATTGTTATACTTTTTAGTTTATCCATACCTATAAAGCCACCCGAAAATTCTTTTAAACTTCTTGGCATATTAATTTTTGATATATTTGTATTTTTAAAAGCACATTCTCCGATTTCAGTTATTGAATCAGGCAAATTTAATTTTGTTATTTTTTTCAAACCGCTAAAAGCATATTCTTCAATTTTGGTTAATGATTTAGGCAAAGTTAATTCTGTTAAATTTTTAAGTTTACAAAAGGCCCTTTTACCTATTGTTTTTACAGTATTTGGTATATTTATTTTTGTTAATTTTGAATAGCAGTTTTTGTTAATATACTTAATTTGCGCCCCATTTACTCTTGTAACAGGAATACCGTTAATATAATCTTTAACGGTTATTTCTGTTGAATTAATAGCATAATCTTCGGTATTGAAAAATTCAATACAAGTGTATTCATTATTCTCTAAATAATAAATAGAATGATCAACAACTATCATTTTTGACATATCAATAGTAAAACTGTCAAGTTCATCAGAATAACTGGAATAAGCATACATTATATTAGGATTAACGGCTTCTTGAGTTTCTTCTGCTTTCACACAAAAACTTGTCAACATAGTTGCAATTATTGCAATAATTATGCCTATACTTAATATTTTTTTCATAAAAATTCTCCAATGGATTTGCTTATTTTAAATTTTTATTTACAATAACAGTACCTTTAAAACCGCTGTTTTTTACTGCTTTTTTCATTTTATATGTTTTTACATATATTTTGCATTTCTTAGGAAGACCTCTAAAAACACGCTTACCTATAATTGTCTTTGTTTTAGTTGTAAGAATTTTTATTGTTTTCATATTATCACAACGAAGAAATGTTTCCTCATTCAAATATTTTAATTTTTTTGAAACAGTAAAGTTTTTAAGCGAAGTGCAACAAGCAAATGAGGTGGTACCGTATCTAATAATATTTTTTGAGCCTGTAAATGATTTTATTTTTTCACATCCCAAAAAAGCAGATTCATAAACTTCGATATTTTTACCTTTAAAGCAAACATTTGTTATGTTTTTGCAACCGTTAAAAGCACCTTCAGCAATATAATAACATTTTTTTGGAAGTATTACTTTTCCGCTTAATCCTGAATCGGCAAATGCATAGTCGCCTATTACAACTAACTTTTTTGGGAATTTAAACTTCTTAAGTGATTTACAATAAGCAAACGCAAAATCTCCAATACCCTCAACATTGTCACCCTCAAATATTACTTTTGAAAGATTTGTATCAGAATTAAAAGCACTGTCACTTATGTATTTTATTTCTTTCGGTATTGTTATACTTTTTAGTTTATCCATACCTATAAAGCCACCCGAAAATTCTTTTAAACTTCTTGGCATATTAATTTTTGATATATTTGTATTTTTAAAAGCACATTCTCCGATTTCAGTTATTGAATCAGGCAAATTTAATTTTGTTATTTTTTTCAAACCGCTAAAAGCATATTCTTCAATTTTGGTTAATGATTTAGGCAAAGTTAATTCTGTTAAATTTTTAAGTTTACAAAAGGCCCTTTTACCTATTGTTTTTACAGTATTTGGTATATTTATTTTTGTTAATTTTGAATAGCAGTTTTTGTTAATATACTTAATTTGCGCCCCATTTACTCTTGTAACAGGAATACCGTTAATATAATCTTTAACGGTTATTTCTGTTGAATTAATAGCATAATCTTCGGTATTGAAAAATTCAATACAAGTGTATTCATTATTCTCTAAATAATAAATAGAATGATCAACAACTATCATTTTTGACATATC
>CAKSNE010000006.1 GCA_934476085.1 uncultured Eubacteriales bacterium | reverse complement strand
ACAGAGCATACCTTGGCAAATGAAATAGAAGCTCCACATGAGATTTTAAGAAAATAGGCAAGTCAAATTCCTGTTTGCCAACTTGTCCTTTGAGAAAAGGAGAAATCCGTTTCTCAAAGGGCTTTTTGTTAGTTGCACATATAAGCAAGAGAAAAAAGTGTACATACAATTATAAAAAACAACAGACTATTTTATTGGCTTTGTTAGTTAAAAAATTAACAGGCAGAATTTACAAAATATTAATTGAAAAAGCAAGTAAGCGGCTATATAATAAGGTTATACTATGATGATAACGGCGGTGATTTTATGGAAAAAATCAGATTTTTGGAATGTCTTTCAAAACAATATCCAACCATAGATAGCGCTGCAACCGAAATTATAAATTTGCAGTCTATTTTAAACTTGCCAAAGGGAACCGAGCATTTTCTTTCCGATATTCACGGAGAATATAAAGCATTTTCTCATGTGCTTCGTAATGGTTCGGGGGCTGTGATGAAAAAGATTGACGATGTTTTCGGCGACACTCTTTTTGACGACCAAAAAGAAGATTTGGCTTCTTTAATTTATTATCCGCTTGAAAAATTACAATATATTAAAACTCAAAACAAGGCTGATAGCAGCTGGTATAGAACTACTTTATATAGGCTTGTATCGGTTTGCCAAATTGTATCATCAAAGTATACCCGTTCAAAAGTCAGAAAGGCAATGCCTGAAAATTTTAGATATGTTATAGAAGAGCTTATTACCGAGAAAAAAGAAGTTTTAAATAAAAAGGCTTATTATGATGAAATTATAAATACAATAATTGAAATCGGTTGTGCCGATGAATTTATTATTGAAATGTCGAATTTAATTCAAAGGCTTGTTATTGACCATTTACATATTATCGGCGATATTTATGACAGGGGCCACGGCTCTCATTTTGTTATGGACAGTTTGCTTAATTATCATTCGCTTGATATTCAATGGGGCAATCATGATGTGCTTTGGATGGGTGCTTTTGCAGGTCAAACCGCTTGTATTGCTAACATTGTCAGAACAAGCTTGCTTTATGATAATCTTTCGGTTCTTGAAAACGGTTATGGTATTAGTATGATGCCGCTTGTTCTTTTTGCAATGGAAACATATGCCGATGATCCTTGCGAACAGTTTACTATCAGAAGCAGACATTCTCACGGTATGGATACTAAAACCTTGCTTGCGATGAAAATGCAAAAAGCAATTACTGTTATTCAGTTTAAACTCGAAGGTCAACTTATTGAAAATCACCCTGAATATAAAATGGATAACAGAAGACTGCTTGATAAAATTGATGTTGAAAAAGGTACTGTTAAAATCGACGGAAAAGAGTATAAAATGCTTGATACTGATTTTCCGACTATTGATTTTAACAATCCTTATGAGCTTACCGATGGAGAAAAATCTGTAATTGCAACGCTTAGCAATTCTTTTAGAAATTGCGTTAAATTAAAAAACCATATTAACTTGCTTTTGCAAAAGGGAAGTCTTTATAAGGTTTGTAACAATAATTTGCTTTTTCATGGTTGTATTCCTATGAACTCAGACGGAAGCTTTAGAAAAATAAATCTTTTTGGAGAAGATTTATGCGGCAAAGAGCTTTATGATGAAATTGAGCGTTGTGCAAGAAAAGCATTTTTCTCTGTAAATGAAGAAGAAAAACAAGCCGGCAGAGATGTTTTATGGTTTTTATGGAACGGACCTGACTCTCCACTTTATGGCAGAGATAAAATGACAACATTTGAACGATATTTTATTGCAGATGAATCCACTCATACTGAGAAAAAAGATGTTTATTATTCACTTATAAATGATGAAAATATTGTTGATAAAATTTTTAAAATGTTTGGTATAAAAGGCGATAAGGCTCATATTATAAACGGTCATGTGCCAATTCATCATTCCGAGGGTGAAAGCCCTGTAAAATGCAACGGTAAGGTTATTATTATTGATGGTGGCTTTTCACAACCATATCACAAAGTAACAGGAATTGCTGGATATACACTCATTTATAATTCTTACGGACTTATGCTTACGGCTCACGAGCCTTTTAAATCTATTGATGATACAATTCGCAGTGGAAGAGATATGCAGACTAACCAGGTTGCAAAAGAAGTTAGTCAAAAGCGTATACTTGTAGGTGATACCGACAATGGTAAAAAAATTCGTGAAAATATCAAAGATTTAAAGGAATTAATAAAAGCATATCGTAATGGTACTATAAGACAAAATCAAAAAAATTAGATATAATATTTTAAAAGCCACCGTTAAAACTAATTAAGCGGTGGCTTTTGCGAAATATTAGCACTAATTATACTTTTTTATATAAAAATCTTTATTTTTTTGTTGCTTTTTAACGAAAATTGTGATGATTTTTCTTGAAAAAAGGAAAGTTTTATGATATTATGTTATTAATAATATAAATAGAAAAGGGTGATTAGTCTGCAGGGTAAAAAGAGATTTTCTTTAAGCATAAAGCTTATAAATATTTCATTTGTTGTTACTGTAATTTTGGTTTCTGTTTTAACCATTATTACCGATGTTGTTATTCAATCAAAACAAGACAAAGCATCTGAATTTCAAAAGATGTATTTAGCCTGTGACGATGCGGCAAATATCCTTCAAAAGGAATCCGACCTTTTAACACTTAGCATAAGTAATTATGTAGATACTATGGAGCAAAGCTCTATAGAAGAGTATTATGAAATAATTGATAAAAGGCTTAGAGAAAAAGAAATCGAAAAAGCTGAAAAGTATAATGTTGACTGTACAACGATTAGAGAAGCTTTGGAGTTGTCGAATGAGCTGGCAAAAAGAGAGGCTCATGCTTTTGCATTAATCGCAAGTGCAAATAATAATATGGATGAAATGCCGATTCAAGTCAGAGAAAGTTCTTTAAGTAAAGTTGAGCTTGGTTTATCAAAAGATCAAAAAATCAAAACTGCTCAAAAATTAATTCATTGTAAAGAATATAATGTATATAAGCGCTATATTTATGAAAAAATAAGCAAGTTTGAAAAAGAAGTTTTAAACAAAACAGAAGAAAGAGTTTTAGCAAAAAACGATGAGATAAAATCAAGCATCATAACATTACATATAGTAGTGATGATAGGCGTTGTTTTAGTAATAATTATTTCAATTATTCTTTATAGAAAAGTTACGGTTGTTTTAGGTAAATATGTTGAATCTATTTCAAATAATGAGTATATTGAAGAAAAGGGTACATCTGAATTAAGGTATTTAGCGTCAGTGTTTAATAAATATCTTGATATTAAAAATAAAGAGGAAATGAAACTTAGGCAAAGAGCCGATGTTGATCCGTTAACTCAAGTTGCAAGCCGCAGAGCTTTGGAAGAATTTGTTACTAATAAATTAAATCAAGAGAATTCAAAAGGAGCTTTTATTTTTTTAGATGTTGATGATTTTAAAAATATAAATGATGCTTATGGTCATGATGTAGGAGATGAAATTTTAAAGAGGCTGGCTAATGAATTAAAAGCCAGACTACGCCGTAATAACTTTACCGGGCGTTTTGGCGGTGACGAGTTTGTTGTTTGGCTTGATGGATTAGATGAAAATGACATTGAATATGTAAAGACCAGACTTGATAGGCTTAATAATGCTTTACTTAATTCGAATGATTTAAGTGTTGGATTTTCAATTAGTGCCGGAGTTTATTTCTGCAAAAGCGGAGAAAAGTATGAAGATGTATTAAAATATGCTGATTCAGCTTTGTATGAGAAAAAGCGTAATGGTAAAAAAGGTTATGCATTTTATAATAAAGAATTCTGAAAGAAATTTCTTTCAGAATTTTTTGTTGCTCAAAAGATATAACAAATGTTATATTATATGAAGATGTTATTGATTTACAATGCGTGTTAAATTTTTAATAGTTAAGCATATTTTTAAAAAGAATTTTGACAAAAAATAAATAAAATTTATCAAAAAGTTTGAAGTTGAAAAAGACCTACAAATGTGATATACTATGAAAAAGACTTTAAAAAGGAGTTTTTATTTATGCTAGTTAAAGAAATGCAAGATGCAATATTAAAACTAAAAAAAGAAAAAGATTTTTGTATTCTTGCTCATTCATACGTTGCCAGAGAGATTATTGAAATTGCCGATATTACAGGCGATTCATTCGCTTTAGCTCAAAAGGCAAAAGAAGTGCCGCAGAAAAATTTATTGATGTGCGGTGTTAGGTTTATGGCGGAAACCGCAAAGATTTTGTCGCCTGAAAAAACAGTTTATCTTGCAAATCCAATTGCAGGCTGCCCAATGGCAGAACAGATGGATGTTGAGTTGTTGCAAGGGCTTAAACAAATGTATCCTGATTATGCCGTTGTTGCTTATATTAACACAACTGCTGAACTAAAAACCCTTTGTGATGTTTGCGTAACTTCATCGTCAGCGGTTAAGATTATTAAAAATATTGATAATGATAAAATCTTGTTTATTCCTGATTGCAACCTTGGCGATTACATTTCAAAAATGTTGCCTGAAAAAGAATTGAAACTTGTTAAAGGCGGTTGCCCTACTCATGCAAGAGTAAGTGCTGCCGAGGCAAAACGTGCAAAAGAAGCACATCCAAATGCACTTATGCTCGTTCACCCTGAATGTGTTCCGGGCGTTGTTGAACAGGCTGATTATGTTGGCTCAACCAGCGGAATTATGGATTTTGCTATTAAAAGTGACGCTAAAGAATTTATTATAGGCACAGAAACTTCTATTGAAGAGCATTTAAAATATCTTTGTCCTGATAAAAAATTCTTCCCAATGTCAAAAGATTTAGTATGTCACAATATGAAATCAATTTCATTGCCTGATGTTTATAATTGCTTGCTCGGTACTGCCGGCGAAGAAATGGTTATGAGCGATGAATTGATTGAAAAGGCTAGAAAACCAATTGATGAAATGATAAGGCTTGGTTAATTTATGGAAAAAGCATTAATTGCGATGAGTGGCGGCGTTGATTCAAGCGTTGCCGCTTATCTGTGTGTTAAAAACGGATATGACTGCATCGGTGCTACTATGAAGCTTTACGATAATGACGACATTATCGTAAAAGATACAAAAACTTGTTGTTCGCTTTCTGATATTGAAGACGCACGCTCTGTTGCAATTCGCCTTGGATTTCCTTACTATGTTTTTAATTTTAAGTCGGATTTTGAGAGCGGTGTTATCAATAATTTTGTTGACTGTTATTTAAGCGGCAGAACACCAAACCCTTGTATTGAGTGCAACCGAAAACTAAAGTTTCAAAAGCTGATGACTAGGGCAAAAGAGCTTGAAATCGACTATGTTGTAACAGGTCATTATGTTCGCAGAGAGTATGATGAAAAATCGGGCAGGTATTTGCTTAAAAAAGCGGTTGATGATACAAAAGACCAAAGCTATGTGCTTTATTCAATGACTCAAGATGAGTTAAAGCATACGCTTTTTCCGCTTGGCGAGTATAACAAAACTCAAATTCGTGAGATTGCGAATGAACAGGGCTTTTTAAATGCGAATAAACATGATAGCCAGGATATTTGTTTTGTGCCTGATGGTAATTACTCGGCGTTTATTGAAAAACGCTTGGGCAAACCTTGTGAAAAAGGTAATTTTGTTGATAAAAACGGCAAGATTTTAGGCGAACATCAAGGCATAATTCGTTATACAATCGGTCAGCGAAAAGGTCTTGGAATTGCTTTTGGAAAACCGATGTTTGTAACAGATATTCGCCCTGAAACTAATGAAGTTGTTTTAGGCGATCAAGATGATTTGTTTAAAAAGACGCTTGTTGCGGATAATATTAATTTAATTTCTGTTGAAAAAATTGAAGAGCCGATGCATATTAGTGCAAAAATTCGCTACAGCAAGGCGGAACAGCCTGCAACTGTTACACAAGACGGCGACAAGCTGTATATTGAATTTGATGAGCCGCAAAGAGCAATTACAAAAGGACAAGCCGTTGTTTTATATGATGGCGATGTAGTAGTTGGCGGCGGTACAATTATTGATATGAAATAATATAAAACACCCGATAAAACTATCGGGTGTTTTTGCTGTATGATATACAAAATAAAAAATCCCAAGGAATTTTCCTTGGGATTTTAAAAAAGTTCAAACTTAAATTATTTAAGTTCAACAGAAGCGCCAGCTTCTTCGAGTTTAGCTTTAAGAGCTTCAGCGTCATCTTTAGAAACGCCTTCTTTGATTGCTTTAGGAGCACCGTCAACCATAGCTTTTGCTTCTGCAAGGCCAAGACCGGTTGCTTCTCTAACTGCTTTGATAACAGCGATTTTTTGAGCACCAGCTGATGTAAGTACAACATCAAATTCTGATTTTTCTTCAGCAGCAGCGCCGCCTTCAGCACCACCTGCAACTACTACAGGAGCAGCAGCTGATACGCCAAATTCTTCTTCGAGAGCTTCTACGAGCTCAGCAAGCTCTAAAACTGAAAGAGCTTTAACATCATCAATAAATTTTGTAATTTTTTCTGAAGCCATTTTATTTTTCCTCCGAAATATAATTTTAATTTTTTTGTTTAGCCGTTATAGGCTTAATGTTTTTGCACTTTTATTAAATTTAAGCGCTTTGCTCTTCATCAGCCTTATCTTTAATAGCATTAAGAGCATAAACGAGGTTGCAAATAGGAGCTTTGAGGCTTCCAAGTGCTTTTGCAATAAGACCCTCTTTTGATGGAAGTTTAGCAAGACTTTTGATTTTATCAAGACTTACAACTTCGCCATCCATGAAACCAGATTTGATTTCGAAATAACCGTCTGCTTTTTCAGCAAATTCATTAAGAATTTTAGCAGGAGAAACATAGTCATCAGCACTTAATGCGATAGCAGTTGTTCCTTCGAGAACACCTTTAAGATCGCTAAGACCTGCTTCATCAGCAGCAAAACCGAGCAATGTGTTTTTAACTACGAAGTAGTCAACACCGGCCTCACGAAGTGATTTACGAAGAACTGTATCATCAGCAACAGAGATACCTTTGTAATCAACTACAACACCGGCACAAGAAGCTTTAAGTTTTTCTGTTAATTCAGCAACAACTTGTTTCTTTTGTTCTAAAACAGCTGTACTTGGCAAAACAATTCACCTCCGAATAAATTCTAAACTGTTCGTTTAAAGTTTATCTACGAATAGAAAAAGCCTTTCCGCAAAATAAACGGAAAGGCATAAATTACACATTAATATTATCACTAATGCACCTTTCCTCGGCAGGCGTTAAATACTTACGAGAAAATCTCACCTGCTGTCTTTAGAACGGACAGTGCTAATATGATAACACATTGTATATGATTTGTCAAGTTTTTTTTAAAACTTTATTTGAATAAATCAGGATAAAGCTCATTAATCTTATTATAAAGATTTTCAGCATGGTATTTGTGGTCTTCTATTGTTGGGTGACCGTCACCGCCGTTAGCTTTTGCAGGGCATTTATAAAAATCAATATTATAAGTGCTTGCAACAGTTTTTAAAGCTGTAACAACATCGCTTGAATCCGAAACCGAAGCCATACCGATGTTCCAAAGAATTTTAACATCAGGGTTATCAGCTCTCATAGCAGCGATAATTTTGCCGCATTCTGCAACAAAGGCATCAATATCAAGACCTTCTTTTCTAGCTCTTGTATCATCATTTGTGCCATAGTTTATAATTATTAAATCAGCGTCAAAATCACTTCTTGACCATTTTATGTTTTTAGAAGGGTCTGTACTGTTTACAACAGAATAATCAAAGAATTTACTGTAAAGGCTGGTATGATCTGAATGTCCGCCTAAAACGCCGAAGCCTGAAGCAGAAGCTATTGCCCATTCAGCATTTAATTTATTAGATAAAAATGTTGCATAAGTTTGACCGCCGTCTTGACAATCCCATGTGTAAAAAATAGAACCTTTTTCTTTATTAAAGTTACCGTAACCGCTGGTAAGTGAATCACCGTAAAATTCAATTCTATGTGGGCGAGTAGCCGGTTTTACATTTGCTTTTTCTCCGAAAATCGAAACTGCGCTTAAAGTAATTAAATTATTTTGCGACCATTCTGTAGCCTTTAAAAGAGTAATGGTATGTTCGCCTTCGCTAAGACCTAATTCCTGTTGATATTTTGTTTTTGCCGAAGATACAGCTACTCTAGTGACATTATCATAATTATCATCAACAATAATATCCATATAACCTTTTGCAGCGGTAGTAACATAGAAAATTAAATCACCGTTACAATTTGCTTTGAATTTAATTCCGCTGGCGGTTTGAGAAAGTAAAACTTTATCATTATCCAAAACAGCTCTGCCAACTAAATTCATACTATCAGATAACTCATCCATTGCATAATAAGTTGTTTTGCCTAAAATCTCTTTATTGGTCAAATGTTTAGCAAGCTTATTTAAATCAAGCACATTGATTTTTCCGTCACCGTTGATATCGGTATTTAAACGGTTGATTTGCAAGTTGTTAACTAAACCTGCAATTCTTTTTTTCATCATCAAATAGTCTTTCATATCAACAACGCCGTCATCATTAACATCACCGTAAATGATTTCAGTGGCTGAAACAACAGTAGAGATGCTTAAAAAAGAAAAAAGCATCATAAACGATAATATTATACATATTAATTTCTTCATAAAAAAACTTCCTCCGTTTTTGCTTATATATAAATAATATAGCATATTTTATGATGTTTTACAATATAAATAAGCACCAAATATTTTGGTGCTTATTTATTAAATTTAACTAGTTTTATTCGATTATACAGTTGTATTCTTTCAAGAAATAATCAAGCTGAATCAACCAAGCAAAAAGTTGCGGTTTTGCCATTAATTGACCAAACCAAGTTATGTTTTCTTTTTGCTTAATAGACTTATATACATCAAAATTGAGAACAGACGATAAAACGCTATCGCTTTTAAGGCGATTTTCAAGAATGTTTTCGACTATTTCTTCGTATTTTGGATTGTGAGTTTTTGGGTAAGGCGATTTTTTTCGCCATAAAATTTTATCGGGTAAATAATCAACCATTGCATTTCGCAAAAGTGCCTTTTCAACGTTATTTTCAAATTTGATTTCCCAAGGAACATTGTAAACAAATTGTGCTAGTCGATGGTCGGCAAACGGCACACGAACTTCAAGTGATGAAGCCATACTCATTCGGTCTTTTCGCTCAAGCAAGTTAGTCATAAAGTATTTTGTCGAAAGAATTGTTGCAATTCTTGCGGTTTTAGTTGCGGGTGAGTCGGTTTCAAGCGTTTTTACCGATTCTATATCGCGGCGGTAAATGCGTGACATATATTCGTAGCCTTCTTCTGCGGCAGTTATCGACTTGTCAAATAATTTAATGCGTGCAAACGGGTCGTGAACAAACGGGAAAAAGTTTGAATAAAGCATTTCTTCACGATAAAACCAAGGGTATCCGCCAAAAAGTTCGTCGGAACATTCACCGGACATTGCAACTGTGTGACTTTTTTTAACTTGCTCGCAGAAGTATAAAAGCGATGAGTCTATATCAGCTTGACCCGGAAAATCACGATAGTATACGGCTTTTGTCAAATAGTCGGCGACTGTTTGAGTAGGAACAGTTAAAACAGTGTGGTCGGTGCCTAGATAATCAGCTAAATAAGTCGCAAATTCATCGTCGCCCTGCGGTTGAAACAACGATTTCTTGAAATTTTTCTTATTGTCTTCGTATTCAAATGAATATGTCGATAAAATTCTGCCTTTTTTAACATATTCTTTAGCGGCAATGGCAGAAAGTGCAGAAGAATCAAGTCCGCCCGATAAAAATGTGCAAAGCGGTACATCTGAAATTAATTGGCGTTCAACTGTATCTAGGAGTAAGTGTTTTACTTGAGCTGCGGCTTCGCTTGGAGTAATATCTAATTTTTCGGGAGTTAATTCAAAGTACTTTTTCAGAGTTAAGCCTTTGCGAGAAAATGTTCCGCAGTATCCCGGTTTAATTTCAAAAATATCTCTGAAAACTGTTTGACCTTCAAGAGTTATCGGTGCTAAATACAACAATTGCCAAAGTCCTTTTTTGTCGATAATCGGTTTTACTTTATCAAGAGTTAAAAGAGCTTTTATTTCCGATGCAAACGCAAGGGTGCTGTCAATCATTGTGTAGAAAAACGGCTTAATTCCAAAACGGTCTCGTGCAAGATAAACATAATCGTTTTTTGAATCAAAAACCGCAAACGCAAAAATTCCGTTTAACATTTCGGCACATTTTTTGCCGTAGTAAATGTAAGTATATAAAACCACTTCTGTGTCGCAGTTGGTTTTAAAAACAACGCCTTTTTCAGTTAAATCTTTTCTTAATTCATCGCAATTGTAAATCTCGCCATTGTAAACAATCGTGTATTTATAATCGTTTACAAACGCATTCATTGGTTGAACACCGTTTTTTATGTCCATAACAGCAAGGCGGTTATGTTGAAATGCACCATACTTGAATTCAAACGCTCCTTCGTCGTCCATTCCACGATGTTTCATAACACTGCCCATTCTTTTGGCTTTTTCTAACGAGTTGTCTATTTTTTGATGAAAATCAATTAATCCGCAAATTGAACACATATAATCACCACATTTAATCAATTTGTAATTATTATATGTAAAATAAATAAAAAATGATAAAAAGTTATTACTTGTATCGCATTTTCATCACATTTGTTTGATATATTATTAAATAATGTTAATCAGTAAATACAATGGTTGGAAAATATTATTAAAAAGCCTTGAATTTTAAGCGTTTTGGCGGTATAATATAATGTACTAATTTTATTTGGAGGAAAAACATTATGTCAAAAAAGTTTTACATTACCACTCCGATATATTATCCATCGGGTAATCCTCATATCGGACATTGTTATACCACAGTCGCTTGCGATTCAATTGCGAGATACAAACGAATGCAGGGTTATGATGTAATGTTTTTGACCGGTACTGATGAACACGGTCAGAAAATCGAGGAGAAAGCAAAAGAAAAAGGCATTACTCCTAAAGAGTATGTTGATGAAATAGTTAAAACTTTTAAAAATCTTTGGAGCTATATGAATATTAGCTATGATAGATATATTCGTACTACTGATGATTATCATATTGAATCGGTTCAAAAGATTTTTAAAGAACTTTATGACAGAGGCTATATTTACAAAGGTGAATACCATGGTAAATATTGTACTCCTTGCGAATCTTTCTGGACTGAAAGTCAATTAGTTGACGGCAAATGTCCTGAATGCGGCAGAGAAGTTATTGATGCAAAAGAAGAGGCTTATTTCTTTAAAATGTCACCTTTTGCTGACAAAATTGAAAAATTGCTTTTGGAAACTGATTATTTACAGCCAAAAACTCGTGCTGTTGAACTTGTAAATAACTTTATTAAACCGGGACTTGAAGATTTGTGCGTATCTCGTACTTCATTCAAGTGGGGCATTCCTGTTCCGTTTGATGATAAACACGTGATTTATGTTTGGGTTGACGCACTTTCCAACTACATTACTGCACTCGGCTATGAAAACGGTAAATATAATGATTATGATAAATTCTGGCCTGCTGATGTTCATATGGTTGCTAAAGATATTATGCGTTTCCACGCTATTATTTGGCCGGCTATGTTGATGGCACTTGATTTGCCGTTGCCAAAACATCTTGCAGTTCACGGTTGGATTACTTTCAACGGTCAAAAAATGTCTAAATCAATCGGTAACGTTGTTGACCCGTTTGTTTTGGGCGAGCGTTACGGTGCAGATGCAATTCGTTATCATATTTTGCGTGAGATGGCACTTGGTGCAGATAGTTCATTCTCAAATGAGATTATGATTAACCGAATTAACTCTGACCTTGCAAACGGTCTTGGTAACTTGGTTTCTCGTACTGTTGCAATGGTTGAAAAATATTTTGGCGGAACATTACCTGAAAATCAGGAGTCAGGCGAGTTTGATGATGATTTAATTTCTCTTTGCGAATCACTTAGAGAAAAGTGTGATAATTTTATTGATGAAACTCAACTTAACAATGTTTTAATTGAAATATTTAAAGTTGTATCAAGGGCTAATAAATATATTGATGAAACTCAACCTTGGGTGCTTGCAAAAGATGAGGCAAACAAACCAAGATTGGCTTGTGTTCTTTATAATTTGCTTGAGGCAATTCGTATTGCTACAACTCTTTTGTCGGCATTTATGCCTACAACAATGCCTAAGATTTTTGAGCAAATCGGTGCGGCTGATTATATTTCTTATGAAAACGCAGGCAAATTCGGCGTTTTACCAAAGACAGTAACAGTTAAAAAAGGCGATGTTTTATTCCCGAGAATTGATGCTGATAAAGAAATTGAAGAATTAAATTCTATTATTTCAAAACAGGTTGAAGCTGCTCAAAAAGCACAGGCAAAACCTAAAGCAGTTAAATTTTTAGATGAAATTACAATTGATGAATTTGCTAAAATTGACTTAAGAGTTGCAAAAATTAAAGATTGTGAACCTGTTAAAAGAGCTAAAAAGTTGCTTAAATTGACTTTAGATGACGGTAGCGGTAACGACAGAATTGTAGCATCGGGCATTGCTCAGTATTATAAACCTGAAGAATTAATCGGCAAAAGCGTTATTGTTGTTGCAAACTTAAAGCCTGTTACACTTTGCGGTGTTGAAAGCAGCGGTATGATTTTAGCGGCTGATACTGATGACGGCGTTAAAGTTATCTTCCCTGAAGGTATTCCTGCGGGTTCAAAAATTAGATAAAATGCAAAAAATGATAGATACTCATGCTCATTATGATGATGAGATATTTGAGAATAATTTAAGTGATGTTTTAAATGAAATAAACCAAAACGGCGTTGAAAAAATTGTTACCTGTTCGGTCAATCTTGACAACGCCGAAAAGGTTTTGTCACTTTGTGAAAAATATGATATGCTTTATGCAGCGGTGGGAATTTATCCGCATGATACTAAGGAACACCCTTTAGATAAGGAAAAGTTTTTAAATCTATTAAAGCATGAAAAGGTGGTCGCTGTTGGCGAAATCGGCTTAGATTATTACTATGATGATTCGCCGAAAGAAACACAAATTTCAGTTTTAAGAAAACAACTTGAAATTGCAAATGAAGTGGGACTTCCGATAACTTTCCACGATAGAGAGGCACATGGCGACACGCTCGATTTATTAAAAGAGTTTAAGCCTAAAGGTGTTGTTCATTGTTTTTCAGGCTCGGTTGAAATGGCACGAGAAATTGTAAAACTCGGTATGTATCTTGGCATTGGCGGTGCACTTACTTTTAAAAATGCAAGAGTGTTGCCGGGGGTTGTAAAAGAAATTCCGCTTGAAAATTTGGTGCTTGAAACCGACGCACCATATATGACGCCTGTGCCGTTTAGGGGCAAATGCAATCGTTCGGACTATATGATTTTTATAGCCGAAAAAATTGCTGAAATAAAAGGCGTTTCGGTTGATGAAGTTGTTAGTATTACAACTGAAAACGCAAACAAGATTTTTAAATTTTAAGGAGTAAAAAAAGTTATGGGTAATTTTTTTGCCTTTATTTCAAGAATGAAGTTTATAAACCGCTGGTCTCTTATGCGTAATACTTCGTATGAGTCGCTTTCGGTGCATTCTCACGAAGTAGCTGTAATTGCCCATGCTTTGTGCCTTATCGGCAATAAACGATTAGGCAAAAATTATGATGCGAATAAAGCGGCGGTAATTGCACTTTATCATGATGCAAGCGAGATTATTACAGGCGATATGCCGACTCCTGTTAAATATTTTAATAATAAAATACAAACTGCTTATAAAGATATTGAAGCTAATGCTTGTGACAAATTGCTTTTAATGTTACCTGATGATTTAAAAGGCGAGTATAAGGATATTTTGTTTTACGATGACGGTTTCAAAAAAATCATTAAATCGGCTGATAAAATTTCGGCGCTTATTAAATGTGAAGAAGAATTAAAAATGGGTAACCTTGAGTTTAAAAAAGCTTATGACAGCTGCTATAAAGCAGTTGTGAATATGAATTGCGAAGAAGCTGATATTTTTATGAAAGAATTTTACGGTGCTTATTCGCTTACTCTCGATGAGCTTAAATAGGAAAAAGTTATGAAGGAAAAACCAAAAACCAAAACTGAAAAAGTAGCTAAATATATGCCGCTTATGTATTTAATTCCGTTGATTATGTTTGTTATTGCGGCGGCTATAATTATTATTGTAAAAGAAACTAATAAAACTGTTTCACCTGATGAAACAGTTGCAAAGGTAAACGGTTACTCTATTACAGCACAAGAGCTATCTGACAGGATGTCAGCGGAAAAGTCATATATAATTGAAAAATACGGCAATAAACAAGAAATTAATGATGATTTTTGGGATAAAGAAATTGATGGTGTCACACCATTATCAGAATTACAAGACCATACACTTGAAGTTTTAACAAAGTTTAAAGTTGAACAACAAATTGCGGTTGAAAATAAAATAATTGATAAAAAAGATGCTTCTTATAATTCAATTATTCAACTTATGGAAAATGAGAATAATTCCCGTTCACAAAAAATTGCAAATTCTCAGCCTGTTTATGGCGTTAAACAATATACTAAATCTTCTTTTTTCACTTATTATTACAGCAATCTTCAAATTGAAAATAGAAATAAATTAGGTGAAAAAGGCGGGAAACTTTATACCGATGATAAAGCCTTGAAAGCTTGGTATGAAAGTGTTAAAAATGAAAAATACAAAGCTTTTGATAAATATGATTTGACAGTCTATACAATTGAAAAAGCTAAAAACAGCAATGCTGATACAATAATGAAAAAAGTGAAATCAGCACTTGAAAATAAAAAAGATTTTAATTATATTAAAAATAATATTAATAAAGATGTTTTAAAAAATAATACTTTAATTAATGATGAAAATGCTTCTGATCTTCAAAAGAGTTCTTCTTTAGCTTTTGAAGAAGTACAAAAGTTAAAAACCGGTGATATAAGTGAAGTTATTGATGAAAATAACTCTTTATCGGTTATTGTTTGTAATAGTAGAAGCAATGGTGGATTTAAAAGTTTTAAAACTTATAAAAGTGCTGTTTATAATGAATATATTTCTGAAAAATATAATGAGTTTGTTTTAAACAAAGTAAAATCCGCAAAAGTAAAAAAATTAGAAAAATTTAAATATGTTAAATAAAAAAGGTGGTTTATATGGCTGAAAAAAGGTCATTGATGAAAATTTTTTCATTAATTTTAGCATTATCATTTTTCCTTTTTTCTTTTATCAGTACGCCTAAAGTCGCCGCTTATAATTATCCTGAAATAAGACTAGGAGATAGCGTTAAGGGAAAATTGGGCGATGCTTGGGACGGTAAATTCTATCAGTTTAGAATTGAAGAAAAGAAAACTGTGAAAATAAAATATTCAAGCAGTCAAAACTCTAATTTTTGTCTTTATGATAATAGGTTAAAAACTATTTTTACACTTACTAATCTAAAATATGTTGATAAACCTGTTTTGCTTGAAAAGGGCAATTATATTATAGGTATTTACAATAATGGTTTTGAAAACGGAAATTACAATCTTTCTTTATCAAGTAAAGATGATCCTGTAAAGCCTACTGAAAGTACGGTTAAAAGCATTTCATTTCCATCTAATAGTTATTATTTAGATCTTGGAACTTCTTTGAGACTTCCGATAATAAAAATTCCAAAAAATATTAAAAGTTCAAATATCTCTTGGTCTTCAAGTAATCCTAAAACAGTTAGTGTAACTAAAAATGGTAAAGTCAAGGCTCGTAGAATGGGCAAAGTAGTTATAACAGCAAAAATAGATGATAAAATAGCTGTTTGTAATGTTTATGTTAATAAGAAAACGATTAATGTTTTAAATAAAGGAAAAAAGGCTTTGCCTAAAATTAACGGTAAACGAGTAAAATGGGCATCTAAAAATAAGAATGTTGCAAAAGTAGTTAGAAATTCAGTTATGGGAATTTCTCAAGGTTCAACAGTTGTTACGGCAACGGTAGATTCAGCTGTTTATTATGTCAATGTTTATTCCACATCACCTAAAAGGCTTGTAAAGGCTGCAAAAAACAAAATAAAAGCAAGCTTAGCAGATAACTCATCACTTATAATTTTTCATCGATATAAGGGCTATAACAGTCTCGGTGAAGCAAGCGTTGTAATTGATTATGCAATTAAGAGCAAGAATAAAATTCGTTCACGAGGTTATTTTGTTTGTTCTTATAACAGTAATTTTGTTTTAAATTACTATTCTTCTAAAACAATGCCTAATTTATCTAAACAAAAAGAGTTTTAAAAAACAAAAAAGACTTTCGTATTTTTTACGAAAGTCTTTTTAAATTTGCTATTTTATTTTTTAACATAATTAGATGGATTTACAGGATTTCCGCTGTTTGGTCTTACTTCAAAGTGTAAGTGATTAGCGGTGGAACGACCTGTTGAACCAACCTTTGCAATTACTTGGCCTTTAGCAACAGATTCGCCGACTTTTACAAGCAATTTTGAACAGTGTGCATATCGAGTTAAAGTACCGTCTTTATGAATAATATCTACACAATAACCATAAGATTCAAAAACAGAAGCACGAACAACTTTGCCGTTGTTACTTGCTAATATATTTGTACCGTGGTTTGCAATAATATCAATACCTTTATGGAGTCTGCCGCTTCTTGAACCAAAACCGCTGCTTATATGACAAGCCGCACCGGTTTCAATAGGCCAGATATACTCTTTATTTTTCATTCCGTCAGGCATTTTTTTAGTACCGACTGCGAGAATTTCGTTTTTAGCTTTTTTAGTTACTTTGTTAGTAACTGTCTTTTTAGAAACCTTTTTACCGTTTTGATAAAGAGTGAGAGTTTTTACTTTTTTCTCTCCCTTTTTACCTTCTTTTAAAGTTTTTTCGGCACCTTTGTAAAGGGTTTTATCTTCTTTTTCGATTGTTTTGTAATTTACCGATTGTTTTGTTGTTGAATAAACACCGATATTTACTTTGATTTTAGATTTAATTTTTTTAGAAACCTGTTTTAAAGTAGATAAATCTTTTGTCTTGCTGTAACATTCTTTAACTTCGACATTTTTATTAAAAACAGCTATATCACCGTCATATTTATCAAATGTTGAAGTTTTGTAATTTTCAAGTGCATTTAAAAGTGTTTTTCTTTTTTTACTTGCTACAATACATTTTCCGTTAGCATAAATTCCGTAAGCCTTAATTAAGTTAGAATTTGTTATAAGACTGTTTGAAAGCTCATTTTCATTGTTTAAAGAATTCTCAGGAATTAATGTTAAGCTGTATTCAGCAGAGCCGGAAATGCTTTCAGCTGTTTGATCATTTACAATTGTTTCGGCTTTTTCAAAAGCACTTTTTTCAGCTACATAGCCTAGTGAAACGTTATCATATTTTACTTCATAAGCGAATGTTAAAGTTGAAAATGGGAAGATAGGCAAAATAATTGCCGCAATTAATGATAAACTAATAATTAAACTTTTCTTTTTAAATGAATGATTGGTTTTATTGAATATTTTGCTAAAAAACTTATGTTGTGTTTTTGAAAAATCAACCATATTGTTTTTTACTTTTAATATTTTCATAAAAACACCTTTCTCCTGTGATTTCAACAGGTCCAAAAGTTACAACTTTGTAACAATCTGTTTTCTATTATAAACGAAAGTTACAAAATTGCAACCTTTTTCAAGGTGATTTGTATGATTATACAGTAGTTTTCAACATTTCAACATAATTTTTAACTATAATAACAATTTAATTTACATATATTTCATATCATTTACAGTTAAAGGTTTCAATGTTTTAACCATTTTTACAGCTTCTTCTTTTGCAAGTTCAAGATTATGGTCACGATAATTGCCACATTCAACTGCTGTTGAACCCGGAATTTCACCTTCAAAGTCAGCTATAAACTGAAAAGCGTCTTTAATAATCTTTAAAACAGTAGCGTCATCAAGATTTCTTGTTAAAAAGTAACAACCTGTTCGGCAACCCATAGGTCCAAAGTAAATAACATGGTCTTTATATTCGCAGTTTCTTGCATAAGTTGCAAATAAATGTTCAATTGTATGAAGAGCACCGTTGTCTAAAACCTTTTCAACATTAGGCTTTCTCATTCTAATATCATAAGTTGTAATATCTCCGTCTATTCTTGAAACATAAACGCCTTTGTTTAGGCGAGTGTGGTCAACGCAAAATGATGCTATTCTTTCCATAATAATCTCCTTATTTATGTTTTTGTTGTCTGAGCCAAGTATTCATAACAAAATTCTTTGAAGCAAATTTTACTAAACCGTATTGAATTTTATTATAAAGGCTTGGTATTAAAATTACTTTTTTAGTGTTTTTAATTTTCTTTATTGCATAAGAAACTATTTCATCAGCAGTAAACCATTTTGTGAATTTTGTTACCGCACCTTTATCGTTTCCTGCACCGTCGAAAAATTCGGTTTTTGTCCAGCCTGGGCAAAGAGCATAAACTCGAATATTTTTGTCGGCTACTTCTTTGTTAAGAGCCAGCGAGTAATTCATTACAAAAGCCTTTGTAGCACCGTATACATTTAAATAAGGTATAGGTTGGAAAGCTGCAATTGAGTCTACCTGTAAAATTTTTGAGCCTGATGACATATATGGGATACAAGTTTCAGACATAAAAACAAGCGACTTACAGTTTAAATCAATCATTTTTAATGTGTCATCAAGTGCTATTTCGTTGTATTTGCCAAATCTACCATAACCGGCACAATTGATAAGCAGTTTAATCTCCGGATTAACTCGTTCGAGTTCTGCTTTGAAACTGTCTAAATCATCGGGATTTGTTAAGTCAAGTGCTAACGGCACGATTTTTTTGCCATACTTCAATTCTAAATCCAAAAGACGCTCTTTTCGTCTTGCAATAATCCAAATTTGTTCAAATTCTTCGTTGCTATGAAGCTTTTTGACAAATTCCATACCGATGCCCGAGCTGGCACCGCTAATAACTGCAATTTTCATAAAACTCAATCCTTTCTTGTGTTTAAAAAATCGCTTTACCTTAATTTAACCACACTTTTAATTAAAAATCAATCGGATTTTTATTAAAAACAGTTGAAAAATCAATAAAAAAGGAGTAAAATTATAAAAGATTAATTTTAAGGAGAAAATAAAAAATGGATAAATTTATTATTGAAACTTCTGCAAGACATGTTCATGTATGTCCTGAAACTTTAGAAAAACTTTTTGGTAAAGGTCATACCCTTACTAATAAAAAAGATCTTTCTCAACCTGGTCAATTTGCTTGTGAAGAAAAAGTAAGAGTTATCGGCCCGAAAAGAGAGCTTACTGCTACAATTTTAGGTCCGACAAGAGGTGCTGACCAAGTTGAATTATCTGCTACAGACGCTCGTTCAATCGGTGTTGCAGGCGTTATCCGTGAATCAGGCGATATTAAAGGTACTCCTGGTTGCAAATTAGTTGGCCCTGCCGGTGAAGTTGAATTAACCGAAGGTGTTATCGTTGCTAAAAGACATATTCATATGACTCCTGCTGATGCAGAAAAATTTGGCGTTAAAGATAAAGAAATCGTTAGCGTTAAAGCTGAGTCAGCTGACAGAGGCTGCGTTTTTGAAGATGTTGTAGTTCGTGTTAACGATAACTTTGCTCTTGCTATGCATATTGATACTGATGAAAGTAATGCAGCTTTCGGTGTTAAAGAAGGTTATATTGTAAAATAGTTGCTATGGCAAGTCAAGATTTTTATATTAAAACTCCGCTTTGGTTTGATGAGTTTTACGAATCGCTTACAAAAAGGGAAGTTTATTCGCTTAAAACTGCCGAAGTTATCAAACATTCGGGAAAATCAAGGGAGCATTTGAGCCGTTTGTTTAAAGATGCTACAGGACAAACATTAGGTGCATATTTAAATGATTTGAGAATTGAGCATGCTGCGGCTATGCTTACAACTACATATTTTGATATAATTGATATTGCACTTGAAAGCGGATTTGAAAATTTATCAACTTTTTATCATTTGTTTAAAAAGAAAAAAGGTATGTCGCCAAAGCAATATCGTACCAGATATTCGTTTATTTATTAATTTTTATAACAAAAAAGAGGATTGAAGAAAAACTTCAATCCTCTTAATTTTCGTTTAAAATTACGCTTTGTTAAGCTTTGTAACAAGTGATGATTTCTTTCTAGCAGCGTTGTTTTTGTGCAACAAGCCTTTGCTAGCAGCCTTGTCAATAGCAGTAACAGCAATTTTAACTTGTTCTGCTTTATTGTCTGCGTTTGAAGCAATAGCCGCATTCGCTTTTTTGATTTCAGTTTTAAGTGCTGAGTTCAAAGCTTTGTTACGCTCAGTTTTTGTAGCGATAACTTTAACTCTTTTTTTAGCTGATTTAATGTTAGGCATCAAGGCACCTCCTTAAAATATTTACCTTAAACGGTATTTGATAATCTGCACGAATTATAATACCACTTTTTTAGCAAAAAAGCAAGAGTTTTTTTGTATTTTTTTGATGAAAGGCAATGTTTTTAATTTTTTTATTGAAATAATCAATACTTTTTTCGGGTAAGTTAATAAAAAAGCATTGAAAAGAGTGATTATTATGAATTTTCGTACAGATCTTGCCATAGAAAGACGGGAAGTTTCTCCCCATACCGATGATGGGTTAAAGGTTGATGAATATACAGTAAATAATGCAAAAATAACAAAAATTGAAGTTTTAAATAAAACAGGGGAGCGAGCGATTAAAAAGCCAAAAGGTAATTATATTACAATAGAAACTAAAAAACTTGATACCGGAGCACTTGTTGATAAAGATTTAGCAAAGGTTATTTCCGATGAATTAGTAAAAATATTACCTGATGGCGAAGCACTTGTTTGCGGAATAGGCAATGGGGAAATTACTCCTGATGCACTAGGCCCTGACTGCGTTTCGCATATTTTGGCTACCCGTCATATCGGTGAAGAGTTAGCTCGGTCAATCGGGTTTGATAATCTAAGAAGTGTTACTGCTATTTCCCCCGGTGTTTTAGGGCAAACGGGTATTGAAACCGGTGAGATTATAAAGGCAATTATTGATAAAACAAAGCCTGATTTTGTTATTGCGGTTGATGCTTTGGCATCCAGAAAGCTTTCTCGACTGGGCAAAACGGTGCAAATTTCAGATACCGGTATTATTCCCGGCGGCGGAATTGCTAATTCACGAAATGAGTTAAGTAAAAAAACACTCGGAGTTCCGGTTATTTCTATTGGAGTTCCAACTGTTGTTGATGCAAACACACTTGTAAATGATATAGCTGAAAATGAAATAGAGTACAAGGGCGCCGGTGATATGATAGTAACACCAAAAGAAATTGATTTATTGATTGAGCGTTCTGCAAGACTTATTTCACATTCTTTAAATTGTGCTCTTCAACCTGATATAGATGAAGATTCATTATTAATGTTGACCGACTGAATTTTATAAGTAAAAAAGCCTTATGAAAAATTCATAAGGCTTTAAGTTTATTCATTCATAAATTTTTTAACATGATTTTTAATTGCCTGAAACGATTTATCACTAATATGATGTTCAAGCTTACAAGCGTCTTCACTGGCTGTTTGTTCATCGACGCCTAACTTTACTAAAAAGGCGGAAAGAAGAGTGTGACGCTCATAAATTTTCTCGGCAACCTCTCTTCCGGCGTCTGTAAGGGTTAAATATCCGTCTTTATCAACATTAAGATATTGACCGTTTTTCAAAAGTCCGACAGCTCTTGAAACGCTGGGTTTTGAAAAACCCATTGACTCGGCAACATCTAATGAACGCACAGAATCGCTTTTTTTAGATAGTATGTATATAGTTTCAAGGTACATTTCGCCCGATTCTTTTAAGTTCATTATTTTACCCTCCGCAAAACCCAATTGAAAGTATTATAAATATTATAACATTAATCAACAGAAAATACAAGAACAATAATAGTGTACAAACTGCACAATAATACTAGTTAGCAAAGGCTAACCAATTGAGCAGAATGACAAATTTAAAAAATATAAAGAAAATTTTTTGAAAAAATATTGACAAAAAGTGAATAAGGCTGTATTATATAAACGCAAAGTTAGCGAAAGCTAACTATTTATTATAGTTTGAAGTTAGCATATGCTAATCAGTTATAAGAAAAGAGGGATGTTTAATATGATGCCGCTTATGTTTGCGAGTGTTGGCGAAGAAAACACTATTAAAAAAGTCGGCGGAAGCCCTGAAGTTAAAAAGCATTTAGAAAATCTCGGATTTGTTCCGGGTGGCAATGTTACCATTATCAGTATGTTGGGTGGCAATGTTATTGTAAATGTTAAAGAAGCCAGAGTGGCTATTAGTGAAGAGATGGCTAGAAAGATTATGGTTTGATTTTATCAAACTTTAAATTTTAAAGGAGGAAATTCAAGTGAACACATTGAGAAATGCAAAAATCGGTGATACTGTTGTTGTTAAAAAACTCCATGGTGAAGGCGCTATCAAACGCAGAATTATGGATATGGGTATCACTAAAGGCACTGAAATTAATATCCGTAAAGTAGCACCACTTGGTGATCCAATTGAAGTTACTGTTCGTGGATATGAATTATCACTTCGTAAAGCAGACGCAGATTTTATTGAAGTAGAATAGTATCAAAAGGTAAAAAATCAAAGTTTTTTAAAGGGGAAAACAAACCCTTATTTTTTAGGCAATCAGTTAGCGGTTGCTAATCATAGAATGAGAGGATTTAGTTATGGATTTGAGAATTGCCCTTGCGGGTAACCCAAACTGTGGTAAAACCACATTGTTTAACGCTTTAACAGGTTCAAATCAGTTCGTTGGTAACTGGCCCGGCGTTACAGTTGAGAAAAAAGAAGGTAAGCTAAAAAAACACAGCGGTGTTATTATTACTGACTTGCCGGGTATCTATTCACTTTCTCCATATACTTTGGAAGAAGTTGTTGCAAGAAATTATCTTATCGGTGAACGTCCTGATGCTATTTTAAACATCATCGACGGTACAAACCTTGAAAGAAACTTATATCTTACAACTCAGCTTACAGAGCTTGGTATTCCTGTTGTTATCGCTATCAATATGATGGATATTGTTAAAAAGAACGGCGATAAAATTAACAAAGAAGAGTTATCCCGTCAATTAGGATGTAAGGTAGTTGAAATTTCGGCTCTTAAAGGCACAGGCATTATGGAAGCCGCTGAAGCAACAATTGATGCTGCTAAAAATACTAAAACAGTTCCTATGCACACATTTTCAGGTGCTGTTGAACACGCTATCGCTCATATTGAAGAAGCGGCAGTACATAATATGCCACTAGAGCAACAAAGATGGTATGCTATTAAAATCTTTGAGCGTGATGATAAAGTTTTAGACCAATTAAAGCTTGATAAAATCACACTTGATCATATTGAAAACGATATTAAAGCCGCTGAAGAAGAGTTGGATGATGATGCAGAAAGCATTATCACAAATGAAAGATATGTTTATATTTCTTCAATTATTAAGGCTTGCTACAAAAAACATAACAAAGGTAAGTTGACAACTTCGGATAAAATTGATAAAGTAGTAACTAACAGATGGTTAGGTCTTCCTATTTTCGCTGTTATTATGTTCTTGGTTTACTATATTTCAATGGTTGGCGTTGGTTCAGCCGCAACCGATTGGGCTAACGATGGACTTTTCGGCGACGGTTGGCATCTCTTTGGTATCGGTACAAGTGCTTATGAAGAAGCAGTTGAAAATTATGGCGACACTAATGATATTATCGACGCTTTAGTTGCTAAATACGGTAACGATGAAATTGCTGACGCTTTAGATTCTGAAAGCGAAGATTATGATGAAGCAAAAGCAACAACTGCTTTAAATGAGTTAAAGGCAGCAATTCCTGCAAATTCATCAATTAATTATGAAGTTCAAGATGAAGAAACTCTTGAAACTACTGAAGAAACAGCAGACTATAAAACAATTACAGATTCATTAAATAATTACGGCAAAGAGCCTGATCCGGCTGATTACGGTGTTTGGGTTCCGGGCGTTCCTGTATTAGTAGGCGATGGTCTTGAAGCTGTTGGTGCTGCTGATTGGTTGTCAGGTCTTATTAATGACGGTATCGTAGCCGGTGTTGGTGCGGTTCTCGGTTTTGTTCCACAGATGCTCGTACTCTTCTTATTGCTCGCATTCCTTGAGGCTTGCGGTTATATGGCTCGTATCGCATTCGTTCTTGATAGAATTTTTAGAAAATTCGGTCTTTCGGGTAAATCATTTATCCCTATGCTTATCGGTACAGGTTGTGGTATCCCCGGTGTTATGGCTTCACGAACGATTGAAAATGAACGTGATCGCCGTATGACAATTATGACAACAACATTTATCCCTTGCGGTGCTAAAGTTCCGTTTATCGCAATGATCGCAGGTGCTATTTTCAGCAACTCTGCTTGGGTTTCAACATCAGCTTACTTTATCGGTATGGCTGCTATCGTTATATCAGGCATTATGCTTAAAAAGACAAAAATGTTCGCAGGCGATCCGGCTCCGTTCGTTATGGAACTTCCTGCTTACCATTTACCGACTGTTAGCAACGTTCTTCGTTCAATGTGGGAGCGTGGTTGGTCATTCATCAAAAAAGCAGGTACAATCATTCTCTTATCAACTATCGCAGTTTGGTTTACAACATACTTCGGTTGGAACGATGCAGGCGAATTTGTAATGCTTACTGAAGATCAAATCAGTAACTCAATTCTTGCTAATATCGGTTCAGCTATTGCTTGGATATTCACTCCGCTTGGCTTTGGTAACTGGCAGGCAACTGTTGCATCAATCACAGGTCTTGTTGCAAAAGAAAACATTGTTGGTACAATGGGTATTTTGTATCCGGAAGGTTGGTCACAAATCGGCGCTGCATTTACAGCAATTACAGGTTACTCATTCTTAATTTTCAACTTGCTTTGTGCTCCTTGCTTTGCAGCTATCGGTGCTATTAAGCGTGAAATGAACAACGCAAAATGGACTTGGTTTGCTATCGGTTATCAGTGTGTATTTGCTTATGCAATCGCTCTTATGGTAAATCAGTTTGGCGGATTATTCACAGGCAATGTAAATGTTATCGGCTTAATATTTGCTATCGCAGTATTAGCATTTATGATTTATATGCTTGTTAAACCTTATAAAGAGTCTAACAAACTTACTCAAAAAGTTTCTGTAAAATAAATTTTGATTATAAACTAAAACAGGAGGAAAAAAGATTATGCTTTCTTGGATTATTGATAATATCGCAACGATTATAATATGTTTAATTTTACTTGCCATTGTATTACTCATTATTTTCCGTTTGAAAAAAGATAAACAAGAAGGAAAATCCTCTTGTGGTGCAGGTTGTGCTTCTTGCCCAATGCACGGCAAGTGTCACAAACAATAGCAAAGAAAATTAGGGAGATACAGTTTTTCTGTATTTCCCTAAAATTTTATATAAAGGAGAGATAATGTGTATCTACAAATCAGAGATTTGAAAAAGTCATTCGGCAAAGGCGAAAATAAAACCGAAGTTTTAAAAGGCATTACTTGTGATGTTGAGAAAGGTCAAATTTGTGTTTTGCTTGGTCCTTCCGGTTCAGGTAAATCAACTCTTTTAAATATTATCGGCGGTATTGAAACTGCTGACAGCGGCAGTATTACAATTGACGGAGATACCGTTGAGTCTATGAGCAAAAAAGAATTATCGCTTTACCGCAGAAAGCATTTAGGCTATGTTTTTCAGTCTTATAATTTAATTCCTAATCTGACTGTTAAAGAAAATATTGAAGTTGGCGCTTATCTTTCGGATAATCCGCTTGATATTGACGATATTTTAAAAACACTTGGACTTTATGAACATAAAGACAAAATACCTAATCAGCTTTCAGGCGGTCAGCAACAGCGTACCGCAATCGGCAGAGCGGTTATTAAAAATCCTGATATTTTGCTTTGTGATGAGCCAACCGGTGCACTCGATTACAAGACATCAAAAGAAATTTTGAAGTTAATCGAAGATATTAATAAAAAAATTGGCAATACCGTTGTTTTAGTTACTCATAATGACGCTATCAAAAATATGGCTGACCGAGTTATAAAGCTTCGTGACGGTGCTATAAGACATAATGACATTAATGAAAATAAAATTTCGGCTCAAGAGCTTGATTGGTAAGGGGGAGCAAAAATGAAAAACCCTCTTAATAAAATAATTAAAAGAGAGTTAAAATCAGAAATAGGCAAATATTTATCGTTATTTTTGTTTTTAACATTAACTATTGGTTTTGTTTCCGGATTTTTAGTTGCCGGCGGAAGTATGAAAACCGCTTATGATGAAAGCTTTGATAAATATAAAATTGAAGACGGACATTTTTCGCTTGCTATGCCTGCAAACGATGATTTAATAAAACAGGTTGAAGATAAAGATGTTTCGGTTTCAAAGCTTTATTATAAAAATTTTGAGCTTGAAGATAAACATAATATTCGTGTTTATAAAGATAGAAAAGATATAGATAAAATCTGTTTGATGGAAGGTAAAATGCCAAAATCAGATAATGATATTGTAATTGACAGACTATATGCTGAAAACAATGAAATTTCTGTCGGAGATAAAATCAAAGTCGATGGCAAAAACTTTAATATCAGCGGTTTTGTCGCTTTTTCTGATTACAGCGCATTGTTTAAAAATACAACCAATATGATGTTTGACGCTAAAAAGTTTACAATTGCTTGTGTAACAGATGATGCGTTTGAAAAGCTCGGCAATGAACATCTTATTTATAACTACGCTTGGAGAAATAATGATCAGGATTTATCTGATACAAAAAAATCGGATAAAGGCGATGAGATTAAAGATGTTTTAGCCAAAAGCGGTATGTTGACTGATTTTATTAAAGCTACCGATAACCAGGCCATTATTTTTACCGGTGATGATATCGGCGGAGACAGAATAATGGTTATCACAATGCTTTATATCATTATGGCGGTTCTTGCTTTTATTTTTGGTATTACAACAAGAAATACAATTGAAAAAGAAGCGGGAACAATAGGAACCTTGAGAGCTTCCGGTTATACAAAAGGCGAGCTTGTTCGCCATTATATGATTTTGCCGATTTTAGTAACGCTTATGGCAGCGATTATTGGTAATATTTTAGGCTATACATTTATGAAAAATATAGTTGTTGGAATGTATTATCATAGCTATTCATTGCCTACTTATGTTACTCTTTGGAACGGCGAAGCGTTTGTTTTAACAACTCTCATTCCTGCTTTAATTGTAATAGCAGTTGTTTTAGCGGTTTTAATTTATACTTTAAAACTAAGCCCGCTTCAGTTTTTGCGTCATGAGCTTAATTCTAAAAAGAAAAACAAAGTTATGAAGCTAAAACATTTTAAATTTTTAACCCGCTTTAGATTAAGAGTTATTTTTCAAAATGTAAGCTCTTATTTAACTTTGTTCTTGGGCGTGATTTTTGCTTCGATATTGCTTTTATTCGGAATGATGATGTCGCCGCTTTTATCTCATTTTAAGGATAGTGTAATAAATTCAAAAATTGCTGACTATCAGTATGTTTTAAAAGCACCTGTTGAAACCAAAAACCAAAACGCAGAAAAGTATTCCGTTTGTTCGCTTGAAACAGACACAGGCGAAGAAATAACTATTTATGGTATTGACAGTAATTCAAAATACCTTAATAAAAAGCTTGATAATAATACTGTTTTATTCTCCGATGGATTTATGGAGAAATACGGTATTGAGAAAAACGATAAATACAAATTGAAAGAGAAGTATAAAAATAAGTCTTATGAATTTACCGTAGATGATAAATATGATTATCCCGCCACACTTGCTGTTTTTATGAGCAGAGATAATTTTAATAAGACTTTTGATAAGGATAAAGGTTATTACTGTGGCTATTTAAGCAATGAAAAACTAACTGATATTGACCAAAATTATATTGCTACAACAATTACCGAAAGCGATTTAACAGTAATGGCGGATCAATTAGACGACTCTATGGGTCAAATGTTTCTGCTTTTATGTGGATTTGCGGTAATTATATATGTTCTTTTAATGTATTTACTTGCTAAACAAATTACTGAAAAGAATATTCAAGCTATCTCTATGGTTAAAATTTTGGGCTATAATAACAAAGAAATTTCTACTATATACAACATAACAACAGGTATAGTTATGATGTTGTCGCTTGTTTTAAGCTTGCCTATAAGCTATTATTTAATAAATATTATTTATTACGCTATGATGAAAGATTATAACGGCTGGTTAGATCTTTACTATGCACCTTGGATTTGGCCGTTGATGGTAGCAATAGGAGCGGTTTGCTATATTGCAGTTCACTTTATTCAAATGAAGAGAATAAAGAAAATACCAATGTCAGAAGCACTTAAAAATATGGAATGAAATTTTTAACAAAGAGAAAAAGACCACCTAAAAATAGGTGGTCTTTTTCATAGGAATGTGCATGAAGAAAATATTAGATGTTAGTAAATTAATATATAAATAGTAAGGTTAAACCTTATTATTTAACGACTTTAATATTGTCAACATAAACTAATTGACCGTTTTGATGATTTATCGGTCGAATAAGGATAGCATCAATTTTGCTTATATTATCTGCTGTAATAGTTAATTGTGATGCTTGTGTTTTACCAAATTCTCCGTCTAAAACATTTAGTTTTTTACCTTTAATACTGAATGTTGTTGCGGTTGTTTTTGGTATTGATCCATTATCCCATGAGGAATCCCAATACTGAACTCCGCCAATTTCAACACCATAATGTGCACCTTTATCTGCCCAGCCTTCATAAAAAGCGTCAAAGGTAATATCAGTAGCATTTTCAGCATTAATTTCTATTCTGGCATACTTGTCTGCACCTTTATAGCCCCAATCGTTTGTATGTTTTACACAAAGCATTTTTGAGTTATTTTTATCAACGATTTCAGCTGATACATTAGTACCTACTAATGTTACCATACTTGCATCGTTATCTTCAAAATCAATATTGCCGGCAGGTTTAACATATTTTTCTGCCCAATTATCTACTATTTGTTTTAATTCATCGCTCAAAGATGAGTAATCGCTTGTTTTTGCATAAGTGTTTGCAATATAAGCAATTGAGCGAGTGTTGTTTTTAATATTATTATCTTTGTAGTTTGCATAAACAGTTTTTGTAATTGAGCCTAGTGTTACTTTAACATAACCACGACCAACAAATTCTCTTGTGATATTGGCATCTTTAATTCTAACAATAGAACCAACAAAGGTATTGTTGTTTTCAAAATAAGTTGTTGCTTTATAAGGTATATCGAGTTTTTGGCAAGTTGCATCTAAAGTTAATTCTTCGTTACCCAATAAATCAACAGGTGTAATTAATGTACCTTTAGAAACAACCGCATCATTAGGTAATGCTGATAATGCGTCGGCATCAATAGTAGTATAAAATCTCATACCGCTTATATTACCGAGTCTTATTGCAGAACCGTCAAGCATTTGAACACTACCGATTGCAACAGAAGTAAATGTTGTGTCTCCTGTTACATCAACTTTTGTATTTTGATCATAGTAGTTTGTGCCGTCTGTATAAGCAATAAATCCGTCTTTTGTTGATACAGGAAGAGTGAATTTATCACCGCTGAATTCGGTTTTAACACCGTCAACAGTAATTGTCTTTGCCGGAGCTATTGTTCCGCCAACAAATTCAAGATCATCAACATAGAAAGAAGTTCCTTTATAAGCAGCCGGTGAGATGCTTTGAATACTACCAAAGTTTAAAATAACAGAGGCTAATTTATCGGCAATAGTGCTAAAATCAAGTTTTGTCCAGTTTTTAATTCCGGAAATACGATTGCTGTAAACAACTTTGGTGTTTGGATTTGTCCAAGAAACTACATTAGCCTGCATAACTTTTAATGTACTTAAATCAACTGAATAAACTGCACCATCTGTTGTGATGTTGTATGAACAATCAGTTCCGTTTGAAGCAAAGTAAAAATTACCGTCGTTTGTTTGGAAACCAAATGAGAAACCACCTTTTACACTGGTGGTGAGCATAGCGTTTTCATCACCGGCAAGCCAAACCTGTAATTTCTCGGCGTTTGGTGCTACGCCTGATAAATCAGTTACAAATTCAGCAGAAATATTATCATATTCTTTATCTCTAGTAATTTTAAGAACTTTTCTATCGCCTTTAGTTACAATGTAATTTTGTGGATTGTTTACATCGTAAGCTGCCGATTGAAATGAATTTGGATAAAGTTTTGGGTCTGCTGCATCAAATATAACGCTTTTTGTTTCAGTTCCTTCAGCAGAAACGCTAAAAATTGAAACAAATGAAAAAGTGCTGACTACCATTAATAATGATAGTAAAATAGATATGCTTTTCTTCATAATAAAAACCTCTTTTCTTCATATTTTTCAAAAAATGCAATATATTTGTGCTGTTTTTGCAATGACTACACTTTTATAGTAATATATTAACAGTTATAATTCAATTGCATTTTTTGCACTATTTGATTGCATTTTTTAACCTTGTGTGGTATAATGTCAGCAAAAGACAAAAAAGGTGATGCCAATGTTAGAAAAAATGTTGCATTTTTCACAACCTGAATTACAAGTATATTATTTTAACGAGAGTAATCTTGAACGAAGAAGAAAACAAATTAATTATTATAACTATATGCTTATAACTTTAAACGGAAATTGTCATATAAAATATAATGATAAGCTTTATATTACAAAAACCAATGATGTTTTTATAGGTGGGAATAACGAAAAATTTATTGTTGAGTTTACTGATAAACCGACTGAGATTATTGAGATATGGTTTACTTCATCACTTTTTCATAAACTTGATAACAACTATGATTTGATGAAACCTTTTTACGATTTTGAAAATATAAAGGTTTTTAACTCTGAAACAAATACCGATACATTTAATATTGCACTTAGAAATTTAATTTTAGCATTAAAAAACAGAAACAGCAGAGCTTTTGTTTTCTCGTCATTATTGCAAATGATTTGTGAATTAAATACAATTTATGAAAGTAAAGCTTCTACTTCAATAAAAGAAACTGATTCAAATTATGCAAAAATAATTTCTTATATTGATAAACATTTGTTTGAAAAAATTACTTTAAAAAAGATTTCTGATAATGTGTTTTTATCAGAAAAATGTATTTGTAACACCATTAAAAGAATTTGTGGTATGACCTATCATGAATTTATAACAGCACAAAGATTTATTCAAGCGCAGGACATGGTAAGAGAAACTGACCGCCCCTTTAACAAGATTGCTGAAATTTGCGGTTTTGATACTTATTCAACTTTTTACAGAACATATAAAAATTACTTTGGTATTACACCTAGCGAAGATCGAAAAAAGAATTCTGTTTCTAAATAAAAAAACGGGTATACGAAATTAATCGTATACCCGTTTAAAAAATTATTTTATTTTTCAGATAATGCACGCTCAAGCCAAATTGAGCCAATATCCATTGCATTGTAAAGACCGACTTTTTCGCTCTTTTTGATAACTCTCTTTTTAGCGTCAAGCGAAGTATCAGTATCAAGTAATTGAATACGAATGTTTTTAGCGGTAGTAATATCGCCGTCTTTTTCGCTATCTAATATATCAAGTTGAATAACATATTTTTCGTCCATATTACCATAATAAACCGTATCGCCTTTTCTAACTAAAGGTCTGCCTTTATAATTCAAAAATTCACTCATCGAATCAACTCCTATTTCATTATTACTAATGTATTTTAACATACTTTTTAAATTATGTAAAGTTATATTTTGAAATTATAAAAAAACACTTGACAAATCGGGCTTTTGCGTATATAATTTCATAGGTGCAAAGGAAAATTACTTTGCAGATGAATTGGGAGTGAGTAAAATGAGTTCAAAAAACTGGGAATTTTCATCACTTCTCGATATTTACGGGGGACTTCTTACTGAAAAGCAAAGGGCGTTCCTTGAATACTACTATAATGATGATTTGTCTTTAGCTGAAATCGCTGAAAACGAAGGTATTACCCGTCAGGGTGTTTATGATATTGTAAAGCGTGCTAAAGATCAGCTTATTAATTTTGAAGAAAAACTATCATTAAATCAGCGTTTTAAATCAGTTTATGATGAAGCTGATAAGATTTTATTGGGTGAAAATCCTATAAAATGTGCTGAAAATATTAAACAGATTATTTATAAAGAGGAGGTATAATCTTGGCATTTGAAGGCTTATCTGAAAAAATCGGTGCGGCGTTTAAAAAAATCCGTTCAAAAGGTAAATTGTCTGAAGCAGATGTAAAACAGGCTATGCGTGAAGTTCGACTTGCTTTGTTGGAAGCCGATGTTAACTACAAGGTTGCCAAAGATTTTACCAACAAGGTTACTGAAAGATGTATCGGCGAAAAGGTTATGGAAAGCTTAACGCCGGCACAAATGGTTGTAAAAATCGTTAATGAAGAATTAACCGCTTTAATGGGCGGTGAAAACAGCCGTCTTAATACATCTTCTAAAATTCCTACTGTTATTATGATGTGCGGTTTACAGGGTTCCGGTAAAACTACTCACTCTGCTAAACTCGGTAAATATTTAAAATCAAAAGGTCACAGACCGCTTTTAGTTGCTTGTGATATTTACAGACCTGCGGCTATTTCTCAGTTGAAAATTGTCGGTGAACAGGTTGGTGTTCCTGTTTTTGAAATGGGTACCGAAAAACCTGAAAAAATAGCTAAAGAAGCTATTCGTCATGCCAGAGATTACGGTCACGACTATGTTATTTTAGATACTGCCGGTCGACTTCATATTGATGAAGAGTTAATGGAAGAGTTAAAACGAATTGTAAAGGTTGCAGAACCTAACGATATTTTGCTTGTTATTGACTCTATGACCGGTCAAGACGCAGTTAATGTTGCTAAAAGCTTTAATGAAACACTTGAAATCACAGGCGTTATTTTAACAAAACTTGATGGTGATACTCGTGGCGGTGCGGCACTTTCTGTAAGGGAAGTTACCGGTAAGCCGATAAAATTCGTCGGTACAGGCGAAAAGTTAGGCGACCTTGAAGAGTTTCATCCTGACAGAATGGCTTCAAGAATTCTCGGTATGGGCGATGTTATGTCGCTTATTGAAAAAGCCGAGAGTGCACTTGATGATAAAAAAGCCGCTGAGCTTGAGAAAAAGTTAAAACAAAATAAGTTTGATTTAGACGACTTGTTAGCACAGTTCCAACAAATTAAAAAGATGGGACCGCTTAAACAAGTTCTCGGTATGATTCCTGGCGTCGGCAAACAAATTAAAGACGCCGATATTGATGATAAACAGCTTGTGCGTGTTGAATCAATCATTTACTCAATGACTAGAAAAGAGCGTGCAAAGCCTGAAATAATCAACGCTTCGAGAAAGAAAAGAATTGCCGCAGGAAGCGGTATGAAGGTTGAAGACGTCAATCGTTTGCTTAAACAGTATGAACAAATGAAGAAAATGTTTAAACAAATGAATGGCGGCAAAGGTAAAAACCGTAGACTTCTTAAAGGTCTTGGTGGTAATAACCTTGGTATTGATCCAAATACATTTGATCCGTCAAAACTTAACGGTCCCGGTGGATTTGGCGGTATGTAATTTTGTATTTAACGGGAAATCCGTTTTAAATAACTTTTAAAATAATTTGTGAGGTGAAATAAAAGATGGCAGTAAAAATCAGACTTCGTCGTATGGGTGCTAAAAGAGCTCCTTTCTACAGAGTTGTTGTTGCAGATTCAAGATTTCCTAGAGATGGTAGATTTATCGAGGAAATAGGTACTTTTAATCCTAACACTGACCCTGCTGAAGTTAAAATTGATGCAGAAGCAGCTAAAAAATGGATTGCTAACGGTGCTCAACCAACTGATACAGTTAAAGCTTTGCTTAAAAAGAACAATATTATCTAATTGGTTATTCTTTTGAAAGGATGATATTATTTATGCAGGAACTTCTTGCTACACTTGCTAAAGGTTTAGTTAATGAGCCTGACGCAGTTAAGGTTACGGTTGATGAGCCAAATGAAGATGGTGTTATAGTATATCATCTTAGCGTAGCAGCTGACGATATGGGCCGTGTTATCGGCAAACAGGGCAGAATTGCTAAAGCCATTCGTGTTGTTATGCGTGCTGTTGCAACTCGTAATGATGAGAAAATTATGGTCGAAATCGACTGATTTAAAAGAGCATTTTTATAGATGCTCTTTTATTTTTTAATTAAAAAAGGTGTAGATTATTTCTACACCTTTTTTGTTATAAATAAGTTTTTAATGCTGAAATTGAAGAATTAATTATTTCTTCAAGTATTTTTAATTCATTAGAATTACAAGTTTCAAGTTTGTTTAAAATATTGTTTTGGATATTGTTTCTGTTATTTTCGATTTCTCCGAAAATAATATCATCACAACTAACTTCTAAACTTTTTGAAATATCGGTCAAAACTAAAAGACTTAGTTTTGTATTTCCTGTTTCAATATGGCTCATATGAGTAGTTGAAATTTCAACCTTTTCCGCTAATTCTTCTTGTGAAAGACCCCTTGCTTTGCGATATTTTCTTATTCTTTGACCGATTTTATAATAGTCTAACATAGCATTTCGCCCTTTCAATTAAAATATACTTGAATTATATAAACATTTATGTTATTATTTAATAAACTGTATAGGTTAAATTATGCACATATAGTTAAATTTTAAAATTTGGTATAAGTATATTAATAAGGAATAAGAAAAAATTGAGAATTAGAAGTAAAAAACATAATGTTAATGATTTATGTATTGATACAGCTAATGATTTTATACATAAATATAATTTATCTGAAACATTAATATCAAGTGGGGATAAACTAAAGAAAATTAAAAAGAGAAAAGATGAAATTTCCACTGTTTCAAAAAACGGAAAAATAAAAATAACTTTTTCATTTAATGCAACCGGCGATATTATAGATACACTTTTGTTTTCTACTGCTTATTCCGATTATAATGTTGTTATCAGAATTAACAGAAGTATTATTTTTGGATTAGGTCTTAATCTTTATGATGCTGTGACATTTGTTTCAGCTAAGACTTGGAATTTTGGCGATTATATATTGGAATATGACTATGACGGTGCATTAAAAGGAACGGTAAAAAGGGTAAAATGAGAGTTAAAAAGCGAGCAGAAAACTGCTCGCTTTTAGTTTGTTGACGAATTAATATTTTTATGATAAAATTAATGTTATTAAAATAAAAGGAATATTGTTAATGAAAGAAAGATTTATTGAAACAGGTAAAATTGTCGGAACACATGGTATAAAGGGTGAAATGAGAGTTCAGCCTTGGTGTGATACCCCGGAATTTTTAACTAAATTTAAAACTCTTTATCTTGATAAAAACGGCGAAAATTCAATTAAAATCAGTTCATCAAGAGCACATAAAAATATTGTTTTATTAAAAGCTAAAGATGTTAATACTATTGAAGAAGCTGAAAGCTTTAGAGGAAAAGTATTATACTTAGACAGAGAAGACGCTGTTTTGCCAAAAGGTGTTTTCTTTCAATGCGATTTAATAGGCTGTGAAGTTTTTGACGCTGATACTAATGAAAAACTAGGCGAAATTTCAGATGTTTCTCAAACCGGTGCAAACGATGTTTGGCACATTAAAAAAGACGGTAAAGAGTATTTAATTCCGTCAATTCCTGATGTTGTAATCAATGTTGATATTGACGAAAACAAGGTTGTAATAAGACCGTTGAAAGGGATTTTTGACGATGAGGATTGATATTATGACCATCTTTCCCGATATGATGAATGCTTATTTAGACGAAAGCATTATCGGTAGGGCAAGAGCGGCTGAAAAAATTACTGTAAAATGCCATAATATCAGAGATTATTCGGCCGATAAGCATAGAAAAACCGATGAAATGCCTTACGGCGGCGGCAATGGAATGGTTATGACGCCACAACCGATTGACGATTGTTTTAATGCAATTGTAGCAGAAACGGGTGTAAAACCATATTTTATATATATGTCACCACAAGGCAAAACTCTTACTCAAAAAAAAGCAATAGAATTATCAAAAATGGATAATATAGTGCTTTTATGCGGACACTATGAAGGTGTTGACCAGCGTGTTTTAGATAAGCTTTGTGATGAAGAAATTTCGATCGGCGACTATGTTTTAACAGGCGGTGAACTACCGGCATTGGTGCTTACAGATGCGATTGCGAGAATGGTTGACGGCGTTTTGTCAAACGAAGAATGTTTTACCGAAGAAAGCCATTTTAACGGACTTTTAGAGTATCCTCAATATACTCGTCCATCGGTTTGGCAAGGCAGAGAAGTGCCGGAAGTTTTAATGTCCGGACATCATAAAAACATTGAAAAATTTAAAAGAGAAAAAAGCCTTGAAAATACATTTAATAAAAGGCCTGAGATGCTTGAAAAAGCAGATCTTTCTAAAGAAGATAAAGAATTTTTAAAAAGTTTAAAAAATAAAGTTGAAGAATGTCAAGAAAACTTAGATTAGCATAAATTTTAGTGTCTGTTATGTAAAAAATAAACATAAAATTTTATGTAATTTGCACAAACTATCTGGTTTTAATTTATAACAGTTTGTGAATTGAATAGATTTTGTAACAATTAAGACATAATTTGATTGACCTATTTAAAAAATGTGGTATAATACTTTTAGTATTTTGTTTTTAATATTGTGTTGTTCTGCGATTTTTTAGAACAACGATTTTGTAATACTAAATCAATTTTATTTTGATTGGTGAAAGGATTGTTTTTAATATGTATGTTAAAGATGTAGTTGTTCAGAATCAGGTTGGACTTCATGCTCGTCCTGCAACTTTTTTCATTCAAAAGGCTAATGAATTTAAGTCTTCGATTTGGGTTGAAAAAGAAGAGAGAAGAGTAAATGCAAAGAGCCTTTTAGGTGTTCTTTCATTGGGTATTTTAGGTGGAACTTCTATTAGAATTATCGCAGACGGCTCTGACGAAAACGAAGCAGTTGATGCTTTAGTAAGTCTTGTTTTGTCAGGTTTTGCTGAATAAATTTATTAATTAGAATTAAGAAACTATTCTTTTTTAAAAAAGAATAGTTTTTTATTTTTTTAAATAATTAAAAGAAGATAAACTGTTAAAATAGTATAGAATTTTGCCGTCAATCAATCTTTGTATTGAATTGGCGGCTTTTGGTTTATTTTCAATATTTATATTGACGAATTTGATAAATAATGATAAAATAATCAGTATATTAATTATATTTTTTAGGAGTAATTTAAGAATGGAAAAAAGTAAAATTGTTTATAAAAATTCTGCTAAAAATGAATTCGCGGTAAATCTGCTTATTATTGTTATAGCAGGGTTGCTTACCTTTATGGCGGCAAAGTTTTTTAATGATAAATTTGCTATTGTTATTTATGCAATTTCAATAGCTGTTTCATATTGCAGAATTGCTATTGAGGCAGTTGAAAGAGTTTTAGCAAAAAAATTCAGCGCTGATATAATAACAACAGTTGCCATTTTAGTTATTTTTGCTTCTCAAAAGTTTTTAGTAGCAGCAATTATTTCATTGATTTATGCTTTGTCAAAAAGCCTTTTTGATTTAATAAATTCGTTTCTTTCCGATAAACTTGTAAAAGATGAAAAATTAATGGCATGTTATACTGTTGTAAATGAGAATGAAGAAAAAGAAACTTTACTTGAAGATATTTCTTCGGGAGTTTCGGTTAAAGTTGCAAGAGGCGATTATTTAGCTTTTTCTTATGAATTTACAAACGGAAGCGGTTTAACAAAAAGCTATAAACCGGGCAAATTTAATGCTTGTGATAGCGGTATTGTAACTGTTTTAGAAATTGATAATTATGATATTGATTTTGAATCTACTTATGATAATTTAGAAAAGTCAAAACTTGATAAAAAAGCAGATTTTATCGTGTTAATTTATACTATCGCCGCAGTATTTTTAGCTTTAGCTATGTTTGTTATGAAAATTATCGGCGGCGGTGTTGTTGAAGCACTTTATACATTAGGCGTTTATCTTTTGTTTGCGTGTCCGTTATCGGTTAATTCAGGAAATATTGTATCCGGATTGTTATTATACAGATCTTTAAGATTGAATGGTGTTAATGTTGAAAACAAACAAGATATCGAAGATTTAGGAAATGCAAAGGATATTTTCTTATCCGAAGAAGTTGTTTTTGATGATGACAAGATTAACTCAAATACAGTAAAGGCTTTAAAAACCGCTGATGTCGTTAAATTAAATGCTTATTTAATCGGTAAAGACGAAGAAAAATGTAAAAAAGCCGTTAAAGTTGCAAGCTTTAAAGATTATAAAATTGCTAATGACGAAGAAGAGTGTAAATCAATTTTAGAAGAACAAACTAAGAAAAACACTGCAGTTTTTGTTTCTGAAAATTCGGTTGAAAAAATGAAAAATACCGTTGATTTTTCTTGCTCTTGCAAAAACGAAAGAAATATTGATAAAAAGGATTTATTCAGTTTAGTAAAAGAAATTAAAAATTGTAGGTTTTATAAATTATTCATATATTTGCGTACTGCGGTAGGTATTGTTATTAACTTTTTAGTAGCAGGCGTTTTTGCCAGCGGTAAACTTGATTCTATTCTTTCAAATAAGCTTTTGGAATCAGATGCAGTTGGTGAAGATACCGTCGGTATTATGAATAAACTTTTGTCTGTTTTAATATATAATGATAAATTAGCACCTTGGTTAATTGCGGTTTGCCACTTGCTACTTATAAATGTGTTGATTTTGTTTGTTCAATTGCTCTTGAATGATAACAAAAAACTCCGCTAATGCGGAGTTTTTATGTGCATAATATACGCAATAATTAAGCGTATTTGCGTTTTTTTTGCATAAATATTAAAAAATTGTAACCTTTATTGACATTGAAAAATAAAAGTATTATAATACAAAATCATTAAATAATATCATAAAAATGTTAATAGAAATATCGTGAAAGGGAAGTGAGAATAATGACAGTTGAAAGCTTTGTAAGCGAACTTTGTGAACAGATGAACTGCGCTGTCGCGTTTACTATTCACACACCTTGGTTTGATATACCTATTAAAGAATCAGTTGTTGTTACTTGGATTATAATGGCAGTATTTACTTTGCTTTCGATTATTTTAGTCAGAAACTTAAAAGTCGACGGTGAGATAAGCAAAAAGCAGCATATATTAGAAATATGTATCGGCTGGTTAAGAGACTTTTTTGTTGATTTAATCGGTGAAAAAGGAAAAAGATTTGTTCCTTTTATGATGACTATTGCTATTTTTATAGGAAGTTGTAATATTATCGGACTTTTTGGTTTAAAACCTCCTACAAAAGATATGAATGTTACCGCAGGATTGGCTTTAGCGGCAATTGTTTTAATTCAGGTTTCAGGTATTGTAATCAAAGGCGTTAAAGGTTGGATAAAAAGTTTTACCGAGCCGGTTGCTATTGTTACACCTATTAATATAATGGAACTTGCTATCAGACCAACTTCGCTTTGTATGCGACTTTTCGGTAATGTTTTAGGTGCATTTATTATTATGGAAATGCTAAAAGCGGTTTGTCCGTTTATCGCACCTACATTTTTCAGCCTTTATTTTGATATTTTTGATGGATTAATTCAGGCTTATGTATTTATTTTCTTAACATCATTGTTTATTAATGAAGCCATTGAGTAATGACTTTATTAAAATATAATTTTTTTCAAAAAAGGAGATTATTAAAATGACAGTTATTGCATCAGCGTTAGCAGTTATGGCAGGCGTTCTTGCCGGTTTCGGTATCACAGTTGCAACAGGTAAAGCAGTAGAGGCAGTTGCTAGACAGCCGGAAGCAGATTCAAAAATTATGAAAGTATTGCTTGTTGGTTGTGCATTGGCAGAGGCTACCGCTATTTATGGCTTTGTAATTGCATTGCTTATTCTCTTGCTTGGTTAATTTAAAAACTATTAGGAAAAGCAGGGATTTTTAATGATTATGTTAGAAGCAAGCCCTGATGTTTTAAGTTTTGATATTTGGAACATTGTGGCTGTAGTTATCAACCTTATTGTTTTTTACTTTTTGTTGAAAAAGTTTCTTTTTGGACCGATTTTAAAAATTCTTGATCAACGTCAAGCAAAGCTTGATAAAATCAATGCTGAAACAAAAAAGGCTCATGATGAAGCTATGCAAATGAAATATACTTATGAAGATTCATTAAGTAAAGTCAATGAGGAGTCGGAGCAGATTATTAAAAATGCAAAAGCCGACGCTCACAAAAAATATGAGAAAATCGTCGTTTCGGCTCAAAACGAGTCCGAAAGGCTTATTTCCGATGCCCATAAATCAATTGAACTTGAAAAAGAGCATGCACTTAAAGAGGCTAAATCTGATATCGTTGACTTGGCAACTCAAATGGCGCAAAAGGTTATTTCTAAAAAAGTTGACAGTGCCGATGTTCAGGAAGTTTACGATGAATTTTTAAATGAGGTCGGTGATAAAGATGACCGTAACGGCGATTAATTATGCAAAAGCACTTTTTGAATCAAAAGTTTCAAAAGAAAAAGTCGAAGAAGCTTATAAGATTATAAAAGAAAATCCTAATCTGGTCGGAATTTTAAATAGCCCGGCTGTTAAAAAAGAGCAAAAAATCGGAGCTATGAAAAGGATTTTTGATAAATCTGTATGGGGCTTTTTGGCGTTGCTTATCAATAATGAAAAATTTGATATTTTATCGGATATTATGAAATGTTATCGTGAATTTGCTTCTGAAGAGGCTCATTCATTGCGTGCAAAAGTTTTTTGTGTTTTTGAGCCTGATGAAGAGCGAAAACAAAAAATTGCCGATTTTATCAAGAAAAAATACGATGTCGAAAGCGTTTCGGTTAAATATATCAAAGATGAATCGCTTATCGGCGGTTTTATCATTATGGTAGGCGACAATGTTTACGATATGAGCTATAAAAATAAGCTCAAAGCTTTAAAAGAAAGACTGTAAAGGATGTGAGTTTAGTTGAGTATTATCAATTCAGATCAAATTATTTCGATTTTGAAAGAAGAAATTGATAATTTCGATTTTGAGATAAAAAATGAAGAGATAGGAACTGTTACCCATGTCGGCGATGGTATTGCTACTGTTTATGGTATGAATAGCGTAATGTACGGCGAAATCGTTACTTTTGAAAGTGGCGTTAAAGGTATGGTTCAAAATATCGGCAAAACCGAAATCGGTTGCATCCTTTTCGGTAGTGATACAGAAGTTTCTGAAAGCGATAGAGTTTACAGAACCAAAAAACGAGCAGGTATTCCTGTTGGTGATAATTTTATCGGCAGAATTATTAATCCGCTTGGCGAACCTATCGACGGACTCGGTGAAATCAAGTCTGATGATTATCGCCCTGTTGAATGTGAAGCTCCAAGTATTCCTGAAAGAAAATCGGTAAATCAGCCGCTTAATACAGGTATTTTGGCTATTGACTCTATGTTCCCGATCGGTAAAGGTCAGCGTGAGCTTATCATCGGTGACAGACAAACCGGTAAAACTTCAATTGCAATAGATACTATTTTAAATCAAAAAGGTAAAGATGTTATTTGTATTTACAACGCAATCGGTCAAAAGGCTTCAAGCGTTGCTAAAATTGTAAATACTCTTAAGAAATTCGGTGCGCTTGATTATACAATTGTTGTTTGTTCAACTGCATCAGAACCGGCATCATTACAATATATTTCACCTTATTCTGCAACAGCAATGGCAGAGTATTTTATGTATAAGGGCAAAGATGTTTTGATTGTTTATGATGATCTTTCAAAACATGCTGTCGCTTACAGAGCATTGTCACTTTTGTTAGGTCGTTCTCCGGGACGAGAGGCTTACCCTGGCGATGTATTCTATCTTCATTCAAGATTGCTTGAGCGTTCAAGTAAATTATCTGATGAACTCGGCGGCGGTTCTATTACTGCATTACCTATTATCGAAACACAAGCCGGAGATGTTTCGGCTTATATTCCTACAAACGTTATTTCTATCACTGACGGTCAGATTTATCTTGAGAGTGACTTGTTCTTCTCGGGTATGCGTCCTGCGGTAAATGTAGGTTTGTCGGTATCCCGTGTTGGTGGTGACGCACAAACAAAAGCTATGAAAAAGGCTGCCGGCTCACTTCGTATTGATTTGGCTCAGTATAGAGAAATTGAGGTATTCTCTCAATTTAGTTCTGACCTTGATGAAGATACAAAAGAGCAGTTAACTTATGGTAAAGGACTTATGGAAATCCTTAAACAGCCATTATGTGCTCCGCTTTCTACAATGGATCAGGTGTTAATGCTTATTATTGCAACTAATAAGTTGCTTTTAGATGTTGAACCGTCAAAGATTAAATCATTTATAACTGATTTGGTTGAATTTATTAAAGAAAAACACCCTGAAATTGAAGAAACAATTAATAAAGAACAGACCGTTAATGAAAGTATTATAAGCCGAGTTGTAAAAGCAACAAAAGAGTATAAAGGCGGTCTTAAGAATGACTAATTCAAGAGAAATTTTAGGCCGCATAAATAGTATTAAAGATACTATGAAAATTACCAATGCTATGTATATGATTTCATCGGCAAAGGTAAAAAAGGCCAGAAGAGAACTTGAAAAAACAAAGCCGTTTTTTGAAACAATGAAATCTGCATTATCAAAAATGCTTAATAGTATTGATGATAAAGAGCTTACTAATAAGTATTTTGATAAAAGAGAATATTTAGGCAAAGAAGAACGAACAGAAGCTTATATTGTTGTAACGGCTGATAAGGGTTTGGCAAGTTCTTATAACCATAATATTATAAAACTCGCTGAAGAAAAAATAAAAAATGATAAAACAAATATGTTGTTTGTTGTCGGCGAAGTAGGAAGACGCTATTTTCAGAAAAAGAAAATTCCGATTGATGAAATGTTCCGATTTACAGCACAAAATCCTTCTGTAAACAGAGCGAGAGCAATTTCCGAGCGTCTTATTGAGTATTACTTAACTGAAAAAGTCGATGAAATTTATATCATTTATACAAAGGCTACCGATCATGGACAGGAAGAAGCAGGCATAGAGCGTCTATTGCCGCTTGAAACATCTGTTATTAATAAAGACGATACAGCTTACAGACAAAGCGTTGTTCTTTATCCTGATCCTGAATCTGTTATAAATCAGATTGTGCCTAACTATTTAAGCGGTTTTATTTACAGTGCATTGGTTGAAGCTTACTGTACTGAGAATAATGCTCGTATGATGGCAATGAGCAATGCTACTGATGCGGCTAAAGATATGATAAAAGAGCTTAATATTGATTATAACCGTGCTAGGCAGGCGGCTATTACTCAAGAAATTACCGAGATAGTCAGCGGTGCTAACGCACTTAAAAATAATGAGGGTTAAGGAGGTTAAATTCGATGGACAATATAGGAAAAATAGTTCAAATCAGCGGTCCTGTTGTTGACGTTGAATTTTCAGGCGATAAATTGCCGAAAATCAAAGATGCGCTTATCGTTGATAATGACGGTAAAGAGTGTACTATGGAAGTTTCTCAGCATCTTGGTAACAATGTAGTCCGTTGTATAATGCTTACTTCCAGCGATGGCCTTTATAAAGGTATGGAAGTTACTGCAACAGGCGATGCTATTAAAGTTCCTGTTGGTGCAAAAACTTTAGGAAGACTTTTTAATGTAACCGGTCAAACTCTTGACGGCGGTGCTGATTTGTCTTCGGGTACAAAATGGTCTATTCATCGTGACCCTCCATCATTTGCAGACCAAAGCCCTAATGTTGAAATTCTTGAAACAGGTATTAAGGTTATCGATCTTTTAACACCTTATGCAAAAGGCGGTAAAATCGGTCTTTTCGGCGGTGCCGGTGTTGGTAAAACCGTACTTATTCAAGAGCTTATTCATAATATTGCTACTCAACATGGCGGCTATTCTATTTTTACAGGTGTCGGAGAGCGTTCTCGTGAGGGTAACGACTTATGGCACGAAATGAAAGATTCAGGCGTTATTGATAAAACTGCGCTTGTGTTCGGTCAGATGAACGAGCCTCCTGGAGCTCGTATGAGAGTTGCTGAAACAGGTCTTACTATGGCTGAGTATTTCAGAGATGTTGAACATCAGGATGTATTGTTATTTATTGATAATATCTTCCGTTTTGTTCAGGCCGGCTCTGAAGTTTCTGCGTTGCTTGGAAGAATGCCTTCTGCGGTTGGTTATCAGCCAACTCTTGCTACTGAACTTGGTGAATTGCAAGAGCGTATTGCTTCTACAAAAGAGGGTTCTATTACATCTGTTCAGGCTGTTTATGTTCCTGCCGATGACCTTACTGACCCTGCTCCTGCAACAACATTCGCCCATCTTGATGCAACTACGGTTTTATCTCGTAAAATAGTTGCTCAAGGTATTTATCCTGCGGTTGACCCACTTGAATCTTCTTCCAGAATTCTTGAAGAAGATATTGTTGGTAAAGAGCATTACAGCGTTGCCCGCAGAGTTGAAGAGCATTTACAGAAATATAAAGAATTACAAGATATTATTGCAATTCTAGGTATGGAAGAATTATCGGATGATGATAAACTTGTTGTTCAAAGAGCAAGAAAAATTCAGAGATTTTTATCACAGCCATTCTTTGTTGCTGCTACATTTAGTGGCAGACAGGGCGTTTATGTTCCGTTAAGCGAAACAATCAGAGGCTTTAAAATGATTATTGATGGCGAACTTGATGATGTTCCTGAATCAGCATTCTTTATGTGCGGTACTATTGACGATGTACTTGCTAATGCAAATAAAAAATAATTTTAAAAGAAAGGGAGTTAATTTATGAAAACATTTTATTTAAAAGTTGTTGCTTGCGACAAAGTGTTTTTTGACGGCGAGTGTGTTTCGCTTACTATTCCCTTGAAAGATGGTTCTAAAGGTATTTTACCTGGCCATGAAGATACAGTTATGGCTATTGTATCGGGCGAAATGTGTATAAAAGTTGAAGATGGCGAGCCGATTCATGCTTTTGTAGGTTCTGGCTTTATAGAAATGATTGACGGCGAAGCGACGATTATTGTTATTAGTTGTGAAAAACCTGAAGACATTGATATTAAGCGTGCTAAAGAAGCTATGGAGCGTGCAAGAGAAGAGCTTCGTCAACGACAGAGTATGAGAGAATATTACCATTCTACTGCTTCACTCGCTCGTGCTATGGAACGACTTAAACTTAAGAAAAAATATAATAAAATATAATTTCAAAAAACCGGTTTCTAGAAAAACTAGAAACCGGTTTTTTTATTTAACAGAAATGCAGCTTGATGCAAGAGCGATTAACATTATTGGAAAAATGAAAATAAACGGCACACTATAAGGGAAAAATGCGAAAATTAAAAATGCACAAACTAAAACAACTAATAAAAACAAAAGACTCTTTTTAATATTTGAAATTGTTAAAACAAAAGATTTTACAATCAAATTTTTAAAACTGTCATAGCTTTTTGAAAGACAAGGGAAAAACCATCCGCCAATCATTAAAACTATTAACAAACAAATAAGCGAAACCGCTGATAAAAAGTAAAATACAAATATTTCTTTACCTAAATTTAAATAAAAAACCATAGAGAAACTAATAATAACAATTGCCAGGGTAAAAATAATTCCATAAAGAGTTGTTTTTAGAAAATTCTTTTTAAAACAACTAAAATATTCTTTTATCGGGTAAACGTTTTCATCTTCCGCATATTTATTGCAAACCGCAATAAATGATGTATATGATGCGCCAATTGTGAAAATCGGCAGGGAAGTAAATACAAAGATTATATTTAGCAGCACAAGATCAAAAAAATTATGAAAAATAATTTGAAAATAACCTAAAATACCTTCTTTTTTCTTATAAGGTACGGTTCTGTTAAAATCAAGCAAAGGCATTGTTTTTAATTCCTTTCGGTTTTTATTTAATGTTTATTTAACTTTATATTATCACATAAACTAAATAAAATCAATTAAATAGTCCATAATTTAATACTAAATGTTCTTTTGTTAAATATGCACAAAAAAGTAAAGCTATATTTATACTATTCTAACGAAATTACATTTTTGCATAAAATAGGGATTGCAAAACGGCGATCTTTGTGTTATATTATAGATGCGGTTGGAAACGTTTCCAACAAGCACGATTTAATGAATTTATTTATAGGAGGAAAAAATAATGAAATCGTTGAAGAAAATCCTAGCACTTGCACTTGTAGCATTATTCACACTTACAGTATTCACCGCTTGCGGTGACAAAAAAGAAAGCGAAGAAAAGTCTGCAAAAACAATCAGATACTTAAACTTTAAGCCTGAAATTGCAGATGTTTACAAAAAAATCGCTGCAGACTATGAAAAAGAAACAGGCGTTAAAGTTGTTGTTGAAACAGCAGCAAACAACACTTACGAACAAACTTTGATGTCTAAAATGTCAACTTCTGAAGCACCAACATTATTCCAAATCAACGGACCTAGAGGTTACGCAAACTGGAAAGATTATTGTGCTGATTTAACTGACACAGAGCTTTACAAACATCTTACAGATAAATCTCTTGCAGTTACAGTTGATGGCAAAGCTTATGGTATTCCTTACGTTGTTGAAGGTTACGGTATTATTTACAACCAAGCAATTATGGATAAATACTTTGCACTTGATTCAAAATCAACATCATATAAATCAATGGATGAAATCAATAACTTCAAAAAATTAAAAGAAGTTGCTGATGATATGCAGAAAAATAAAGACAAACTCGGTATTGATGGCGTATTTGCAAGCACATCATTAAAACCTGGTGATGACTGGAGATGGCAAACTCACCTTGCTAACCTTCCAATCTACTATGAGTTTAAAAACAACAATGTTGATTTAACATCAGACAAAACAAAAGAAATTTCTTTTGAATATGCTGATAACTTTAAAAACATTTTTGACCTTTATACAACAGATTCAACTGTTGATAAAGCAAAACTCGGTACAAAAATCGTTGACGATTCAATGGCAGAATTTGCTCTTGAAAAATGTGCAATGGTTCAAAACGGTAACTGGGCTTGGAGCCAAATCAGCAAAGTAAAAGGTAACAAAGTTAAATCTGAAAACGTTAAATATTTACCTATTTACACAGGCGTTGACGGCGAAGAATCACAAGGTCTTTGCATCGGTACAGAGAACTTCTTCTCAATCAACTCACAAGCTTCAAAGGCTGAACAAAAAGCAGCAGAAGACTTTATTTACTGGTTATATTCAAGCAAAACAGGTAAAAAATATGTAACTAATGATTTAGGCTTTATCGCTCCGTTCGATACATTTGAAGACAGCGAAAAACCAAGTGATCCATTAGCTCAAGAAATCAGCAAATGGATGGAAAAAGACGGTATCTCATCAGTTCCTTGGAACTTCACCCTCTTCCCATCACAAACATTTAAAGATAATTTCGGTTCAGCATTATTACAATATGTTCAAGGTACAAAAACATTTGACCAAGTTAAAAAACAAGTTGTAGATGACTGGAAATCCGAAAGTCAGAACGCAGAATAATCGGCAAAGGCGCTCTGCCGAATAGGCAGGGCGCTTTTTCTAACCAAAAGGAGAGAAAAGTATGAACAAAAACTTAAAAAAATACTTTCCTATTTTTGTTTTGCCAACATTAATTGCATTTATAATTGCCTTTGTTGCACCTTTTGTAATGGGACTTTATCTCTCGTTTACAAAGTTTAACACAGTTGAAAACGCTACATTTGTAGGGTTTGATAACTACATTAAAGCTTTTTCATCAGGCAGTACATTCGGTCACGCACTTATCTTTACGGTGCTTTTTACAATCGTTTCGATTATAACAGTAAATGTAATTTCATTTGCACTTGCAATGTTGTTGACAAGAGCAATAAAAGGAACAAATCTTTTCCGCTCCGTTTTCTTTTTACCAAATCTAATCGGCGGTATCGTGCTCGGCTATATTTGGCAATTGCTTATAAACGGCGTGTTGGATTTGCTCTGGGGCACAGATATTACACAGTCAGCAACCTACGGCTTTTGGGGACTTGTAATTTTGAATAACTGGCAGTTAATCGGTTATATGATGGTAATTTATATTGCAGGTATTCAAAATATCCCGGGCGACTTAACAGAAGCTGCCGCAATTGACGGTGCTTCACCTAGAAAAACACTTTTTAGAATTACAATTCCGATGGTTATGCCATCAATCACAATTTGTATGTTCTTAACACTCACAAATTCATTTAAAATGTTCGACCAAAACTTAGCACTTACAAACGGTGCTCCGGGTTCACAAACAAGAATGTTAGCGCTTGATATTTATAAATCGTTCTACGGCAGTATAGGCACGCAGGGCGTAGGACAGGCTAAAGCGGTTGTATTCTTTGTAATCGTTGCGCTAATCGCATTTTTACAACTTCGTGCCACAAGGTCAAAGGAGGTAGAACAATGATTGCTAATCAGAAAAAAAGCACAAATGTTATAATTGTTGTTATACTTTCTATTTTAGCGCTTTTATTTATCTTTCCTATTTTATTAGTAGCGCTAAACTCGTTTAAATCAAAATTCTTTATTATTTCATCGCCTTTTGCAATGCCTACCGGCGAAACATTTGCAGGCTTTGAAAACTATATTAACGGTATTACTTCATCAGGCTTTTTTGCAGCCTTCGGACGTTCTGTTTTTATAACAATATTTTCGGTTTTATTAATTGTTGTGTGTACCGCAATGACCTCTTGGTTTATTATAAGAGTAAAAAATAAAGTTACAAAAACTCTTTATTATCTATTCGTTTTTAGTATGATTGTTCCTTTCCAAATGGTTATGTTTACAATGACTTATATCGTAAACAAAATTCATTTTGATAACATTTTCGGTATCATTTTTGTTTACCTTGGATTTGGCGCAGGACTTTCGGTATTTATGCTAAGCGGATTTATAAAGAGTATTCCGCTTGAAATAGAAGAGGCAGCAACTATTGACGGCTGCGGACCGCTTCAAACATTTTTCAGAGTGGTATTTCCTATTTTAAAACCTACTGCAATAACAGTTGCAATTTTGAATGCAATGTGGGTTTGGAACGACTATCTGTTACCTTACTTGGTACTCGGTACAGACAACAAAACAGTTCCGGTTGCAATTCAAATTGCTATGCAGGGTGCTTACGGTTCAATCGACTGGGGCGGATTTATGGCAATGCTTGTTCTTGCTATGATACCTATTATTATTTTCTATCTTGCTTGTCAAAAGCATATTATTAAAGGTGTTATTGCAGGTGCAGTTAAGGGCTAATTTCCATAAAAACCTTGTAATAAAGTCGGTTTTGCGGTATCATAAGTAGTAAACGTTTTTTCTAGAGGGTAAAAATTTATGACTATTAAAGATATTGCAGAAAAATCCGGATATGGTGTTGGAACGGTTTCAAGGGTGCTTAATAACCATCCTAATGTTAGCGAAACCGCAAGAAAAAGAATTTTAGAAGTGGCGGAAAAATACCATTTTGTTAGAAACACAAATGCTCAGTTGCTTAAACAGCAAGGTAAATATATTGCAATTTTGGTTAAAGGTGTTTCAAATATTCTTTTAAATTCAATTCTTGAAATAATTCAAAAACATATCGGTGAAACTAAATATACTTCATCAGTTTTTGTGCTTGATGAGTATGATAACGAAGCGGCAACCGCTTTGAGAATTTACTACGAAAAAAGACCGGCAGGAATTATCTTTTTAGGCGGTAATCCTACTAGGTATAAATCTGATTTTAATAAGATAAAAGTGCCTTGTGTTTTGGTTACAAACCAAGCTCATTATCTTGAAAACAAAAAGCTTTCAAGCGTTAGCACAGATGATAAAAAGGCAGCTGAAGAAATAACAGATTATCTTATTAAATGCGGACATAAAAAAATTGGCGTTATCGGCGGCGATGTTACAAATTCGGAAATTTCGGAAAGACGTTATGACGGATTTATTTCGGCAATGAAAAAGAATAATATTGATTTTGATTTTGATAAATTTTATCAAACAACAAAATATTCTTTTGAGGGTGGCGCTAATGCGGCTGAAAAGCTGATTAATAAATGCGGTGATGAAATAACAGCTATTTTTACAATGAGTGATGTTATGGCTATCGGTGCAATGAGAAAATTAAAAGATATGGGCTATAATATTCCTAAAGACTTATCTATTGTCGGTTTTGACGGACTTCCGCTTACCGAATATGTTTGTCCAAGGCTTACTACTATTCATCAAGATGAAAAAGGAATAGCCGAAGTAGGACTAAAACTATTATTTGACAGTATAGATGACGGAGATAAGTCAGCCCATAATCTTATGCCTTTTGAACTTATAAAAGGCGAGAGTGTAATGAATATTAATAAAAGTTAATATTCTAATGAAAGGAAAATAAGTATGGCATCTATTACTTTAAAAAATATAGTAAAGACTTATGAAAACGGAGTAACCGTAATTCCTGACTTGAATCTTGAGATTAAAGATAAAGAGTTTATAATTTTGGTAGGTCCTTCGGGTTGCGGTAAATCTACTACTTTGCGTATGATTGCAGGTCTTGAAGATATTACTGCAGGCGAATTGTATATTGGCGACAAATTAGTCAATAATGTTGCACCAAAAGACAGAGATATTGCAATGGTTTTCCAGTCTTACGCACTTTATCCACATATGACAGTTTATAAGAATATGGCTTTTGCGCTTTCACTTCGCAAAATGGATAAAAAAGAGATTGACAGAAAGGTTAGAGAAGCTGCCAGAATTCTTGATATTGAGCAGTATTTAAACCGCAAACCTAAAGCTTTATCAGGCGGTCAGCGTCAGCGTGTTGCATTAGGTAGAGCAATGGTTCGTGATCCTGCTGTATTCCTTTTGGATGAACCGCTTTCAAACCTTGATGCAAAACTTCGTACTGAAATGAGAAGTCAGATTGCAAGACTTCATAAAAATTTGCAAACTACTTTTGTTTATGTAACTCATGACCAAACTGAAGCTATGACAATGGCTGACAGAATTGTTGTTATGAAAGACGGTATCATTCAACAGGTTGATACTCCTTCAAACCTTTATGACCACCCTTGTAATATGTTTGTTGCCGGATTTATCGGCACACCGCAGATGAATTTTCTTGATGTGGTTATTAATGAAAAACAGGGTAAACTTTATGCTGATTTTGATAAATATTCAATTCTTTTGCCTGAAAGAATGCAAACTAACGAAAATATAAAATCATTTATCGGTAAAGAAGTTGTTTTTGGTATTCGTCCTGAAGATTTACATTCGGAAGACAGATTTTGTCTTAAAGACAATAGCAATAAATTAGATTTATATGTAGAAATTGCAGAGATGATGGGCTCTGAAATTTATCTTTACAGCAATATCGGTGAAAAACGAATTATTGCAAAAGTTCCATCAAGCGAAAAAATCAGGTCTAACCAAGATGTTGTTCTTTATCTTGACGCTGAAAAAGCTCACATTTTTGATAAAGAAACACAAGGTTTGATTTGTGATTAAGATTTTTTGAAAGGGGCAGTTGTTTTGAGAACAAGCGGCGTTTTAATGCATATTTCATCTTTACCGGGCAACTTTGGTATCGGCACTTTTGGAGAAAATGCATATTCTTTTGTAGATTATTTGAAAAAGAGCGGTCAGACTTATTGGCAAATTCTGCCCCTTTGTCCAACAAGCTATGGAGATTCACCTTATCAAAGTTTTTCAACTTTTGCGGGCAATCCTTATTTTATTGACCTTGATGTTTTAAATGAACAGGGCTTGCTTGAAAAAGATGAATATGAAAACATAGTTTGGTGTGATGATATTACAAAGGTTGATTACGGCAAGCTTTATTTTGAACGACAAAAGGTTTTTAAAGCGGTTCAAAAGCATTTTTTTGAAAATGTTCCTGATGGCTATAATGAATTTTGTGATAAAAATTCATTTTGGCTTGATGACTATTCGCTGTTTATGGCGGTAAAAGATGAGTTTGGCGGCAAAGAGTTTTCAAAGTGGGACGATGATATTCGTTTAAGAAAATCCAGTGCACTGGAGCGTTATAGAAAATCAAGCAAAACACAAATTGACTACTATAAAATGCTTCAATTTTTGTTTTATCAGCAATGGTATAAATTAAAGAATTATGCCAATGAAAACGGTATAAAAATAATCGGTGATTTGCCTATTTATGTAGCGGGCGATAGTGCTGATGTTTGGGCAAACCCAAAACAATTTATGCTAGATGAAAACCAAAAGCCAATCGAGGTTGCAGGCTGTCCGCCTGATGCTTTTTCAAAAGCAGGTCAACTCTGGGGCAATCCTGTTTATGATTGGAATTATATGAAGAATGATAATTATTCTTGGTGGGTTTTACGACTTAGAGAGTGTTTAAAAATATATGATGTAATCAGAATTGATCATTTCAGAGGTTTTGATTCTTATTACTGCATTAAAGCAGGAAGAAAAGATGCAAAAGTCGGCGTTTGGCGTGAAGGTCCAAAAATGGATCTATTTAAAGTTTTAAAACAAGAATTCGGCAAAATTCCAATCATTGCAGAAGATTTGGGATTTTTAACACCGAGTGTAAGACGCCTTTTAAAACAAAGCAAATTCCCAGGAATGAAAGTTTTGCAATTTGCGTTTGATTCGAGAGAAGAGAGCAATTATTTACCGCATAATTATATAAAAAATTGTGTTGTTTATACCGGTACACATGACAACGATACGATTTTAGGTTGGCAAAAACATTCAAAGCGTGCCGATGTTAAATTTGCAAAACAATATATGAATTGTAAAAAAGAGCTTAATTGGGCTATGATTGCAACAGCTATGGCCAGCGTTGCTGATACCGCCATTGTAACTATGCAGGATGTAATCGGACTGGGCGATGAAGCCAGAATGAACACACCTTCAACAGTAGGTGAAAACTGGAAATGGCGTGCAAAGTCTGAACAAATCAGTGAAGAAACAAGCGAAAGACTTTTATATTATACAAAACTTTATTCAAGAGAACATAAGGAGAAATCTAAACGATGACAGAGTTAGAAAGAGATATACTTTTATTTGCAAAAACAGAGTATCAAAAAGAAATTAAGGATTTATCGGCTCAAGAACTTCATAATGTAGTATCTAATGCTGTTATGGCTCATATTTCATCCGATTGGGCTAAATCAGAACAAAAGCATAACAATGCCAGACGTGCATATTATCTTTCTGCTGAATTTTTGGTTGGAAGAGCAATTTATAATAACTTGTTTTGTTTAAAACTTACTGATGAAACTAATAAAATTTTAGAAAAATACGGCTCAAATATTAACTTAATGGAAGATGTTGAAGACGCAGCTCTCGGCAACGGCGGTTTAGGAAGACTTGCAGCTTGCTTTTTAGATAGTGCCGCTACTCTTAACTTGCCGCTAGACGGTTACGGTATCCGCTATAAATTCGGACTTTTTAAACAAAAATTTGAAAATGGTTTTCAAAAAGAAGAAGTTGATGATTGGACAAGATACGGCGATCCTTGGTCAATTCGTAAAGAAGACGAGGCGGTTTTAGTTAAGTTTTCTGATGAAACAGTTAAAGCTGTGCCTTATGATATTCCGGTTATCGGCTACAACACAAAAAATATCGGAACATTAAGACTTTGGCAAAGCGAAGCTTTGGAAGAATTCGATTTTGATTTATTTAATGAACAAAAATATGATAAGTCATTAAAAGCCAAAAATAGCGCAGAAAATATTTCGAGAGTGCTTTATCCAAATGATAGCACCGACAGCGGTAAACTTTTAAGACTTAAACAACAATATTTCTTCTCTTCGGCTTCCTTGCAAGACGCTTTGAAAAAATTCAAAGCAGTTCACGGCAATGATTTTGAAAATTTAGCTGATTATGTAACAATTCAGCTTAATGATACTCACCCTGTTATTTCAATCCCTGAACTTATCAGACTTCTTAATTTAGAAGGCGTTGAGTTTGATAAAGCACTTGAAATTGCTTGTAAGGTGTTTAATTATACTAACCATACAATTATGCAGGAAGCACTTGAAAAATGGGATATGAAATTTGTTAGAAAAATTTCAACCGAAGTTGCTAATATTATTATCAAGATTGATAAGAAGTTTAAAAAAGAACTTAAAAAAGCAAAATTCCCTGAAGAACTGTTACCACAAGTTGAGATTATTCAGGGCAGAACAGTTCATATGGCTTATCTTGCTTGCTACTGTTCAAAATATATCAATGGCGTTGCAAGAATTCATACCGAGATTTTAAAAGATGAAGTTCTTAAATGCTGGTATGAAATGACACCTGAAAAATTCCAAAACAAAACAAATGGTATTACTCAACGCAGATGGGTTGGACTTTGCAATCCAAAATTATCAGCTTTGATTACCGAGCTTTTGGGCAATGAAAAATGGCTTAACAATTTATCAGAGTTAAAAGCACTCGAAAAATATGCTGACGACAAAGAAATTCTTGATAGATTTATTAAAATTAAACAGGATAATAAAAAAGTCCTTGCCGATTATGTTTTGTCTCATGATAATATTCAAATTGATCCTAATACAGTTTTTGATGTTCAGATTAAACGACTTCACGAGTACAAACGTCAATTGCTAAATATTTTAGCAATTTTAGAACTTTATTTTGAAATTAAAGACGGAACATTAAAAGATTTTAAACCTACAACATTTATCTTTGGTGCAAAGTCTGCTCCGGGTTACTTTAGAGCAAAAGCTATTATAAAGCTTATTGATGAAGTTAAAAATCTTATCGAAAAAGACAGCGTTGTAAGCAAGTATATTAAAGTTGTTTTTGTTTCAAATTACAATGTTTCTTATGCTGAAAAAATTATTGCTGCCGCTGATGTTTCTGAGCAAATTTCAACCGCAGGTACCGAGGCTTCCGGTACAGGTAATATGAAGCTTATGCTAAACGGTGCGGCTACACTCGGCACATTCGATGGCGCTAATATTGAAATTGTTGAAGAAGCAGGCGAAGAAAATAACTTTATCTTTGGCGCTAGGGTAGAAGAGATAGAAGAAATCAAAGATAATTATGTAGCAAAAGATTATTATAAAAAAGATCCTAGAATTAAACGAGTTTTAGACGCTTTGATTGACGGAACTTTAGATGATAACGGCACAGGTATGTTTAAAGAGCTTTATAATGCATTGCTTGAAGGTGCATCTTGGCACAAACCTGACCATTACTTCTTACTTTTAGATTTTGATAGTTATTTAAAAGCAAAAATTGATATTAATAATAATCAAAAAGATAAATATTCTTATGCTAAAAAATGCTTTATTAATATGTGTAATGCAGGTAAGTTCTCATCTGACAGAACTATCGCCGAATATGCAAAAGAAATTTGGCATATTAAAAAAGTTTAATAAAAACAATAAAAACGAAGTGTTTTTAAAACACTTCGTTTTTGCTTTATAAATAAAACTCCCTAATCAAAAGCGATTAGGGAGTTTCTTATACTTGGCGCGCTGCGAGGGATTCGAACCCCCGACCCTCTGCTTAGAAGGCAGATGCTCTATCCAACTGAGCTAGCAGCGCATAGATAGTTTGTGCTTAAGAATTCCGAAGCACAAACAATATTTTATCATATATCAAGTCGAAATTCAACCCTTTTTTTCAAAAAAATTGAACTTTTTAATAAAAAACAGTCTATTCCATATTTCCGCTTAAAAGCAAGATTGAAACCAAAGCGGCAAGCGGAGCGGTTTCGGTCCTTAAAATGCGTTTGCCGAGCGTTGCAACTTCAGCACCGATTTGTTTAAGTGCTTCTATTTCATTATCTGAAAAACCGCCTTCCGGACCTATGAAAACGCAAATATTCTTTTGAGTTTTCACAATTTCTCTAATCGGTTTTCCGCCACCCTCATAAAAAAGCACACATAAATCATAATCGCCCGCCTGTTTTACTGCGGTGTTAAAATCAATCATTTCGGCAACTTCGACCTTTTTGCCTCTGCCGGACTGCTCACAAGCGGAAAGTGCAATTTTATTATATCGCTCATTTTTCTTTTTAGCACGCTTATCATCAGGGCGAGAAACACAACGAGATGATAAAACCGGTACAATTTTACTAACACCAAGCTCAACCGCTTTTTGAATAACAAGCTCCAATTTATCGCCCTTTGGCATACATTGATAAATTGTAACGCTGACATCAGGCTCTGATGAATTTTTTTCTTTTGATAAAACCCTTGCAACTGCCTTATCTTTTTCAGCCGAAATTAGCTCACAGTTATAGTTAATTCCGTCATCGCAAAGAGTTAATTTTTCGCCTGCTTTCATTCTCAAAGCACCGACAATATGTTTTAAATTTTCGCCTGTTATTTCAACTTCGTCACCATTGACTTTTTCAAAAAAATGTGGCATAAAAACTCCTTTTAATTAACCTTTATCGTGTATGTTGCATTCTCAATCGGCTTTATAGAAAAAGATAAAAACTTGTTGTAAATTTCATCTTCAAAATTAAGTCCTATCTCCGCTTTGCTCATCGGCGTATTGAGTTCAAATCGACTATTAATTTTAGTGTCGCCCATCTTACCGCCGTCAAGACATTCCGAAGTGCCGATTAAATCTTTATTTTCACTTGATTTTATAAAAGTTTGTTTAATAAAATAGTTGTTTTCGTCTTCTTTTCTTGTAATTCCGTTTTCAAGATTGATATCAGTATAAACATTTGAAAACTCTTTATCAGCCTTTACAACAACCGAAAGCGAGTAGAAATTAAGCTTAAAACTTTCGCCCTTAACATAAGCCTTTTCGATATAAGGAACAGTATCGTTTTGTCCTGCGTGAAGTCTTATTGAAAAGCGTTCAGGCTTACCTATTGAAAAATTTTCATCGGTAGAATATTTGAAAATATAAAAATCAACACCCGTTGTGCCGATAATATATTCATTGTCTGTATCATAATAATCGCCATTTGAGTCTTTTTCACGGTTGACTTCATAAGTTTGTGCAATAACAAAATATCCGCCTATATCAAAAGTATTTACCTTTTGCTTTGTGATTTCAAGTTTTGTCATTCTGGCGAGTTTTGAAATTTCGGGATAGTCTTTTAAAAACTTTTCATCGAAAACTACCGTCTCATCATTTTTATATTTTTTATTAAAAGAAACAAATTCGTTTTTCTCACTTTTTAAAGTTTCGCCGATTTTATGATCCGAAGAATAAACCGATTTGAAACTTGTTCTAACATTTTCAGGCAAATGTGTCCAAGTCCAAATAACTACAACCAAAATAAAAACAATCGCAATAACTAGTCTAATGTTAGCAAAAATTCTTTTTCGCTTGGTTTTATAGCCATAATCGACATCGTTATAATCCATATATTCAGCCATTGTTTTTCTCCTTAAAAAGCAAGTCGGAAAGCTTTGCAAATTGTGTTAGCGTTAGTTCTTCCGCCCTTGCGGTAGGTTTTAATCCGCATTGCTCAAGTGCTTGAGCTATCTCCTTTTTATCAAGAGATAATCCCGATGATAATGAGTTAGTAAGCGTTTTTCTTCGCTGATTAAATCCGGCACGAATTATTTTAAACATAGCCTTTTTGTTGTCAACTAAAACAGGCTCTTTTTTAGTCAAATCAAGTTTAATTACCGATGAATCAACATTTGGTGCAGGCATAAACGAGCCACGGGAAACATCAAACAATTTTTCAGCCTTTGCATAAAAACTAACCGCAGCAGTAACCGCACCGCAATCTCTTGTGCCGACTTTAGCACAAAGTCGTTGCGCCGCTTCTTTTTGTACCATAACAGTGATTGAGTTAATTGGAAGTTCCGATTCAAGCAGTTTCATAATTATAGGCGAAGTTATATAGTAAGGCAAGTTTGCACAAATAACAACAGGCATATCGCCGAATTCATCGCTGATTGTTTTGTGTAAATCAAGTTTCATTGCATCGCCAAAAATGATTTTTAGGTTGTCATATTCGCCCAAGGTTTGTGCTAAAACAGGCTTTAAGCGGTTGTCAACTTCAATAGCAACAACCTTTTTAGCCACTTTGCAAAGTTCGTTTGTAAGAACGCCCATACCGGGGCCTATTTCGATAACACCGATATTCTCACAACCTGACGCTTTTGCCATTTGTGGACAAACCATAGGATTGATAAGAAAGTTTTGTCCAAGCCCTTTTGAAAAGGTAAAACCAAAACTACCCAGTAAATCTTTTATAAATTTTATGTTAGTTAAATTATCCATATTTTTCTCCATTATAATAAGTAATTAAATTTTATCATAATTTCTAAAAAAAATAAAGCGAAATATTGAAAAATAATTAGATATATTGTAAAATAAATATAAATAAATGCTTTCAGGAGGATAATACTAATGGCATCAAGAACCGATAAACACAATTATTATTTAGATATTGCTCAAACAGTTAGCGAGCGTGGCACTTGTATTCGTAGAAATTACGGTGCGATTATCGTAAAAAACGACCAAATTGTATCTACCGGCTACACCGGTGCGCCAAGAGGGAGAAAAAACTGTATTGATATAAATTATTGCACAAGAGAGGCTAATAATATTCCGTCAGGCGAGCGTTATGAACTATGTCGCTCTGTTCATGCCGAAGCAAACTGTATTATCGCAGCGTCTAGAGATGCCATGATAGGCGGTACACTTTATTTAGTAGGCGTTGAGTTTAAAACAGGCGAGCTTGTAAAAAATGCAACAAGTTGTGCTATGTGTCGCCGTCAAATTATCAATGCGGGTATTGATAAAGTAATCGTTCGTGAAACCAAAGACGAGTATAGAGAAGTAATTGTTCGTGATTGGGTTTTCAACGATGATACTTTGGTTTTATAAAAATATAATAGAGCATTAATAAAAAAAGCCATCAGCTAAAAGCTGATGGCTTTTTGATGTAGTTTTAAGTTTAGGCTTTTTTAGTTGCGATTTTAATTATTGATAATGTTGCTATTGTAACTAAAATCATAACAGGAAGTGTAATCCATGCACTTTGAACGAATCCTGCAAAAATGTAACCGACAAATGAAATACCGGCTACTGTTAAAGCATAAGGCAATTGGGTTGATACATGGCTTATATGGTCGCATTGAGCACCGGCTGAAGCCATAATAGTAGTATCAGAAATAGGTGAGCAGTGGTCACCGCAAACAGCACCTGCCATACAAGCTGAAACTGAAATAATGGTGATAGTACCATCTGTTCCGCTGAATACACTTAAAACGATTGGAATTAAGATACCGAATGTACCCCAAGAAGTACCGGTTGCAAAAGACAAACCAACTGCAATTACAAAGATAATAGCAGGTAAGAAGTTTTTAAATCCGCTAGCAGAGCTTTCGATAAGTTGTGAAATAAAGATTTTAGCACCCATACTATCGGTCATAGTTTTTAAAGTCCAAGCACAAACTAAGATCATAATAGCCGGTACCATAGCTTTAAATCCTTCAGGAATTGCATCCATACAATCTTTAAAAGAAATTACTCTGCGGCAAATAAAGAATATAATAGCAAATACTATTGTAACAAATGAACCGTAAACCAAACCGACCGATGCGTCACTTTGAGAGAATGAACCAACAAAATCGTGGTAATAACCGCTGTCAGATGTGAAGAATCCGCCTGAATAAATCATACCGATTACGCAAGCGATAATCAAGAAAACAACCGGAATTACAAGATCACAAACTTTGCCTTTTGGATTTACTTGTTCTTCATTTTCATCAGCTGAAATGTTTTTAGTAGTAAATAAATCACCGTTTAATTCAGCATTTAATTCATGTTTTTTCATTGGACCGTAATCAAATTTTGCTACTGCAATGAAAATCATCATAACAATTGTTAAAATTGCGTAGAAGTTGAATGGAATTGCCTGAACGAATAATGACATACCGCTTTCGCTGCCCGCACCTTTAGCAAAACCTGCAACTGCAGCTGCCCAAGATGAAATAGGAGCAATAATACAAACAGGTGCTGCGGTAGCGTCAATCAAATAAGATAATTTTGCACGAGAAATTTTCTTTTTATCAGTAACAGGACGCATTACAGAACCAACTGTTAAACAGTTAAAATAGTCATCAATAAAGATAAGCACACCGAGTGCGGTTGTTGCTAATTGAGCACCTACTCTTGATTTAATATGTTTTGCTGCCCAACGGCCAAATGCTGCAGAAGCACCGGTTTTATTCATCATAGCAACCAATGCACCGAGAAGAACTAAGAATATAATAATACCTATATTATAAGAATCTGCAACGGTATCAATAAATCCTTCTTTAAATACATGAACCATTGTGCCTTCAAAATCGAAGTTTGAATAAATAAGTCCGCCTGAAAGAATACCCAAGAATAATGATGAGTAAACTTCTTTAGTAATAAGTGCAAGTAAGATAGCTAAAATCGGTGGAACTAAAGCCCAAAATGTAGCGTAATTATTAATAGATTCTCTTACTTTTGATAAAGCGGTATCAATATGAGACTCAAAACCTTTATCGTTAGTTAAATTGTCAGCATAACTATCTACATAGTTTTTTGCCGATTCATCATCTGCTAGATCATATTCGGTTTCTTCGCCGTCAACGTCAACAGTAAATGAACTGGCATTTTGTGTTGTAGTTTTGTCAGCTTCGTCTGCAGAAACAAAAATCGCACCAAATGAAAAAACAACAAGTGTGATAATTGCAACTACAAACAGTTTTTTAAACTTTGCCATTTTCTTTTTTCTCCTTTGATTTTTAAAAATAAAAAAACCGGCAGTTTTGCGGAAAACCACCGGTTTTTAAGTCAAACTTAAAAAGATAGCGCTCCACATTAAAAATGTGACAGTATATTACATATTTTGCAATATACCAACCATATTTTACGGCTAATAAAATATGATTTCGGCGACAAATCCTTTCATTTTAGTTTAAGTATCAGCCAAAATAACTAAAACTACTAATAAGTGTCGCACCTCTATCAATATTCAATATACTTTATAATATACCAATTATAATTCATTGTCAAGAATAATATTGTTTTTACAGTTTAAATACCATATAAATTATAATTTGTTGTTAATATTTAATTGTTAAGATAAAAATAAATAGGATATATGTTATTTATTTTTAAGCTTATAATCTTTGCAAATTTCTTTTAATTCACAAATGTCACATTTTGGCGTCGGGGCTTTACATACATCTCTTCCGAAATGAACTATTCTATGACAAAAATCAGAACTTTTTTCAGGTGGGAGTATTTTTTTTAGCGCCATCTCAACTTTATACGGATCCTTTGAGTCAACTAAGCCTAATCTGTTTGAAATTCGGATTAAATGGGTATCTGTTACAACTGCAGGTTGATGATAGACATCTCCCATTATTAAATTTGCGGTTTTTCTGCCGATTCCGGGCAGAGAAGTAAGTTTTTCAATGCTATCAGGAACAATCGAGTCAAATTCATCACGCAGTTTGATACACATATTAACAATATCTTTAGCTTTGGTTTTATAAAGTCCGCAAGAACGAATTATTCCTTCAACATCAGAAATTTCAGCATTAGCAAAATCTTCAATTGTTTTATATTTTTCAAAAAGCGGTTTTGTTACAATGTTAACACGAGCATCTGTGCATTGAGCAGAAAGCCTTGTTGCAATAAGAAGTTCATGCGGCTCTTTAGCAATAAGAGAACATTCGGCTTTTGGATATCTTTTTTCTAAAGCTTCAATTGTAAATAATGCTTTGTCCTTTTTTGTCATTTTAAACACCTTTGTAATTAAATAATTTGAATATATTTTATAATATTTTAAAAGATTTTTCAATGATTTTATAAATATTACTATTTGTATAAAATATCACAAAATAGATATTTTTGATTTTTATGTTACCTTAATTTTTTCAATATTGGTTTACATAAAAACATAAAATTGACAAAAAAAGCGGTTAAAAGTATTAAAAAGTGTTGAAAACTATGTTGAAAATGTTAATACTATTTGTATAATACAAAAATTATTTGAAATATAAATTTTAGTGAAAAAGTAACAATTTTATAAAAAATAATAAGATTTTATTTACAAAGGGAAGAAATTGTGATAAAATAAAACCTAAATAAAAAGTGTATAAATGAAAAGACTAAAATTAAAGATAAAAAATAACTTGGGAGTGAATATTTTTGCTTCAAAAGACTAAAAAAATATTAGGTCTTATGGCTTTGATGTTGTGGGACGCTTTTTCAATGATTGCTACTATATTTTTAAGCAATCTGATTGTTGATTATGAAAATGTTTTTAGAGGTTCGGGTGTTTGGTATAATCCTATTTCTTGGATTTCGCCGACTTTTGCACGTAATTCGTCTGAATACTCTATGTACGGAATTAATATTGACCATCTCTTAGCATTTATTTTTGTTGCGGTTGGCTCTATTATTTTGCTAAATATTATTTTCGGTAATTATAACAGTGCACTTAAACATTTTGGACTCGGTGAAGTTTCAAGATGTATTTTGGCTTGTGTATCTTTCGGCATATTATTTTACGTTTTTAATATTTTATTTGTCGGAATTTATGAAGGAAGCGAATGGCAGTATACTATTACAATGACTGCTATTTTGTTGGTGCTTGAGCTTGCGGGAAGAAGTTCTGTTCGTATTTTTAATGAAATTCATGCAAGAATTCATGCTGTTTCCGCACATCGTTCCGGCGAACAGGTCAGAACGCTTATTTTCGGTGCCGGCGAAGCAGGTGCTTATTTCTGTGCCAAACACAAAAAAGACCTTTATACAAGGGTTTATCCTGTTGTATTTATTGATGATGACCCTGCTTTAATTCATACTAAAGTCCATGGTGTAAAGGTTTACGGCGGATCGGATAAATTAGAAGAAGCTATTGACAAATTCGAAATTGATGAAGTTATTGTTGCTATTCCGACTGCTTCAACTCAGGTTTTAAAATTTGTTGTTGATATTTGCCGCAGAAAGAAATGCAAAATTCGCCGATTCGGTAATGTTGATGATGTTGATTTATCAAATGTTAAGCTTACAAATATTAATTTGGTCGAGCTTTTACGCCGTGATAAAGTTACGCTTAATATGAAAGCGGTTCAAGATTTTGTTAAAGATAAAGTTGTTTTAGTAACAGGCGGTGCGGGCTCGATAGGTTCTGAAATCTGTCGTCAGGTGCTTCGCTTTGGTTGTAAACACTTAGTTGTTTTTGATATTCATGAAAACGGTCTTTTTGAAATTGAAAATGAATTGAAAAAAGATTACAGCGGAAAATTTAGTTTAAGACTCGGCTCTATTCGTGATGTTGAACGATTAGAAGAAGTTTTTAAAGAATTTAAACCTAGCCTTGTTTTTCATGCTGCAGCACATAAGCATGTTCCTATGATGGAGTATTCGCCTAAGGAAGCTATTAAAAATAATGTGCGTGGTACAATTAATGTTGCTATGCAATCTATTATTAATAACGTTGAGAAATTTATTTTAATTTCTACTGATAAAGCGGTAAACCCTACTAATATTATGGGTGCATCAAAGCGTATTGCAGAACAAGCTATTCAGTTGCTTGATACTATGTCTGATACTGATTTATCTGCAGTTAGATTTGGTAATGTTTTGGGTTCTAACGGCTCTGTTGTTCCTGTTTTCAGAAAACAGATTGAAGAAGGCGGACCTGTTACCGTAACTCATCCTGATATGCGTAGATATTTTATGACTATTCCTGAAGCTGTTCAGTTGGTTCTTGAAGCCGGTACAATGGCTAAGGGTGGCGAAATATTTGTACTTAATATGGGCGAGCCTGTCAAAATTTATGACCTTGCTTGTGATCTTATTCGTCTTTCCGGTCTTGAGCCTGAGGTTGATATTGATATCGTCTTTACGGGACTTCGTCCGGGCGAAAAGCTGTTTGAAGAAATCAGTATGAGAGATGAAGATGTTACAAAAACAGCTAATGATAAAATCTTTATTATGAAGCCTATGGAATATGATTCTTCTGATTTATCTCAAAAGATTAAAGATCTTGAAGAGTCTTTAGACGGCGATGTCAGCGAAATGTTTAAAAAGGTTAAGGTATTAGTTCCGACTTTTAAACATAAATAAATTTTGTAGAGGTAAAAATTGAAAAAGTTTGAAGATTTACCGATTGAATTTCAAAATGAGCAAGTAAAAAAATATTATGATATTTTATTAGAAAAGAAAGCAACTTTATTTTTTAAAAGGTTGCTTGATTTTCTGTTTGCGTTAATTCTTTTTATTGTTTTGCTTCCTATATTTATAATTGTTTCGATTTTGGTTAAGGTAACCTCTAAAGGTAATATTATTTTTAAACAAAAACGTGTAGGAAAATACGGAAAAGAATTTTATGTTTTAAAATTCAGAACCATGGTTACTGATGCCGAAAAATTAGGCAGACAAATAACAGTCGGCGAGCGTGATCCGAGAATTACAAGTATCGGTCATTTTTTGAGAAAGTTCAGAATTGATGAATTCCCACAACTTATTAATGTTATTAAAGGCGATATGAGCTTTGTTGGGGCAAGACCTGAAGTTCCTCATTATGTAAATAAATATACAAATGATATGATGGCAACTTTATTGTTGGAACCGGGTGTTACAGGTATCGCTTCTATCTTTTTTAAAGATGAAGCCAAGATGTTAGAAATAGAGCCTGATCCTGAAAAATGTTATATTAATCATATCTTACCTAAAAAAATGGGTATGAATTTAGAGTATATTGAAAATTTATCAATTCATTATGACTTAAAATTAATATTTCAAACCTTTTTTGAAGTATCAAAGGGGTAAAATAAAAGCCGATGATTTTTAAATCATTGGCTTTTTAAGTGTTTGGATATTATTTTCCATTTATCACAAAGACGATCAAGTGAAAATGCTGCGTTTGCAGGAGATGTTGACGGCAGCGAAATCGCAGCAATATTTGTTTTTTCAAAAATATATTTGTTGTATAAATTAAAGGCAAGTTTTCCGTTTGTGAAAATAGTCTTTACTTTGCTGTTATTCAAAATTTCATTAATATTGTTAGGGACGACGTTTTTAATGCTGCTGTCAGATGAACCTTTTATTTCACAAGAAGCAATAACATCCCAAAGTGCAATTTTATTGTTAAGTATAAATTCTTTCTTTTCATCAATTGATGTAGGTAATGACTGATTTAAAACAGTTGAAAGTACTTTCCAAAACCTGTTTTGCGGATGTCCGTAAAAAAATCCTTGTTCACGAGATTTTACAGATGGGAAGCTTCCTAAAATTAATATTTTTGAATTTTCATTATATAAACTGCCAATAGTATGATTTTGTCGCATAATAACATCACCTTTAATTTGTGTTTAGATTATTTTACCATGATTTTTTAAAAAGAACAACAGTAATATTTAAATAGGTTCACCTTGTTATATTGACAATCAATTTTCAATGTGGTAAAATAACATTAATTGTGATTATATAAAAAAATAAAAGATTTTAGGAGATATAAATGGACAGGCTTCTTAAATTAAAAGATAGAATTATTGCAAAGGTTTTTAAAATTTTAACACTCGATTTTATTTTCCCATTTGTTTATAAAAGGGCGGCTAAAAAACCGGTTGATCCTAATAAAGTGGTGTTTGTTGAGGTTAGACTTCCGGCTGTTACAAATAGCTTTAAAGTTCTTTTTGATGAGTTGGTTAGTAAATATGATTATACCGTTCATACTCATTTTTTAAGAAACAATGCAGAGCGTAGAAATATTTATTTCAGACGTTGTACCGATATGCTTAGAGATATCGCTACTGCAAAATATGTGTTTATGAACGAAGCATCTAACTGTGTTGGCAGTGTAAAACTTCGTCCTGAAACAAAAATCACACAGCTATGGCATGGTTGCGGTGCTTTTAAAAAGTTTGGTCTTTCTACTGCCGACTTGATTTTCGGTGATAACAGAAAAGAACAATTAAAGCATCCTTATTATGAAAATTATAGTCTTGTTACTGTTTCAAGTCCTGAAGTTGCTTGGGCTTATGAAGAAGCTATGAATTTATCCAGCCGTAAAGAAATTATTAAGGCAACAGGTTCTTCAAGAACTGATGTTTTTTATGATAAAGATTTTATAAAATCTGCTTTTGAAACATTGTACGATGTTGTTCCACAGGCAAAAGGCAAAAAAGTAATTCTTTATGCACCGACCTTTAGAGGCAGAGTTGCAAAAGCTCAAACATCTAAAATGTTTAATATTGAAATGTTTTATGAGAATTTCAGCGATGAATACATTGTTTTGTTTAAACATCATCCATTAGTTCAAAAGCTTCCTGAAATTCCACATGAATACTCTAATTTTGCTGTTGATGTTACTCATTTAATGGATATTGAAGATTTGCTTTGTGTTTCAGATATTTGTATTACTGACTATTCATCACTTGTTTTTGAGTATTCGCTTTTTGAAAAACCAATTATCTTTTTTGCATTTGATCTTGATACTTATTTTGATTGGCGTGGCTTTTATTATGATTATTTTGAAATGTCACCGGGTCCTGTTTGTTCAACAAATCTCGAAATGATTGATTATATTAAAAATCTTGATACTCGTTTTGATAAACAAAGAGTAAAAGATTTTAGATATAAATTTATGCGTTCTTGTGACGGTAATTCAACCGGTCGTATTTTAGATGAAGTTTTCGGAAAGAGCGATCTTGAAAAACATAAAAAAGAAAACGCAGAGATTTTACCTTATAATCTTGTTCCTAAATGTAATGGCTTTTATAGAGATTATCTTAATAAGCTTGATGGTTTAAGAAAAGAAAAAGCTGAGTTAAAGAAAGAATATAATAAATATATTCATGAAGAAATTATTCCTAATAAAGCTGTTTTACTTAACTGTTCAAAAGAATTGAGAGCTGCTGTTAAGGTTTATTGTCCTGATATTATTTCACTTAAATCCAGCAGAACCGATAATAAAAAGAATTGTGAAGTTATTAAAGAACTAGCAACTGCTGAGTATATCTTTATTGAAAAAGATAATACTTTCCTTGATTTATTAACATTAAAAGATGAAACTAAAGTTGTTTATGTTCCAAAATTCGGCTTCCCATTCCGCAAATTCGGTAAAGCTACTTTAGCTTATAAAAGCAAATTCTTTAAAGATAAATATAATATTGCACCTAAAAATAACAAAGTTGATGTTGTTGCTACCGCTTCAAAACTTTATAATGAGATTTATGAAGAAGCATTCGGCGTTGATAAGAGTGCATTTATTTATTCAGGCGATGTTAAAGCAGATTGCTTGTTTAATGAAAAATATGCTCAAAAAGCTAAAAAGAAATTGTTATCTTCAATCGGTGATATCGGCGATAAGAAAATCATTCTTGATTTTGTTGTCAGAGATTCCGCTGAAGAACAAGTTCCTGAATATGAAGAAGCATGTGATAACTACATGTATGAATATTTAAATAAAGATTATATTATTATTAAATATTTTACTAATTATTCAGGTAAAAAGCTTGAGATTTTACCGACACATCAAACTCAGTCTATGAAGAGTTATGTTAAAGGAATGTTTGATGTAACCAATATTCTTAATGAATATGAAGCAATTGCTGTTGCTGATGTTATAATAGGCTCTTTCTCAGATTCATTGTTTACAAGCTTTGCAGCTAATAAACCTGTTTTTGCGTTCACACCGTTCTGTCGCAGAAGATTGCATATGCTTCAAACAAACTTTAAGTATGAAGCTATTATGCCTTGTCCTGTGTTTACAGAACCAAGAGCTTTGACAAATGCAATTTTAAATGTTAAAGAGTATGATTTTTCAAATATTGAAAAATTCAGAGAAACATTTATCGGTAATACCGATGGTAAAGCTACTGAAAAGTTGCTTGTAAAATTGGGTCTTATAAAATAATTGACAATTATTTTTACTTATGTTACAATAATTATGCTGATGTAAAAGATTTTTTCTGATACAAAAGCGATTAAAAAATTTTTCTGATATCAAAATTAATTTTGCGATAGAAGGGCTTAAAATCTTATGATATATCCATACCCTTTTTCGCTTTATTAATAGCGAGAAAGGGTATTTTTTTGTTTTGGAGGAGTTAATGGAAAACAGAGTAGCGTTAATAGGTATTATAGTTGAAAACACCGAATCGGTCGGAAAATTAAACAGCCTTTTATCAGAGTTTGGCGAATATATTATCGGTCGAATGGGTGTGCCTTATAAAGAAAAAGGAATGAATATTATTTCGGTTGCAATTGATGCACCGCAGAATATAACAAGCGCATTATCCGGAAAAATCGGCGCTTTGTCGGGAATTAGTGCAAAGACAATTTATGCGGGTAAAGCAAAATGAAAAAATTAATTGATAAACTTTATAAAAACAGCGATTTAACGGATGCTGAATTAAAAGAGTTAATTGAAAATATTAATGACGAAGATTTGAAATATTTAAACACTCTTGCAAGAAAAGTTGCTGATGAAATTTACGGAAAAGATGTTTATGTTCGTGGATTGATTGAGTTTACAAACTACTGCAAAAACAACTGTTACTACTGCGGTATTCGGGCAGAAAACAAAAATGCCGAGCGTTATAGATTAGATAAAACTCAAATTTTAGAATGTTGTAAATCGGGTTATGAATTAGGCTTTCGTACCTTTGTTTTGCAGGGTGGCGAAGATATGTATTTTACTGATGATATGATTTGTGATATTGTAAGTGAAATTCGCAAAAATTATCCCGACTGTGCGATAACGCTTTCAATCGGCGAGCGAGAAAAAGAGTCTTATCAAAAGTATTTTAATGCGGGTGCAAACAGGTATTTACTGCGTCATGAAACCGCTGATAAAGAGCATTATCAAAAATTACATCCTGAAAAAATGAGTTTTGATAATCGAATAAAATGTCTTGAAAATTTAAAAGAAATCGGCTATCAAACCGGTTGTGGATTTATGGTAGGCTCTCCTTATCAAACAACCGATTGTTTAGTAAAAGATTTAAGATTTATTAAAAATTTTGAACCTGAAATGGTGGGTATCGGCCCTTATTTATCACATAAAGATACACCTTTTTTGGATAAACCTAACGGTAGCGTAAGGCTAACGCTGATGCTTTTAAGCATTATAAGATTATTGTTACCGAGCGTTTTATTGCCTGCCACAACGGCACTTGGCACTGCAAAAGCAGATGGCAGAGAATTGGGCATTTTAGCGGGTGCTAATGTTGTAATGCCTAATTTATCGCCTGTTAAGGTTAGAAAAAAATATTCGCTTTATGATAATAAAATTTGTACCGGCGAAGAAGCTGCGGAATGTAGATTTTGTTTGTCTAACAGAATGAAATCAATCGGCTACAACATAGTTACATCACGTGGCGATAACATTAAATTTATTAAGGAGTAATAATATGTACGACAGAAAATCACTTAAAGCAGAGGAATTTATTAATCATGAGGAAATTTTAGAAACTCTTGATTATGCAGAAAAAAATAAAAATAATGTAGAATTAATTGATGAAATTATTGCAAAGGCGAAAGAATTAAAAGGCTTATCTCATAGAGAAGCGTCTGTTTTGCTCGCTTGCGAAATTCCTGAAAAAATAGACGAAGTTTATAAACTAGCCGAGCAGATTAAAAAAGATTTTTACGGAAACAGAATTGTTATGTTTGCACCGCTTTATCTTTCTAATTACTGCGTAAACGGTTGTGTTTATTGTCCTTATCATCATCAAAACTGCCATATTGAGCGTAAAAAGTTGACTCAGGATGAAGTAAGAGCAGAAGTTATTGCTTTGCAGGATATGGGACATAAACGCCTTGCGATTGAGGCGGGAGAAGACCCTGTAAACAACCCTATTGAATATATTCTTGATTGCATTAAAACTATCTATTCAATCCAACATAAAAACGGAGCAATCCGCCGAGTTAATGTAAATATTGCGGCTACTACTGTTGAAAATTACAGAAAATTAAAAGAAGCCGGCATTGGTACATATATTTTATTCCAAGAAACTTATCACAAAGAGTCTTATGAAAAACTTCATCCAACAGGTCCAAAACATAATTACGCTTATCATACCGAGGCTATGGACAGAGCAATGAAAGGCGGAATTGACGATGTAGGACTTGGCGTTTTATTCGGTCTTGAAATGTATAAATATGAATTTGCAGGCTTGCTTATGCACGCAGAACATTTAGAGGCAGTTCACGGTGTTGGGCCGCATACCATTTCTGTTCCTAGAATTAAGCGTGCCGATGATATTGACCCATCAACTTTTGATAATGGTATTGATGATGATACTTTTGCAAAAATTGCAGCATGTATCAGAGTTGCCGTACCTTATACGGGTATGATTATTTCAACTCGTGAGAACCAAGCGGTAAGACAAAAATTATTACATTTAGGCGTTTCACAAATTTCCGGTGCATCAAGAACTTCTGTTGGCGGTTACACCGAAGAAGAACGCCCGCACGATACAGAGCAATTTGATGTTTCTGACCAAAGAACATTAGATGATGTTGTAAAATGGCTTATGGAATTAGGTTATATTCCATCGTTCTGCACCGCTTGTTACAGAGAAGGCAGAACCGGTGATAGATTTATGGCTCTATGTAAGTCAAAACAAATTCAAAACTGTTGTCACCCTAACGCATTGATGACTTTAAAAGAGTTTTTGGAAGATTACGCTTCGGAAGATACAAAGAAAATCGGCGAAAAACTTATTGAAAAAGAAATTGATAATATAGGCAAAGAAAAGGTAAAAGAAATTGTAAGAGAGCGTCTTAAAAAAATTCATAACGGCGAGCGTGACTTTAGATTTTAAATTAAAAGTAAAGGGGCGAAGATTATGGCAGACTTAAATTCAACTCCGGCGGCTAACAGAGTACATATTGGTTTTTTCGGCAAGCGAAATGCAGGTAAATCAAGTGTTGTAAACGCAGTTACCGGGCAAAATTTATCGGTTGTTTCCGATGTTTTAGGCACTACTACCGACCCTGTTTCAAAATCAATGGAAATTTTGCCGATCGGTCCTGTTGTTATAATTGATACACCGGGTTTTGATGATGTGGGAACATTAGGCGAGCTTCGAGTTAAAAAAACAAAACAGATTTTAGCTAAAACCGATGTTGCGGTATTAGTAGTTGATGCTACTGTCGGCAAAACCGAGATTGACAATGAATTAATAAATATTTTTAAAGATAAAGAAATTCCGTTTATTGTTGCTTTTAATAAATCAGATTTAAAGAATGATATTAAGATAAAAGACAATGAAATTCTTGTCAGTGCAACCGAGAACAAAAATATTTATGAATTAAAAGAAAAAATCGGCAGTTTGGCAAACACTCAAGATAACGATAAAAAGATTTGTTCTGATTTAATTGCCGATAATGATTTTGTTGTGCTATGTTGCCCGATTGACTCGGCAGCACCGAAGGGTAGAATGATTTTGCCGCAAATGCAGACAGTTCGTGATGTTTTGGATGGCAACTGCACTTGCATTGTTGTAAAAGAAACAGAACTTGCCGATACTTTGAAAAACCTTGGTAAAAAGCCTAAAATGGTTATTACCGATTCCCAGGTTTTCGGACTTGTTAAAAATATTGTTCCAAACGATATTTTATTAACTTCTTTTTCAATTCTTTTTGCTCGCTATAAAGGCTTTTTAAGCGTAGCGGTAAAAGGTGCGGCAACTTTGGAAAAATTAAAAGACGGCGATAAAATTTTAATTTCTGAAGGCTGCACTCATCATAGACAGTGTGATGATATAGGTACGATAAAAATGCCAAAATGGATTAGCGATTACACTAAAAAAGATTTGAAATTTGAGTGGAGCTCGGGAACAGGTTTCCCTGAAGATTTATCAGAATATTCTTTGGTAGTTCATTGTGGTGCTTGTATGTTAAATGAGCGTGAAATGCGTTCTCGTATGAAATATGCTAACACATTAGATGTACCTTTTACCAATTACGGAGTAATTATTGCTTATATGAACGGAATTTTAAAACGCTCATTAGAAGTTTTTCCCGATATTTTAAAATTGATATAAAACAAAAAAGACTTGTTCACAGTGAACAAGTCTTTTTTGTTTATTTATGCTTTTGTTTTTTGTTTAACATTTGGATCTTTTATTATTTTTTCAGGCTTTTTCTCAAGCAATTCGGGATTTGTGCAATATTTTTCAAATTGACGAAATGCTATTGCAAAAAAACTACCTGAGGCAATTCGCTCGTCCATAACAATGCCAAGCGGCAAAGTTTTTATATATGAAATTTCGTCGCCCTTTTTCTCGGCTTTAAAGCGGTAGTTGCCCATAGCCATGCCAATGCCTGTTGTACCAAATTCATAAACGTGATGATAAATGTGATTAGTACGAATTGAAGATAAATTTGTTATTAATAGCGAAGCATGAAATGGGGAAGCGTCAATAACTTTTTTAGGTAACAAACCGTGTTTATCAACCCATTTTAAAAACGGAATACCTGCTGAAAAAAGCCCCGGAACTTTGCAAAGAATATCAAGCGCCTTATCGGTTTTGTTGCCATTTCCGTCTTCAGCCGAATTTTCTTTAATATATTGATTTAGTTTTTTAACAACATCATCAATAGTGTCGTCAGGCTCAAAATACATTTTATTCATTTCGCCGTGTTCAGAGCCTTTTTTTAGCACAACCATACTAACGGTAATTTCGTTTCGAGCATAAAACTTTTTGTTTACAACAAAGCGGTTAAGTTCAGGAAACTGCGAAACTGTTCTAATATAAGCCGCAATAATAATTGCAAGATGGCTTACAGGGTTTGTGGTTTTGCGCCTTTTATTAATGTATTCGCGCATTGGGTCAAGCGGAATGTCAATAGTAATCATATTCATAGAATCATATCTATGAGGCATAAAACGTGGCGTAGCTTTATAAAATGCATCTAAATTTTTTAATTTGTTACCATCTGCTCTCATTTAATCACTCTTTTTATAATTTTTTATATCCTATTTTTTCACGAAATAAAACTCTGGTTTCAAGTTCATTCTTCGTGTTATTTATGATTTCATCATCAAATTCTACTTCATTTTTCTTTAAAACAACGCATACAGTAGAACCGCCAAATTCAAAATAACCCTTTTCTTCGCCTTTTTTTGCAATGCCGTTTGTATTGTGGTTAATTATTTTGCCTACCATCATAGCACCTATTTCAACCATTGCTGTTTTACCGAAGTTTTCAGTTTCAATAACTGTTACTTCTCTTGAATTTTCTTTGAAAAAGTCATCCTTTTCAAGTGCAATCGGTTGAACAGTATGTAACTTACCATTGATGTATTTATTATTTAAAATTTTGCCGTTATCAATAAAACAATATCTATGATAATCATCAACACAAAGACGAAAAATAAGCAATTTACCACCTGAAAATTCATCGGCCAACTTTTTATCATCAAGTAAAGTTTCAAGACTATAATAACCGTTTTTAATTTTAAATTTTAGGTTATCGTTTATATCAAGCACCAATAATCTGCTGTCAGCAGGACTGATAAAAGCGTTTTTATCATCAACCATTACTCTGTTTTCAAGCTTGATTTTTCTTGTGAAAAAATCATTATAACAACTATAATTTTCGTTTTCATAAAGCGATAAATCAATATTGTTGTTTTTAACAAACTTTTTAATCATCGGTTTTGACATTGGGGAATTTAAAAATGCTCCGACGATTTTTGAAATTGGCTTACAGATTAAGAGCTTTAAAATAATCCTTCCGAATTTGTTTCTATAAACAAATGCCTGAGATTTTGAAGGTAACAGTTTTTTTAAATCAGTTGTATTTCTCATCTTCTAAATAAAAATAATAAAATAAATACAACTATTGCTTCAACTACACCGGCACCTATCATATATAAAATACCTGAAAGACCAGGTTTTTTAATTTTGAACGGAAGTATAAATAACAATCCGCAAGTGATAAATACAAGAGAGAAAATAATTTGAAACAAGAATTTATCCGGAATTACAAAATCAAGAAGATAAAACAAAGGGAAGATAAGCGAAACTGTCGTAATCGGCATACCTGTATAAGTTTTTTCTTCTCTTTTTACGGTTGCTATTAACTCTTCCTCTTCTTTCATATTAAAGTAAGAAAGGCGAGTTACACCGCATATACAATAAAAGCAGAAAATAATAATATGATATAAGTGGTTTAAACCTAAAGCGTAACCAATACAGCAAGGTAAAACGCCGAAACAAACAATATCACAAAGTGAATCCAGCTGAATACCAAAGCGGATTTCACTTAAAGTTCTGTCTTTTTTTCTTCTTGCAATTCTTCCGTCAAAAGCATCGCAAAGTCCGCAAACAAGCAAACATATTATTGAAAAATAAACAGGTCGGTCGCCGGCACGGATAAAGTCAAATGAAAAACCCATTCCGACAATTGCAGAACTTAACGATATAAAGGTTAAGACTACAGTGTAGTTTAAATATCTTAACATATTAAATTTCCCCTTTTTAATGTTTCTTATCTGCTAAAGTTATTGCAATGTGGTGAATAAATGTAAATATACCCGAAAGGATAAAACAAATGTAATAAGAAATGCCACGAGTTGCCATCATACAGTTAAGAAGCATTGCTTTTTGATTGAAAAATCCTGCGAATGCACTTAAATAAAGTCCTTCTGAAACACCTGCCGCACCCGGTATCGGAATTGAGTTTGCACCGATAAGACAGAATGATTGCAATACAAAAATATTTATAACGCTGATTCCGCTTAATCCTGCGGCATAGTAAATAAATACCGAAATAGCGAGTTGTGAAAATCTTTGTACTACATTTAACAAAAATGCCTGGATGGCAAGTTTGCGGTTTCCTTTAACCATATCAATACAATTTTTATAAGACTGCATTGAATATTCAAGTGCTTCTAATTTAACATCAATATCTTTTACGATTTTTATTTTATGTAAAAATGTAAATACCCATTTTATAAGCTTTTTCAAAATGTTAGGTTTTTTCATTAATAAATAAAAGAATAATAAAATAGCACATTGAATTATTATTCCTGCTACTATTAAAACCTGATATATAAAATCAAAATTTAAAAAGTAAGAAGCGTTAAAAACAAGTGCAAAAACAGCTATGACCATTATAGAAGCAGTATACATAAATATATTAAAAGTTACTGTTGCAGTAGCTACCGAAACAGGTATGCCGTCTTTGCTCATATAATAAACCGATGCAGGTTGACCGCCGGTTGCCGATGGGGTGATAGCGGAATAATAAATATCCGATGCCGAATAAATCATTGATTGACGCATTTTTGGTTTGTAACCAAGATTTTTTAAGATAATATCTAAACTAAAGCCTTCAAAAACTATAAATCCAAGCATACATAAAAATGCACCTAATAGATAAAAAGGATTTAGGTCTTTAATAAAATCAAAAAATTCAACAAAACTAAAATCTTTATTATTACCTAAAATTATTGTAAAAACCAATGCGGTAATAGCAACAACTATAGCAATGTTTATAACTTGTTTTTTTATTCCTAAACCGGAATTGTTTTTTTTACTCATTCTTATAAACCTTTCTTCTTATATAGTTGCCAAGATGAAGCTTTTTGGAAATGAAAATGCCGATTTCGCTTACCGCAATTCCGCCGATAACATCAATAGCGTAATGTTGTTTTGTAAATAAAGTTGACAAAAATACCATAATAGCGAGAATAAAGGCAAAAACTTTAACCCATTTAGGCATTTTTTTACACCAGGTTACCCCGCGAAAACAAATCCAGCTTGCAAAGCAATGAATAGACGGGAACAGGTTATAAGGCTTGTCAATGTCATATAAAAATCTTGCAGCCTGTTCAAAAAATCCCATTCCAAGCTCAGGCGGTCTATGTATCATTTGAGTAGGGTAAACTACAAAAACGATTAAACAAAGCAACTTTGCAATAACTTCTGCTACAATAAAGTTATAACAAACTTCCTTGCTTTCACGGCAGATAATTATATAAAAAACTATCCAAGAAATATAACAACCGAAATATACAATAATCCATTGTGGAATAAAAGGTATAATACCGTCAATCGGAAAGTATATATCATGGCGTGGAATATTAAAAAAATCTACTATTTGAAGTGAACCGTAATATGCAAGCAAATTTGCAAGCAAAGTACAAATAAGCGGAATCATAGCATATTTCGGAACTAACCAAAAAAGCTTTTCTTTAATTTTATTAAAATAATCAATCATATTTTTTTCCTAAATAAATATACCATAAAAATGTGCAGATTTATAGCAACAATTTTGTAACTAATTAAAACCAACCTTCATTAAGTTCTTTTTCACAAAGTTCAATAGAGCGTTTTGCCAAAACTTCCAAAGAGTCTATAATATCATATCTTTTTAAGTTAAGGTCCGATTTTATAACAGAAAGCTCTGTGCAACCGAGTATTACAGCGTCACAACCGCTTTCTCTCATATCATCAATGATGCTTAAAAATTCACCTATGCTAACTTTTTTGCCTTTTTTAATTTTGTTATAAATAATATCCATCAACATATCGGAAACAGCTTTGTTAGGTAAAACGGCTTCAAGGTTATACTGATTACAAAAATCTTGATAAACACCTGATTTTAAAGTGCCTTTTGTAGCTAAAATACCGATTTTTTTGCAATTATTATCTCTTGTTGCAATGTATTTAACTGTTTCTTTAACAATATGCAAAACAGGAATATCAACCCTTTTTTGAATTTCCTCAAAAAACATATGAGCTGTGTTACAAGGCATAGCTATAACATCAGCACCGAGTTTTTCCAGCTTTTTAGCATCATCCTGCAAAAGCGGAACAGGGTTTGGATTGTTATTATCAAGAATATATTCAGTTCTGTCTGGAATTAAGGTGTTATTAAAGACTATCATAGGAATATGTTCCTGGTCTTTATCAGCCTTTGTCATATCAACCGTTATTTTCATAAAATAAGCAGTTGCAAGCGGTCCCATTCCGCCTAAAACGCCGAGTGTTTTTTGGCTCATAAGTTTTTCAAGTGCCTTTCAAAAATTATTTGTATTTATGATATTTTCTGTAATAGTTTAATAGCTGTGCATAAACATAAAATGCTCTTGAAGGCGACATATCACCTTTGTAAATCAGCGGATGGCAACGCTTGCCTTTTTTATCAAGGTCAATAGCACGTTTAATCATATTTGTATCTTTAACATATTTTTTAATTACGCCCATCGGAACAACAGAGAAAAGATTTTCTTTATCAGCAATTTCATAAGGCAAATCTTTTTCAAAAACTAAATCATCAACAATTCTTTTAACTGTGTTAAAGCCTGAGCCTGTTACATAATAGTTACATCTGCCAAGGCGAACATTGATTTCAAAGAATTTAAAAATCCCGTCACGTTCGTCATATTTAATATCAAAGTTTGCGTAACCTGTGTATCCGATTTCTTCGAGAAAAGTTGTAGCGGCTTTAACAATATCTTTGTTAACTTCGTTAATTACAACAACAGGGTTGCCGATTGCAGAAGGTGTGTGCTCTTCAAGTAAAACATGACCTAAAGAAGCAAACTTAACTTTTGCGTTTCTGTCGCAATAGCAGTTAAGCACACGCATTTTATCATCGCCGCCCGGAATACAATCTTGAATTAAGAATTTGTAATCATAGCTGGAAGTTTCAAGATTTTTTAACATTGTATCCAGTTCTTCACGCGATTTTAGTCGAAAAACCTTCTTTTTGCCCGGAAATTTTGCATAATGATAAAGTGCCGAATTTGCAGGTTTTGCAATTATCGGGTAATCATAATCAAAATCGAGCGTATTTTCCTGCTTGCAGTTGTAAACAAATGTATCAGGATAAGGTATATCAAGTTTATCGCAAATAGCGTAAAATTTATCTTTTAAAACAATTTCATTAAGTAAATCTTCGTTGATATAAGGTACAATGTAGTATTTTTGAAGTTTCTTTTTATTTTCAACCAAAATTCTAACATACCAGTCGCCGCAGCCCAAAACAATTAATTTCTTTTTGCCTTTAAATTCTTCGCCGATGTCCATTAAGGTTTTGATTAAAACATCTTCGTTTTCAAGACCTTTATAAATTCTGTTTTCGCAAATTTTTGATTTTGAAATGATTTTTGCTTCAAGCATTGAGATTACAAGAGATTTAATTTTATATTCCTCGTGAAAACTTCTTGCTAAACTATATGCGTTAATATCGGCACCGATAATAACCGGTAAAAAACATTCTTCTTTAAATTCCATTAAAGAGCTTTCCCTTCTTCTTATATTTAACATCTATTTATTTGTTTTTCATTAAGAAAAAGTCAAAATAAAATAAAAAAATAGTATAATGACTTTTTGGCATAAACCCATCAATCATTATACTACAAAACAACTATAAAGTCAAATAAAGTGACAGTTTAGTTATAATTATAAAACTATTAAATTTTTATCGCTTTTTGTAAAATCATAACAGCCGTTTTCAGTAACTGCTACCATATCTTCAATTCTAACGCCAAATTTGTTTTTTAGATAAATTCCCGGCTCGATTGTAATTACCATATTAGGCTTTAAAACAGTTTCGGATTTTGTAGAAACAGTCGGCGCTTCGTGAATAAATAAACCTACGCCGTGACCTGTTGCGTGACCAAAACAGCCTTCAAAACCGCTTTTGTTAATATAATCTCTTGCGGCTTTGTCAACCTGTGAAGCTAAAATTCCGCTTTTTACAGTTTTAAGAGCCAGTTTTTGAGCTTCTAAAACTGTGTTATAAACTTTTTTCATCTCATCGGTAGCAAACTTAAGCGCAACAGTTCTTGTCATATCCGAACAATAACCGTTTACTTTACAACCGATATCCATTGTAATAAAATCGCCGCTTTCTAGCAACTTTTCGCTTGGCACGCCGTGGGGCAGAGAAGTGTTTTTGCCCGAAATTGTGATAAGATCAAAAGAAACGCCTTCAGCACCGCTTTTTCTCATAAAAAATTCAATTTCAAGTGCTAAATCCTTCTCGCAAACTCCGGGTTTAATAAATGAGAGAATATGAGAAAAAGCGTCATCGGTAATTTTTTGAGCTTTTTTAATGTTTACTAATTCATATTCGTCTTTAACAATGCGAAGTGAACCGATTATATTATCAAGAGTTTTATCAAGAACTATATTATCGGTAATTTTATGAAAAAATGCAATTTTTGATATTGTTTGATAATCGCTTTCTATAAGCAGACTTTTACCGTTTTGATTATCAAAAAATTCTTTTATATCATCTGATAATTTTTCTTGCATTTTAACCGATACAAAGCTGTTTTCAAAATGCTTTTCGGCAACTTCTATATATCGAAAATCAGTTATAAAACAAGCGTTTTCTTTTGATACAAGCAAGTAGCCTGTGTCAATATTGCTGTTTGTAAAATAATGAAGATTAAGCGGATTTTCAATCAAGCAGACCGAATCATTGCTGATTCGGTCTTGTAATTTAACTATATTGTTCATTAAAATTAAATTTTACCCTTTCCGACTGCTTTGATAAGTTGATAAATTGCAGGTGCAAAAATCATATTAACTAAAAATTCAATAATAAAGTTTATTCCTGCACAACCGATTACCAAGAAATAAATAACGCTGCTGCCTTGAGCAAATGTTGCTGATAAAACATCTGACAAGGTAAGAGCACCGAGTATGAACAAACCTGTGTTTACAATAGGAGCAGTAGCGGATGCTAAAACAACTGCAACAAAATTGTTTTTATCTTTAATTGCCTTATAAACAAGTGCTGAAACAAGTCCTGCCATAGAGCCTTTTACAAGACAAATTAATGTTGTGATAATAAAGCCTCTTGTGCCTGATTGCATAAGTGTTGCGGTGAATATATCGCCGCCTGTTATACCGCCTATCATGGTGATGACGCCGAATGTAAGACCTGTTAAAAATCCACCGAGCGGACCTACTAAAATACCGCTGATAACGATAGGTATAAGAACAATTGAAAAGCTAACAGTTCCGAGTGTTATTGAACTTGCAAAAAGTTGTAACACTGCGGTAATTGCGATGAAAATCGCAGTTACTACTAAATTGTAAATAGATTTATTATTTGTTTTAGTCATAAAAAATTCCTCCTGATGTTGTTTCGCTTTTGCAAATACAACTCTTTATAGATTTTTGTTTATTTTACGTTTTTTTCGTAAATTGCTTTTAGTCCGTCAAGCAAAAGATTATCATTAATAATAATATCTTTTTTGCAATTCTTGACTACTTCAGGTGCAAGACCGCCTGTTGCAACAACCGTTGCTACTTTGCCGATTTCATTTTCAACTCGTTCGATAAGTCCGTCAATCATACAAGCCGAGCCTAAAACAAGCCCTGCTTTCATACTGTCAACAGAATTTTTACCGATAACCGATTTAGGAGTTTCAACAGAAATTTGCGGTAACTGGGAAGTTTTTGATGTTAAAGCTTCGAGCGAAATACCAACGCCTGCACAAATAGGACCGCCTAAAAAAGCACCGTTTTTATCGAGCACACTTAATGTTGTAGCGGTTCCGAGGTCAAGAATTATACAAGGCATTTTATAAAGTTTTATCGCCGCAACTGCACCGACAACAAGGTCTGCGCCAAGCTGAGCAGGATTATCAATCTTAATATCAAGCCCTGTTTTAACTCCCGGTCCTACAAAAAGCGTCTTTTTAACTTTAATTAAACTTAAAGCCTTTTTAATAGCATTTGTAACAACAGGTACAACGCTGGAAACAATACATCCGTCTATGTCTTCCTTTGAAACATCGTAAATGTTTAAAATTTGAATGAGTTCAACTGCATATTGGTCAGCGGTTTTGTTAACCAAAGTCGCCATTCTTGCAATCATTTTTCTCTCATCATTATCAAAAACACCGAGCGTGATGTTTGTATTACCAATATCAACTACTAATAACACAAAACTTCCTCCTTTCTTTAATTTTACGAGTATATTATAACATTTATTTTTAATTTGTCAAAGGCCATTTTTTCTTTGTTTTTGTATTGTCGGTTTTGGGCGGTACGCCATAGAACTTTTTATAAGCTCTGTAAAATGTCGAATAAGTATTAAAGCCGCTCATTTCAGCTATTTTTTCCGAATTTATTGATTGATCCATTAAATCTTTTGCATAGTCCAACCTTAATGATAAAATATAGTTGTGCAAAGTCATTCCGGTAGAAGCTTTAATTATTTTATTTAAAGTAGGAACAGAAACGCCGAACTTTTTTGATAATTCTTCGAATGTAATATCTTTTAAAAAATGAAGATCAATATAGTCGATGATTTTTACCGGAATACTGTCGGTTGAAATATTTTCATGAGAAAAAAGCTCATCATAATACATACAAAGGTCTGAAATAATAGAATAAACCCTTGGGAGTAAGTGGGCTTTACCTAAATGAAGCTGCAAAGCTTTTTTGATTTGAGCAACAGTAGTTTTTATTGATTCGTGGTTATTGATATTAAAAATGTTTTTTGAAAAATCTTTGTTTTTGAAAATTTTGTAAAAATAATCGTCGTTAGACATACTTTCAAGATATTTTGGATGAATACTGATGCTTATGAGCTCATTAACCTGATTTTTGTGAAATGAACGACTGAAGACAGATTGTTTGTTTAAAATTACAAAGTCTCCTTCGTATAAAGTTATAAATGTATTGTTGAGCATAACCCTAGCTTCGCCTTTAATGATAAAATATAATAAGTAAAAGGGCATTTTTCTTGGAACAAGGTCAATATCGCTTGAAAAAAAGGTTTTATTTACTATTGAAAAATCATCTTTTTGGTAACTATAAACAATTTGTTTTGACATTTGTACTAATCTCCTAAAGAATTTTAGATAAATTGTTATTTTTATAACAATATTATACTACAAGTGTTTATAAAATGCAATGTTTTTATTAAATAATTGCAATTCAAAACGGCTATATTGCTTTGTATAATGAAGATAGCCGAAGAGTATCAGCAGGCAAAATATTTTTAAGGAGATTTAAAACAATGAAAAACACAAGTAAAAAAAGAATAGCTGCACTTTTAGTTGCAGTAATCATGTTGCTTACAATAGCTGTTTCTGCAACAGCTGACACAACCAAACCGGTGTATCTTAATGATGCAGCTAGCTGGGTAGGAGGAGATCCTTCTGATGGCGGTACAAAGACAATTAATCCTGACGGTTCATTAACAGCAGACTTTGGTACATTAGAAGCAGACAAATATCAGCTTTTTTCTTGGAGCGGTAATGCTGCAGCTGTAACAAGCGATGTTATTGGTATCAAATTTAAAGTTACTCTCGATTCTATTTCTAATGCAGATGTAAAACTTAGAGTTAAATATGTTCTTACTAACTATTCTGATTCTTGGCCATCATGCATTAAAGCTTTGGATAATAAAGTAGGTAAAACAACTGAAATTACAATGCTTTGGAGTGAATTCGGTGCAGAAGGTATTTCTTATATCGCTGCTAAAGGTATGACTCATGAACAGTTTAGAATCGAAGTTGCTGGTGTTGGTGATACTACATTTACAAAAATCAAAGGTATGAAATATACTCTTACACCATCTGAATATGTTTATAAAGAGAAACCAACAACTACAACAACTAAAGCTCCAGTAGTTACAACTACAACAACTAAAGCTCCAGTAGTTACAACTACAACAACTAAAGCTCCAGTAGTTACAACTACAACTAAAGCTCCTGTAGTTACAACAGCTGCTCCAACAACTACAACAACTAAAGTTGTAGCAACATTTAATAAAAAAGCTACTCCTGTAGTTAAACTTTCAGCTAAGAAGAGAACTCTTACTGTAAAACTTAAAAAAGCAGTTGCAGGCGCTAAAAAATATCAAGTTAAATATGCAACTAACAAAAAACTTAAAAAAGCTAAAACAAAAACTCTTAATAAAACATTAAAAATTAAGAAATTAGCTAAGAAAACTTACTATGTAAAAGTTAGAGCTGTATCTAAAGTAAACGGTAAAACTGTTTATGGTAAATGGAGCAAAACTCTTAAAGTAAAAGTTAAATAATTTTTTGTCTAAAAACACAAAAATCCCACTTGAAATATTTCAGGTGGGATTTTTATTATATACATTAATAATAAAATTATCTATTTTTTAAATATTTTACTTGAAAAATCGGCAATAATAATATACAATATATAATAGGTCATTAGGGGATTACCCCATACAGTAATAGATGAACTTAAATTTAATTACGAAAGGAATCTTTTAAAAATGATGACATTAAACAAAAAAACAGTAGACGATATCAACGCTAAAGGCAAGAGAGTTCTTGTTAGATGTGACTTTAACGTTCCGCTTAAAAACGGCGTTATCACAGATGAAAACAGAATTGTTGCCGCTTTACCTACAATCAAAAAATTGATTGCTGACGGCGGTAAAGTTATTCTTTGCTCACACCTTGGTAAACCAAAGGGCGAGCCAAAACCTGAATTATCATTAGCTCCTGTTGCTAAAAGACTTTCAGAGCATTTAGGCAAAGAAGTTGTTTTTGCTGCTGACGACGAAGTTGTTGGCGAAAACGCTAAAAAAGCAGTTGCAGAAATGAAAGACGGCGATGTTGTTCTTCTTCAAAATACTCGTTACAGAGCAGAAGAAACTAAAAACGGCGAAGAATTCTCAAAAGAACTCGGCTCACTCGCTGATATCTTTGTAAACGATGCTTTCGGTGCTGCCCACAGAGCTCACTGCTCAACAGTTGGCGTTGTTTCTTATGTTGACGAAGCAGTAGTCGGCTACCTTATTGAAAAAGAAATTAAATTCTTAGGTAATGCAGTTGAAAATCCTGTAAGACCTTTTGTTACAATCCTTGGCGGTGCTAAAGTTTCTGATAAACTTACAGTTATCGAAAATCTTTTAAACAAAGCTGATACTCTTATCATCGGCGGCGGTATGGCATTCACATTTTTAGTTGCTCAAGGCAAAAAAGTCGGCACTTCATTAGTTGACCTTGAAAAAGTTGATTATTGTAAAGAAATGCTTAAAAAAGCAGAAGAAAAAGGTGTTAAAATCCTTCTTCCTATCGACAACGCTTGCACAAAAGACTTCCCGGATCCAATAGATGCAGAAGTTGATGTTGTAAATTATGACGCAGGCGAAATTCCTGATGATATTATGGGTCTTGATATCGGTCCTAAATCACAAGAGCTTTTTGCTAATGAAGTTAAATCAGCAAAAACAGTTGTTTGGAACGGACCTATGGGCGTATTTGAAAACCCATCATTCGCTAAAGGTACTATTGCTGTTGCTAAAGCATTGGCTGAAACAGATGCTACAACAATTATCGGTGGCGGTGACTCAGCAGCTGCTGTTAACACATTGGGCTTCGGCGATAAAATGAGCCATATCTCAACAGGCGGCGGTGCTTCACTCGAATTCTTAGAGGGTAAAGACTTGCCGGGCATTATGGCTATGAATGATAAATAAAAACTAATAAAAGTGTGGGATAATTTTATTCCACACTTTAACATTATAAAATCATTTTTTTGAAAGGACTTTTTAAAATGAATAAACAGTTAAGAAAAGCAGTTATCGCAGGTAACTGGAAAATGAACAACACTCCTGCACAAACAACAGAACTTATCAATGAAATGAAACCATTAGTTGCTGACGCTGATTGCGATGTTTTACTTTGCGTTCCTTATGTTGACATTGCTGCTGCAGTCGAAGCTGCAAAAGGTTCAAATATTAAAATCGGTGCTGAAAATGTTCACTTTAAAGCATCAGGTGCTTACACAGGCGAAATTTCAGCTGAAATGCTTCTCGCCTGCGGTGTTGAATATGTTATCACAGGCCACTCAGAAAGAAGACAGTATTTCGGTGAAACAAACGAAACTGTAAATCTTCGTTCAAAAGCTGCTTTAGACGCAGGTCTTAAAGTTATCATCTGTGTCGGTGAAACTTTAGAGCAAAGAAAACAAGGCATCACAAAAGAATTGCTCGCTATGCAAACAAAAATTGCTTTGAAAGATGTTACTGCTGAACAGCTTAAAAATGTTATCATCGCTTATGAGCCTGTTTGGGCTATCGGTACAGGCGAAACAGCTACTGCTGATCAGGCTGATGAAGGCAACAAATATGTTCGTGACGCTATCGCTGATGTTTATGGCGAAGATGTTGCTCAAAGCGTTACAATTCAGTACGGCGGTTCTATGAACGCAGGCAATGCTGAAGAATTACTTTCAAAAGAAAATGTTGACGGCGGTCTTATCGGTGGTGCTTCACTTAAAGCAAAAGATTTCTCAATCATTGTTGACGCTGCAAGCAAATAATTTTTTCTTTGAAAGGAAATATTGAAGTTTATGAAAAAACCAATGACACTTATTATAATGGACGGCTTCGGCTGGGTTCCTAATCATCCTCGCGGAAACGCTATCAGCAAGGCTAAAAAGCCTAATATCGAGCGTTATATGAAAGAATATCCTTTCACAACAATCGGTGCTTCGGGTATGGATGTTGGTCTTCCTGATGGTCAAATGGGTAACTCTGAAGTCGGTCATACCAATATGGGTGCAGGCAGAATTGTTTATCAACAGTTGACATTGATTACAAAGTCAATTCAAGATGGCTCAATGCTTGAAAATCCTGTTTTGGTTAAAAATATGAAAGCCGCTATCGATAACGATAAGGCTATTCATTTAATGGGTCTTGTAGGCACAGGCGGTGTTCATTCTCACGCTGACCATTGGTATGGCGTTATGGATATGGCTAAAAAAATGGGTGCTAAAAAACTTTATCTTCATTGCATTACTGATGGTAGAGATACTGACCCACATGATGCTAAACACTTTATTGCTGATTTACAGGCAAAAATTGATGAACTCGGTCTTGGCAAAGTAGCAACTGTAAGCGGTCGTTACTATGCAATGGACAGAGATAACAACTGGGATAGAGAGAAAAAAGCTTATGATGCTTTTGTTTACGGCGAGGGCGACCACGCTGCAAACTGGCAAGAAGCTGTTGAAAAAAGCTATTCTAATGATGTTACTGATGAGTTTATCATTCCTTGCGTTACTTGCGAAGGCGGTAGAGTAGAAGAAGATGACACAGTTATCTTTATGAACTTCCGCCCTGACAGAGCAAGACAAATGACAAGAATTTTTGCTGATGATAAATTTGATGGTTTCGAGCGTAAATACTTCCATGTAAACTTTGTTTGTATGGCTCAATATGACGCTACTATGCCTAATGTTGAAGTTGCTTATCCACCTGTTGACCTTAAAAATGTTTTGGGCGAGTATTTATCTAAAAACGGCAAAACTCAACTTCGTATTGCCGAAACAGAAAAATATGCTCATGTAACATTCTTCTTTAACGGTGGTGTTGAAGAGCCTTATAAAGGCGAAGACAGATGCGTTATTCCTAGTCCAAAGGTTGCAACTTATGATTTACAACCTGAAATGAGTGCTTATAAAGTTGCTGATGAATGTGTAAAACGCATTGAAAGCGGTAAATATGATGTTATCATCTTAAACTTTGCTAACTGCGATATGGTTGGTCATACAGGCGTTTTTGAAGCGGCTGTAAAGGCTGTTGAAGCAGTAGACGAGTGTGTTGGCAAAGTTACCGAAGCTGTTCTTAAAGCAGGCGGTGCAGTTCTTTTAACTGCTGACCACGGTAACGCTGATAAAATGCTCGTTGATGATAGCGATGATCCTTTTACTGCTCATACAACAAATCCTGTTCCGTTGGTTGCTATCGGTACTGACGCAAAAGATTTGAAAAAAGGCGGCGTTTTAGCTGACTTAATTCCTACAATGCTTGATGTTATGGATATGCCAAAACCTGACGAAATGACAGGCCATTCATTGTTGGTAAAATAATTGCTAAATTAAAAAACTCGATTGAATTATCAATCGAGTTTTTTTGTTTAATATAGTTTTTTAGAAAGAATTTTTTGGTTTTAAAAAAATTTAATAAAATGCAAACAAATGTTTGCTTAATTGAGAAAACTATGTTATAATATTAAAAATTAGAAATATTATGGGTGAGAGATATGCTAAATCCATCTCAAGAAAGAGTGTTTAATTTTTTAAAAAAGAGAATAAATGATTCAATTCCGCCAACAGTTAGGGAAATTTGCGAAGAAACCGGATTGAAATCTACTTCAAGTGTTCATGCTATTTTAAAAAAACTTGAAGAACTAGGTCTTATTGAGCGTGATGCAAACAATTCCCGTTCTATTAGAATTGTAGGTAGCGAACCGGCACTTCAAGTTCCGATTTTAGGACAAGTTCAAGCCGGTATGCCAACACTTGCAGTGGAAGATATAGAGGGTTATATTCCGTTTACTCCTATTTCTCATGCTTCTGATAAAGAGTATTTCGCTCTGAGAGTTCGTGGTGACAGTATGATAAATGCTTCAATTTTAGAAGATGATATTGTGGTTTGCGAAAAAACTCCTGTTGCAAATGAGGGAGAGATCGTTGTTGCATTAATTGACGGCGAGGATGCAACGGTTAAGCGCTTTTATCGTGAGGGTTACGGTTTTAGATTTCAGCCTGAAAATGATAATTATAATCCGATTTACACTTCAAACGCGATAATTTTAGGAAAAGTTGTTGCATTAGTTCGTTCTTATTAAGGATAGGTATTTATATAAAAATCACTATTATTCACAGACAGAGCCACAAGAATTTTGTTTGAAAAAATAAACTGTGAGACGACGATGTTTCAAAAAAACGGCTGGTTTGAAGCCGATAAAAACTATTGGAAACAATACGGTTGGGATAAAAACAATCGTCCTTGGAAAGAAGGTTGATTTTATGAAAATTATTTTTATTCGTCACGGCGAGCCTGATTATTCTATTGACTCGTTAACCGAAAAAGGTTGGCGTGAAGCTGAAATGGTAGGGGAAAGACTGAAAAAAGTTCCTTGTGACGCAGTTTTTTGTTCTCCGCTTGGCAGAGCCAAGGACACTATGAAGCCTTATCTTGAAAAAACGGGTAAAGATTTTAAAATTTGCGATTGGTTAGAAGAGTTTGCCTATGAAGAAACAAAATTTATTCATCCTGAAACAGGCGAAGAAAAGTTTATTTGGGACTTTACCCCTGACTTTTTAGACCGCCATCAAGACTTTTTTGATAGAGAAAAGTGGGCGAAACAGGATTTTATCGAAAAAAGCACAGTTTTTGAAACGGTAACAAAGGTTTTTAAAGGCTTTGATGATTGCTTAAAAGAATTTGGTTATGAGAGATGTGGCACATATTATAAAGTAAACGAAGAAAATCACAAAACAATTATGTTTTTCTGCCATTTTGGTATAGAAGCATTGTTGCTGTCTCACTTGTTTAACTGCTCGCCACAAGTTATTTCGCATAACTTTATAGCGTTGCCAAGTTCGGTTACAACACTTATTACGGAAGAGCGAGAAAAAGGAAAAGCATATTTTCGTTGTCAGCAATTCGGTGATATTTCACATTTATATAAAAATGATGAACCTGTTTCATTCGCAGGCAGATTTTGCGAATGTTTTTCTGATCCTGAACGCCATAATAACGGTGACTAATTAAAAATCTCCACAGAATTTCTGTGGAGATTTTTCTTTTATATTATTAAGGCTTATTTTTCGTAAACTTCAGGCTTTAAAACACCAATGTAAGGAAGATTTCTGTATAAATCATTATAATCAAGCCCATAGCCTACAACAAATTCATCCGGAATTTTTGCACCTTCATAATGAACGGTGATTTGGCGTTCTCTGCGGTCAGGCTTATTAAGCAAAACGCAAAGCTTTACATCATCACAACCCTTGCCGTGAAGCACATTAATAAGGTTGTAAAGAGTATTTCCGGTATCTAAAATATCTTCAATAACAACAATATTATAATCTGATAAATCGTGTTTTTTAAGGTCAAGACGAATGTGAACAGTACCGTTTGAAATGGTTTTATCGCCATAAGATGAAGCCTGCATAAAATCAACTTCACAAGGAATATCAATAGCTCTCATAAGGTCTGCGGTAAAAATTAACGAGCCTTTTAAAATACATACCAAAAGCAAGCGTTTATCACTGTTTCTGTAATCATCAGAAATTTGTTTACCTATTTTTTTAACCATCTTCTGAACTTCTTCTTCAGAAAACATAATTTTTTCAATATCGTTATGCATATTATTTTCCCCTCATAATTTCTTATATTAATAATGTAACATAAAACGCAATATTAATTATGAATAAATTGTGAACTGGTTTGAAATTTGGCACAAAATAACACGAAATTTGACTATAAAAATTGATAACTTGTAAAAACTTCGTAAATTAGAGTTAAAAAATTAACAAAAGGACTTGAAATTCATTTAAATTTGTTATAATATATATAGGACAACAAATATTAGGAGGACAATAATTATGTCAGTAAAAGTTGCTATTAACGGTTTCGGCCGTATCGGTCGTCTTGCATTCAGACAGATGTTTGGTGCAGAAGGCTACGAAGTTGTTGCTATCAACGACTTAACAGATCCAAAAATGCTCGCTGATCTTTTAAAATATGATACAGCACAGGGCGGTTATTGTGGTAAAATCGGCGAAGGTCTTCACACTGTTGAAGCCGGCGAAGATTCAATCACAGTTGACGGTAAAAAAATTACTATTTATGCTAAACCAAACGCTGCAGAACTTCCTTGGGGCGAACTTGGTGTAGATGTTGTTCTTGAGTGTACAGGTTTCTATACCTCAAAAGCAAAATCTCAAGCTCATATTGATGCAGGTGCTAAAAAAGTTGTTATTTCTGCTCCGGCAGGTAACGATCTTAAAACTATCGTTTTCTCAGTAAACGAAAACACTCTTACAGCTGAAGATACTATCATCTCTGCTGCATCTTGCACAACTAACTGCTTAGCTCCTATGGCTGATGCTCTTAACAAATACGCTCCTATCCAGAGCGGTATTATGTCAACAATCCACGCTTACACAGGCGATCAAATGATTCTTGACGGCCCACACAGAAAAGGCGATCTCCGTCGTGCTCGTGCCGGTGCTGCTAACATCGTTCCTAACTCAACAGGTGCTGCTAAAGCTATCGGTCTTGTTATTCCTGAACTTAACGGTAAACTTATCGGTTCAGCTCAACGTGTTCCTGTTCCAACAGGTTCAACAACAATTCTTACAGCTGTTGTTAAAGGCGACAATGTAACTGTTGAAGGCATTAACGAAGCTATGAAAGCTGCTTCTTCAGAAAGCTTTGGCTACAACACTGATCCAATCGTTTCTTCAGACGTTATCGGTATGAGATACGGTTCATTGTTTGATGCAACTCAAACAATGGTTTCAGAAATCGGCGACGGCTTATATGAAGTACAGGTTGTTTCTTGGTATGATAACGAAAATTCATACACATCACAGATGGTTAGAACAATCAAATACTTTGCTGAACTTGCTTAATTTGATTAACTTTAAAACACCACCGATTTTTTCGGTGGTGTTTTTTTATAGGAAAAAATATTATCTTAAATAATTGCAACCACAAGAGTTTTCTTCTTGTGAACACGGTTTGTCACATATATTATCAACTGTTACATAAGCAAATTGCATTAAATTACCTGCTAAATAAGCTGCTAATAAAACTAAAATGCCTAACAGGATAGGTGTTGCAATTGCATTTGCGTATAATTCGAGAATTAGAATTATTAAACCAATAATAAAAATACCTGCTATGCTCAATGCAATTTTATTGAAGTAACGGCAAATAGCTTCTGCGGTGAATCCGCATTTTAATGAGCATGGAAAAAATAATGCTATGAGTCCTAAAACTGCTACAACGGCTGTTGCTAAAAGAATAATTGTAGCCAAAAGCGGAACAGCCTCAACACTTATTAAACCTAATGCAGTTAAAATAGCCGTTGTTACTCCTAAAGCAATGCTGATTATAATTGTAAGTGCATTTAAAACTTTTAAAATTAAGCTTTCACAACACATAAATAACTTTACCTCCTTAAATAAAGAATTATCCTTATCGGATAATATATTATATTCAAAAAGGAAAGCATAAGTTATTATTATAATAAGTAAATCATTAAATTTTATATTATATATAGTTTTTGATTTCTTTTAAATTGTCTATTACAGGACAACCGAATTTTTCAAGTAATCGCCTTGGCTGATGCCCGGTGCATAATAAAATACAATCACAACCAACGTCTTTTGCGGTAATAAAGTCGGCTTTGGTGTCACCGATGTAAAGAATCTTTTCTCGATCAACACCGTTAACTATCTTAATTGCCCTGTTTGACTTTGGAGCACAGTGAATATCATCATCACCGCTTATTAAATCAAAATATTTATCGACTTTAAATAGTTTAGTGTATTCATTTAAAAATTTCTTTTCAAAAGAAGAAACAATAAATTGATGACAATTATTCTCTTTAAAAAATTCAAGCATATCAATTGCACCATCAGAAAGAGATGCATCATTAATAAAGTTAGGATAATTTATTTGAAAATTCTCGGTGCAAAGTTCGTATTTCAATTCACAATTGCGACTTTTAAATAAATTTTCATAGTATTTTTTAAGCGGTATATCCATCATTTCATAGTATTCTCTTAAATTTGTTTGCTTTTTATTAAGTTTTTTTAGCAAAACATTTACGCAATCGATTGAGATCATAACATCATCAAGCAAAGTTCCGTTCCAATCCCATAAAATATTTGTGTATTTCATTTTATTTTTTTCCTTAAAGTGTTTTTTAAAATTATATCAAATTCTATTTTATATTTCAATAGCATATAACAGCAATATTTTTTATTGATTTTGTATAAAAAAAGTCGATTTTTGTTGATAAAAGAAGGAATTTTGTAGTAAATTAATTTTTTTCAAAAAAACTTAAAAAAAGGGGTTGACAAGAGGGGGTGGATGTGGTATTATAGTCTAGCACTCGCAAAACGGAG
>CAKSNE010000005.1 GCA_934476085.1 uncultured Eubacteriales bacterium | reverse complement strand
GGTATATTAATGTTAAAATTTGCAATAAAACGGTTTCGTAAATAACCCTATGCCCTATCTCACCTTTACGAAGTTCGGTTTTAAGTGTTTTAAACAACCTTTTTATTGTGCTGTTATCTTTTATTTTTATCCTTCTGTTCATAACAGATTGCATATTAGAAACAAAATCATTGTGCAAAAATATGGGAGCAACATCAAAATGAATATAGTAATTTTTTAATTTTGATGAAGTATCGGATTTCATTTGATGTTTAATGAACGGTGTTATTATCATTAAATCACCTTCTGTACACATATAATTTTTATTTTTTATTATTATTTCACATTTTTCTTTTTCAAAATATATAATTTTCAAAATCAAGAATCATTCTTGTATGACATTCAATCTTTGTGTTTATATATCCAAATTTATCAGGAATAAATCTCATTCCAACCAAAAGATTGTAAAACAGATTCAATTGATCCTTCAAAGCTTTTTAATGCTAATATATCAACGTTCATATTTGCTCTCCCCTTTCCTGCTTTTTAATATTTTACCATGTATTTTAATATAAATTAAATAAAACCATCCTTAAATTTAAGGATGGTTTATATAGGTTAATAATCTTTATTATTTAGTTTTAAAGCTAAGTTTTTTAATGTTGGTATAAACTTTTTTGCCGTTAATAGTTTTATAAGCTCTTACGGTAACATAGTATTTAGTACCTTTTTTTAATTTTTTCATTTTAATAGTAACTTTAGCTTTTTTAGAGTTAATTTTTTTAGCTTTTTTCATATTCTTTTTAGTAGAATATTTAACTTCATATTTTTCAGCACCTGCAACTGCTTTGATTTTTAAAGTAACTGCTTTTTTGGAAACTTTTTTGGAAACTTTTGCAATTTTTTTAGCTAAAGTAGTAATTTCTACTGAATTTGAAGAATCACTGTAATAGTTTTTACCGTTAACTGTTTTGAAAGCTACAACTTGATATTTATAAGTAGTGCCTCTTTTTAAACCAACTTCAACTAAAGAGTTGTTAGAAACAGTTTTATAAGGTTTGATAACATTTTTGCCTTCAGATTTGTAAATCTGATAACCTGTTGCATCGTCAACCTTTGACCATGATAAAGTTATCGAAGAAACAGTAGTCATTTTATAAGTAACGTTCGACACTTTAGCAACAATAACTGGAGACTCCGAAGGATTCTTATTTGTTGTAGATGTTGAGTTGTCAGAAGGACCGGATGCACTGGTACTGCTTGTAGAAACAGTAGATTTAGAGTTATCAAAGTTGTCATCTTTTGACGGGTCTGTATCACTAGCAAAAGCAAATGAAGGAACAATCATTAAAACCATTACTAATGACAATAATAAAGCTGTAAGTTTGTTTTTCATAATATAAATCTCCTTTAAATCAAGATATCTATATTATAACATATTTAATAAATAATTCAAGTATTTTTTTGGTTGACAAAGCATATTATTTATGATATTATAACAATATAGAAAAAATACTATGATGAAGACAGGCGTTTTTCTAAGAATTTATAGCGAGTCGGCGTTGGTGAAAGGTCGATAATTTCATTAAAACAGCAAATCACTTTGGAGTAGCGTTATTGAATTAAAGTAAATAACGACGCATTTCCAGCGTTAACGGGAACTTTTATCAAACGATATTATCGTTTCGTAAACAGTAATAGGTGGTTTATAAGCAAAGTTTTACCTTTGTCCTATTAGGACAGAGGTTTTTATTTTTTTAAAGGAGCAATTAGAATGTACGAAAAAGTATCTACTAATCTCAACTTTGTCGATAGAGAGAAAAAAATCGAAGAGTTTTGGGAAAAAGAACACATTTTTGAAAAGTCTATTGAAGAAAGAAAAGGCGGAACACCTTATGTATTCTATGATGGTCCTCCTACTGCCAACGGAAAACCTCATATCGGACACGTTTTAACTCGTGTTATTAAAGATATGATACCAAGATACCACACTATGAAAGGTGAAATGGTACCTAGAAAAGCCGGTTGGGATACTCATGGCTTGCCTGTTGAACTCGAAGTTGAAAAACTTTTAGGTCTTGACGGCAAAGAACAAATTGAAGAATATGGACTTGATCCATTCATCACTAAATGTAAGGAATCTGTTTGGAAATACAAAGGTATGTGGGAAGATTTCTCTAAAACCGTTGGTTTCTGGGCTGATATGGAAGATCCTTATGTAACTTATGATAACAATTTCATTGAATCTGAATGGTGGGCACTTAAAAAGATTTTTGAAAAAGGTCTTTTATATAAAGGCTTCAAAATTGTGCCTTACTGTCCACGTTGCGGCACTCCCCTTTCTTCTCACGAAGTAGCTCAAGGATATAAAACAGTTAAAGAGCGTTCTGCTATCGTTCGTTTTAAAGTTATCGGCGAAGACGCTTACTTCTTAGCTTGGACAACAACTCCTTGGACATTACCGTCTAATACTGCTCTTTGTGTAAATCCTAACGAAACTTACTGCAAGGTTAAAGCGGCTGACGGATATACCTATTATATGGCAGAAGCACTTTTGGATAAAGTTTTAGGCAAACTCGCAACAGAAGATAAACCTGCTTATGAAGTTTTAGAAACTTACAAAGGTACTGATTTAAAAGGAAAAGAATACGAACCGCTCTTCAAATGTGCGGGCGAATGTGCTAAAAAACAAGGCAAAAAAGCTCACTTTGTAACTTGTGATAATTATGTTACTATGTCAGACGGTACAGGTATCGTTCATATTGCTCCGGCATTTGGTGAAGACGACGCAAGAGTCGGTAGAGAGAACGATTTGCCGTTCATTCAATTTGTTGATGGCAAAGGTAATATGACCGAAGAAACAGACTATGCCGGTTTGTTTGTAAAAGACGCTGATAAACCGATTTTGGTTGACCTTGAAAAAGCCGGTCTTTTATATGATGCTCCTAAATTTGAGCATGATTATCCGCACTGCTGGCGTTGTGATACACCGCTCATCTACTATGCTAGAGAGAGCTGGTTTATCAAAATGACCGCTGTTAAAGATAACCTCATCAAAAATAATAATACAATCAATTGGATTCCTGAATCAATCGGTAAAGGCCGTTTTGGCGATTGGCTAGAAAATGTTCAGGATTGGGGCATTTCTCGTAACAGATATTGGGGTACTCCGCTTAATATTTGGCAATGTGAATGCGGTCATTTACACTCAATCGGTTCTATTGAAGAATTAAAATCAATGTCCGATAACTGCCCTGATGAAATTGAACTTCACCGTCCGTATATTGACTCAGTTACTATTAAATGCCCACATTGCGGTAAACAAATGAAACGTGTTCCTGAAGTAATTGACTGTTGGTTTGACAGCGGTTCAATGCCTTTTGCTCAACACCACTATCCATTTGAAAACAAAGAATTATTTGAAGCACAATTCCCTGCTAACTTTATTTCGGAAGCAGTTGACCAAACTCGTGGTTGGTTCTATTCCCTATTAGCTATTTCAACTTTGATTTTTGATAAAGCACCTTATAAAAATGTTATAGTTTTGGGCCACGTTCAAGATGAAAACGGACAGAAAATGTCTAAATCAAAAGGAAATGCTGTTGACCCGTTTGATGCACTTCAAACTTACGGTGCAGACGCTATTCGTTGGTATTTCTATATCAACTCTGCTCCTTGGTTGCCAAATCGTTTTCACGGAAAAGCTGTTGTCGAAGGTCAAAGAAAATTCCTTGGCACTCTCTGGAATACTTATGCATTCTTTGTGCTTTATGCTAACATTGATAATTTTGACGCAACCAAATATACACTTGACTATGACAAACTAACAGTTATGGATAAATGGTTGTTATCAAAACTCAACTCTGTTGTAAAGAGTGTTGACGATAATCTTGCTAACTACAGAATTCCGGAAGCTGCTCGTGCACTTCAAGATTTTGTTGATGAAATGTCTAACTGGTATGTTCGTCGTTGCAGAGAGCGTTTTTGGCAGCAAGGTATGTCTGATGATAAAATCAGCGCATATATGACACTCTATACTGCACTTGTTACAATTTCAAAAACTGCCGCCCCTATGATTCCGTTTATGACAGAAGATATTTACAGAAACTTAGTTTGCTCAATTGATAAATCAGCACCTGAATCTGTTCATCTTTGCTTATTCCCAAAAGTTGATGAAAAACTCATTGATAAAAAGCTTGAAAACGATATGGAAGAAGCTTTGAATATTGTTGTGCTTGGCCGTGCAGCAAGAAACGGTTCTAATATGAAAAACCGTCAACCACTCGCTAAAATGTTTGTTAAAGCAGAAAGCGAACTTTCAGAGTATTTCGTGAAAATCATTGAAGATGAGCTTAACATTAAATCAGTTGTATTCAGTGATGATGTTGCTTCATTTATGTCTTATTCATTTAAGCCACAGCTTAAAACTCTCGGACCTAAATACGGCAAACAACTTAACGAGATTCGCACTTATCTTGCTGAAATTGACGGTTCTGCTGCAAAGGCTGAACTTGATGAAACAGGCAAACTTGTTTTAAAACTCCCAAGCGGTGATATTTCTGTAACTGAAGACGATTTGCTTATTGATATTAAACAAAAAGACGGTTTCTTCTCAATGACAGATAACGGCATTACAGTAGCTCTTGATATTAATTTAACTGATGAATTAATTGAAGAAGGCTTTGTAAGAGAAATCATTTCAAAAGTTCAAACAATGCGTAAAGACGCCGGTTTTGAAGTTATGGATCACATTGAAATTTCCAGCGCAGGAAATGAAAAAATCGCTAAATTAATTAGTGATAATGCTGATGAAATTAAAGGCGATGTTCTTTGTGACAAAGTTTCAAACGGTGAAATTGACGGATTTAACAAAGAATGGAACATCAATGGCGAGAAAGTAACACTTTTCGTTAAAAAGATATAAAATTCAAAGCAAAAACCACTATGCAATTGCATAGTGGTTTTTTGTATATAAGCTATTTTATTAAAATCCTAAATCTTCGTTAACAAGAATTACTTTAATTTTGCCTGCCGGTCTTGAAATTCTGGTAGTTACTATATTGCAACAAATACAATCAGAAGTTTTACAATCAGCACAAATGCCGGTTTTCAAGCAACCTGTAGCCTTTTGAAAACGTTGAACATTGACAGGTGCAGCAACTGTTCTTGCACGATTAAGTGCATTTTCGTAACCTTGTACAACTTTGTTCATACCAGCGATGACAATAACGTTTTTAGGTCCGAAAATAAGAGCTGCACATCTATTACCGTTACCGTCAATATTTATAAGTTGACCGTCATCGGAAATCGCATTAGCACTCATTATATAATAATCCGCAAAAAATGCTTCTCTTGCGACATCTTGACCTTCTTTTGCATTTTCGCGATCAAGAACGTTATAGTTTCCGTTTTTGATTTTTTCTAAAAGACCAATTTCTTTAGCAGTAAATGTTCCGCCCCAAGATACAGTTGAGCCTTCTTTAATAAGCTCTAAAGCCTTATTGCAAGCTTCTTCTTTGTTCTCACAATAATAAGCCTCCATAAAACGAGATTTCATATTTTCTATAACTCGTTTAGCTAACAACTCTCTTTGCATTTTTGTAAAACTCATAAAATCATCTCCAAAAATTTATACTCTTCTTGTTACTTTTCCTACCAATGAAAAACCGGCAAAGGCAACAAGATTTGTTGCAACAACACACGGTCCGGTCGGCAATGATAATCTACAGCCAACTAAAAAACCGATTACAAAACAAACAACAGAAATAACTGCCGATGAAACTACCACACTTAAAAAGCTTTTAAAAAATCTCATTGAAGTTAACGCCGGAAAAACAACTAACGCAGGAATCATAATTGCTCCGGTCATTCTAATTCCCAAGACAATTGTAACAGCGGTTAAAAGTGCTATCATCATATTGTAAAACCCGGGTCTGACGCCTGTTGCTTTAGAAAAATTTTCATCAAAAGTAACAGAAAAGATTTTGGTATAGAAAAACACAAATAATAATATTACAATTACCGACAATATAATAGAGATTATTAAATCTTTATCTGTAATTGAAGTAATTGACGTACTGCTGAAAAGATTATTACACACATCAGCAGTTCCGCCGCCTGAAATACTATAAATAATATAACCAATTGCCATTGCACTAACTGAAAACAGAGCAATTGCGGAATCACCTTTTATTTTACTGTTTTCGGTTATTCTAAGTAATACAAAGGCAGCTATGACAACAATAGGTATGGTAAACTCAAGTTTAAAATTTTCATCAAGGGATATTAATGAAGCTAAAGCAATAGCACCAAATCCAACATGAGAAAGTCCGTCACCGATCATTGAAAATCTTTTAAGTACAAGGCTAACGCCCAAAAGCGATGCACAAAGAGCGACTAAAACGCCTACGATTAATACCCTTGAAAATATTTTCATATAAAAACTATCTGAAAACATTTCTGAAAAAGTCATCATATTTGAAAAAGCGAAAATATTACTCATCGTACTTCCCTCCTATGAAATCCTTCCCCATTTTAGAATTTAAATATTCTTCTTTTGTGCCAAAAAAAGATGAATGATGATTTAATTGGAGAATATGTGTTGCATGATCGAGAGCACCATAAATATCATGTGAAATCATAATAACAGTGATACCGCTATCATTTATTGAATTGATTATATCATATAATTCTGCGGTAACAACCGGATCAAGTCCTGAAACAGGTTCATCTAACAATAATATCTTTTTAGTGGCACATAATGCACGAGCTAATAAAACACGCTGTTGCTGACCACCTGAAAGAGTGTTATAAGGAACGTTTTTAAGTTCTGTAATGCCTAATCTTTCCATGTTGGAAAGAGCGATTTTTTTCTCTTTTTTAGTATAAAAAGGCTTTAATCCCATACTATTAATACAGCCTGATATAACCACTTCGTAAACAGAAGCAGGAAAATCTCGTTGAATAACAGATTGTTGAGGTATATAGCCAATTTCATTCTGTTTTAAACCGTCACCATAAATTATTTCACCGTCAGATGGCTTTTTAAGTCCTAAAATACCTTTCATCAAGGTAGTTTTTCCGGAACCGTTTTCGCCGATTATACAAAGATATTGACCTGAACTAATTTCAAGATTCAAATTAGTTATAACATTTTTACCGTCATAAGACAGAGAAATATTTTCACATTTAATTAAAGCCATTAATTAAGAGCCTCCGAGAGATTAATAAAATTGCTTTCCATAATTGATAAATAATTTGCTCCTGAATCAAATTCTTCTTGAGTTAAATCATGACAAGAATGAAGCAAAAGCGGCTTTGCACCGGTTTTTTCACAAATTTGTTTACAAACTTCTTTTGTAGAACCATCAGCATAAAAAACAACAGGTAGTTTTTCGGTTTCAACTTTATTTACCAAGAATGATATTGTAGAAAGAGAAACATCAACTGCACTTGAACACCCTGGAAAAGCCGCATAATAATTTAGAGAATATCGTTCTGCTAAATATCTAAAAGGAAAACGATCGCCTACAAGAAAGGTTTTGCGTTTTGCAGAATTAATCATTCTCTCAAATTTGTTATCCAAAGCACTAAGCTTTTCAGAGTAAGTATTATTATTTTTGTCATAAAAATCTGAATTTTTTGGATCAACTTTTTTAGCAAACTTAGTTATTTCATCACAAATTTTTATTACATTTTGTGGGTTTGTCCAAATGTGCTCATCTGTTTCTTTATGTTCATCTTCATTTTCGTGGTCAGATTGCATTCCTTCTATAATCTTTTCATCATAGGTTTTCACTAAATCCATCGCACGAATATTAAAAGAATTTTTTCTTTCGGTAAATCCGTCTGATTTTTCAATAAAAGAATCCGTTTCTCCACCGCAATAAACAAAAATATCGCTTTTATGAATAATAGTTAAATCAGCAATTGTGATATTATTTTTAAAATCGTGAGCTGATTGACCGGGTGCAATAAGCAATTTAACATCCATTTTATCACCAACTATATTTTTAGCAAAATCATAAAACGGAAATATAGTTGTTACAATTGTTTTTTTAGAATTATTTTTAGACTCGGTTTTGTTTTTAGCACAAGAGCTAAAAGAAAAAAGCAATAAAATACTTAAAAATATTGATAAAAATTTTTTCATAAAACAAAAATCTCCTTTCAAAATTTAAACAAAAAGAGATTTTTAACTATTAATTCTTACCTGTCTTTCAACAAGCGAAAAATTAAATATATTAAGTTTTAATTTAATTGCAGCAATAAAAACAGCTATAAGAACAAGCACATTAAAATCACTGTTTAAAACAAAATTAACAACACTGTTTATAATACAACAAACAGAACAATTAACACTATTTTCGCAATGATGAAAAGCACAAAATGCACAGCAAACAACAATTAATATTAATAAAATAACACATAAAATCTTTTTAATATTTTTGCTGTTCATAAATGCTTATCCTTTCTTGCGTTAATTATAGATATTATACCATACAAAAAAGAATTTTGCAAACATTAAGATTTTCCTTTAAAGCTTGTTCTACATCTAGGACAGGTAATAGTAATTTTACCTTTTCCTTTAGGTACTCTAAGTTTTGCCTCACAATTTGGGCATTTAAAGTATTTATACTTAATTTCCTTTTGTTTTTTAGGTTGATAATCGTTATAGTTAACAGTATTATAATCATTGTTTTTCTTAGAAAACTTTGATTTGACTTTCAAAAACCAATTATTCTCTTTATCTCTTGCGGCAATATTTTTTGAAAGAAATCTTATAATAAATATAATGAAGCAAGTAGATTGCAATATATATACAACATATGAACGGAAAAAGATATTAATAAACGCTAATATAAACATAACAATTAAAATAAACACGTTCAGTTCATCAGTTCCGCGTCTACCATACATAAATTGTAAAAATTTATTCAACATTATCTCATTCCTTTCTTTTTAATATATTATAATCCTTATTTTAATAAAAATTGTTAATAAGCAGTAAACAAATTTAAAAAGCATTGAAAAAATCAATGCTTTTTATCATTTAATATATGTTTCCATAACAAATTTATGAGCTTTATTCTCAAATTCATCGTTTAACGGCTCTAATTCACACTCTCCATATTTTTTCATAAGTGCAGTTTTTATTAATTTATCCGCAAATTTCGGATTTTTTGGCAATACAGGACCGTGAGAATAAGTACAAAAAGTATTTTTATATAAAACACCTTCTTTATTGTCTTCACCATTATTCCCAAATCCACTTATAACAGTTCCAAGCGGAGAAACATTTTCACCTAGATAGGTTTTACCTGAATGATTTTCAAAGCCAACTATTTTAATATTATCATCGGTTTCAAAAGCATAGTTCCCTATCATTCTTGTATTTGATCCAACAGTATAAAAGTCAATTGCACCGATAAAGTCCATCTGTTTGCCATCATGGGTTTTATAGTACTTTCCGAGCATTTGATAACCGCCGCAAATAGCAAGCAGCGTTTTTTCACTTTCAACTGCATCTATAATAGCTTTTTCTTTATCGCCCTTTAAATCTTTAAGTAAAACGTCCTGTTCAAAATCTTGACCACCGCCAATGAACAAAATATCAGCATCGTTGGTATCAAGTTTTTCGCCCATTTTCACTTCTGTTACTTCGGTCTCGATACCTCTTCGTTCAATTCTTTGTTTTAAACAAAGAATATTGCCTCTATCGCCGTAAAGGTTTAATAAATCGGGATATATATGAAAAATATTTAATTTTCTCATTCCCAAAACTCCTTTCCGCCGAATTTTTGAGCAATTTTATGACGTTGTTCCATCATAGAAGTATAAGTCGGAACAATAAACACGTCTTTATCTTCAGCAACAATATACTCTATTTCTTTATCATAATCTTCGTTTTCAATTACAGTAATTTTGTTTTCATCATAGCCGTTATATTTTAATACCAGTGCCATATCATAAGCACGTTTGCCGCAGGTATAAACCTTTTTTAAATATGGCGAAGTAAGCAAATTATGAAAATGAACGTCCCAAACCCAACTAACATCTCTTCCGTCAGCGGCATTATCATTAAGACAGAAAATTGCTGCAAAATCAGTTTTTATACCTGCTAAATGAGCGGCTGCTTGAGTAAATCCAATAGGATTTTTGACTAAAATCATATTAATGCTATGGCCATTATGAGAAAAACGTTCCATTCTGCCAAAAGCACCGTTAAACTCAGCTATGGCTTCTACTACATCTTTAGAGTCAAATCCCATACACTTCAATGCAAGGGCAGCTCCGGCAGCATTATAAATATTATATACACCCGGAATATTTACTTTTGTTTCAAATTCTTCACCAAAGATATTTAATTTAATTTGTGAATAATCAACAGTTATTTCTTCAATATCTTCAACAGCTACATCAGGATTAACCCTATGATAACCGCATTTTGGGCATCTATAACCGCCTAAATGACCATAAGTATGAAAATCATATTCGTATTTGGTTTTACAAAAAATGCAATACTCAGCGTCCGAAACATTTGTTTCAGATATGTTTTTTTCAAGAGATTTATTAATTCCAAAGGTTTTAATATTTAAATCTTTAAAATCGTGAGATAAAGAATATGTAAGAGAACAATCAGTACAAAGGCAAAGTGTTGTATTAGGTAGATGTGATACCGATTCACGAATAGCATCTAATGTATGAGTAACTTCGCCGTATCGGTCCAACTGATCACGAAAAATATTTGTAACCAAAACTACTTCAGGTTTTAAATAAACACTAACTTTTTTAAATGCGTTTTCGTCACATTCAATTACTGCCATTTGATTTTTATTTTTACCAAAAATATTGCTGTTCATAATAAATGCAGTTGTAATACCTGTAATTAAATTAGCGCCGGATTTATTATCAAAATATTTAATATTATTGTCTTGTAAAGCCTTAGTCAAAATTCTGCAAGTTGTAGTTTTTCCGTTTGTACCTGTAACAAGCATAACTCTAACATTTTTTGAAACCTTGCTTAAAATATCTTTTTTTACTTTCAATGCCATTCGACCCGGTAATGTAGTTCCGCCACGGCCTGTTATTTTAAGAAAAAATGCAGTCAATCTGCATACTAAACATGCTAAAAAAGTCAACTTAATTCTCCTTTATTTCAGTTTACTAAAACATTTTACCGCACTTTTCAAATAAAGTCAACAATAAAAGCCCGTATAAAATATACGAGCTTTTATAAATTAAGATTTTGTGGTATTTGAAGTATTTTCAATAGAATTTGTATTACTTGTTGAATTATCGGTTGTTTCTTCATTGTCTAAAACAGAATTAGAAGAACTTGAATCAGGTTGACTTTGACTTACTTCATTATTATTCACAGTTTCATTTTCTGCTTCATCATTTGAAGATGAACTTTTTTCCAAGATTTTACCATTCATGGCATCAACTTTGTAATGATATTCTGTACCGTCTTTAGTAAATCTTATATCGTAATAATTACCGCTAGCGTCTTCTATTAAATCATTAGCTGCAAATTCAACATCTTCAAGAGCTGCACCGATATCATCAACAACCGATTGTTTTGCCTTATCAACGCCAACATAATCATTGTTTCCGCAAGACGCAAAAGTTAACAACACAAGAAAACAAACAAAATAAGATATAATTTTTTTCATAAAGAAATCTCCTTTTTATTGGTTTATATCTTAATTATTTGTTTTAAATTTTGTTTTATTCAAAAAAATTAATATTTTTCAACAATATTTCCTTGAGCCTTAAAAATGCTGTTTGCAGGAACTGTTCCGCGAACGCATGAAAGCGGATAAATATTGCTTTGTCTGCCAACAATAGTACCCGGATTTAAAACACTGTTGCAACCAACTTCAACATTATCGCCTAAAACAGCACCCATTTTCTTAAGACCTGTTTCGATAATTTTTTCGCCGTCTTTTACCTTAACTAAAGTCTTGTCAGACTTAACATTAGAAGTGATTGAACCAGCACCCATATGAGATTTAAATCCTAAAACAGAATCGCCGACATAATTATAATGTGGAACTTGAACATTATCAAAAATAATAACATTTTTAAGTTCGGTAGAATTACCGACAACACAGTTTTTACCTACAATTGCATTACCTCTGATAAAAGCACCCGGTCTTACTTCTGTGCCTTCATCAATTATGCAAGGTCCGAAAATATTAGCGGTTTCATAGACTTTAACGCTTTTATGTATATAAACATTACCGTCTGAAACATTAAACTCATTTTCATCAAGCGTTTTTTGAAGCTTTAAAATAAATTCACCTATTTCAGGTAAAACTTCAAAAGGATAAGTTTTGTTTTCAAAAATTTCTTTTGCAATAGTTTTAGAAGTGTCTAACAAATTTTTAATTTCAATCATTATATAAAAACCTTTCAAATAATTTTTGTATTTACTATTTATATTTTAACTCGTTTATTGTATAATGTAAAGAGAAATTTATAATAAGGATAAGAAATTTAATGGAAATACTCTCCCCTGTTGGTAATTTATCATCTTTATATGCTGCTGCAAGAACCGGTGCTGACGCTGTTTATTTTGGTGTTGGCGAATTTAACGCACGAAGAAATGCAGAAAACTTCGCAAAAGACGACTTAAAAACTATTTCGTCTTATTGTCATATTCGCGGAATTAAAGCATATCTTGCATTAAACACGCTGGTTTCTGATGAAGAAATGAACGAAGCACTATCAATAGTAAAATCAGCTTGTGAGGCTGGAATTGATGCTATTATTATAAATGATTTTGGATTAGCAAGTATAGTTAAAATAGCTGCACCAAATATGCCTTTACACGCATCTACCCAAATGACAGTTCACAATGTTGAAGGTGTTAAATTCTTAAAAGAAAAAGGTTATCAACGAGTAGTATTGGCTCGTGAAAATTCACTAGACGATATGAAAAAGATTGCCGATTATGCTAATAAAAACAATATTGAACTTGAAATTTTTGTTAGCGGTGCACATTGTATGTCCGTTTCGGGACAATGCCTTTTAAGTTCGATTTTAGGTTGTCGCAGCGGCAACCGTGGTCTATGTGCTCAGCCTTGCCGTTTGCCTTTTAAAGTCAGCAGTGGAAACGGCTATGATTTAAGCCTTAAAGATATGAATTTATTTGAGCATTTTGATGAATTTAAGAAGCTCAACATAGCATCGCTTAAAATTGAAGGCAGAATGAAAGGCGATGAATATGTTGCTGCAGCCACACACTCGGCATATTGCTACAAAAACAATTTAAAAGAAAAAGAACAAAGTCTTGAAATCTTGCAAAACGTTTTTTCCCGTTCCGGTTTTACCGACGGATATTTAACCAAAAACATAAACAAAGATATGTTTGGTGTGCGTTCTGAGACTGATATTGAAAAATCAAAGAAAATTAAAAATTCAATTCACGAATTATATAGAAGAGAACGTCAATCGGTTAAAATCAATATGTCAGCCGTTTTTAAAGAAGATAAAAATGCAATATTGATTGTATCAGACGGCAAAAACAACATTACAGTCACCGATGAAATTCCACAAAAAGCTCAAAACAAATCGGCAACAGTTGAAGAAATTGCCGAAAAACTTAAAAAGACAGGTTCAACACCTTATTTAGTTGAAAAAATTGATATTGATTTAGATGGCGGACTTTTTATCAGCGGAAAAATGTTGTATAACTTAAAAAATCAAGCGTTGGAACAATTAAGCACAATGCGTGGCAAAATAAAACCAATTGCATTTTATTATGAAGAAAACAAAAAAACTTACGATGAAATTGAAGTCATTCCTGAAAAATTCATCTTAGTTCATTCACTTAACCAAATTCCAAAAAAATTGATTGCAGATTTGTTTTTTGTACCGCTTTCAAGTGATATAAATGCTGTTGAAAGATTAATTGAAAACGGATTTAATATTGGAATTAAAACACCTGTTTTCTTTAATGAATTACCTAAAGAAAAACTAAAAAATTTCTATGATATCGGTGTAGAATATGCACTAATGCAGAACATCGGTGCATACAGCACCTTAAATGAACTGGGATTTACAATAGTTTCAGCACCAAGTATGAATATTTTCAACTCTTCTACGCTTGAAAACTTTCCTGCTGATTATTGTACTTTATCTGTTGAATTATCGGAAAAACAGATAAAAGCAATTAACTCTGATAAACCAAAAGGTATTTACGCATACGGTAAATTACCGTTGATGGTTTTTAGAAATTGCCCTATAAAAGCAAATAGCGGTTGCAAAAATTGCAACCACAAAATTACTGATAGAAAAAATATTGAATTTAAGATTTTTTGTGAAGACGGCGTTACTAGAATGATTAATAACCGACCGATTTATCTCGGCGACAAGCCTAATGTTTATAAAAATCTTGATTTTATACTTCTATCGTTTACTGACGAAGATGTATCAGAAGTTGAGCAAGTAATTGCTCAATTTAATAAAAATTTGGAATATGACAAACCATATACAAGAGGATTGTACTTCAAAGGTGTATTATAAATCACCTTTCTGAGTGTGGTTTTATGTCAGAATATTGAAAAATAAAGTCTTCATTATCCCCTATAAAATCTTTATTTTCATTTTCGGGCAAATTTTTATCATCCATTAATAATACCTCCTTAAACAAAATATATATTATTATATGAATTAAGTATGCTTTTATGCTAAATTATTGACTTTGTTTAAGGTATAAGTTATAATGTTTTTATTATTATTTTTTAAAAGAAGGTTTAATTAAAATGTCACTTTTTCTCTCTAGAACATGGGCAGAGATAAATTTAGATAATTTAAAACACAATTATGATTTAATCAGAGCACATTTAAGCGATAAAACCAAATTTATGGCTGTTGTAAAAGCCGATGCTTACGGTCACGGAGCAAAAATAATTGCTAAAGAATTAGATTCTTATGGTGCTGATTGGTTTGCTGTTTCTAACATTGAAGAAGCTTTGCAAATTCGTGAATTTGGAATAAAAAAACCGATTTTAATTTTAGGTTACACTCCTGCAAATCTCGCAAAAACGCTCGCAGATAACAACATTTCACAAGCACTTTTAGATAAAGATTACGCAAAAAGTCTGATTGAAAACGCAAAACGTGATAATGTAAAAGTAAAAGTACACGTAAAAATAGACACAGGTATGGACAGAATCGGCTTTATTCACCACAAAATTGATGATAACTCCGCTATCGAAAATATAAAATCTGTACTTAATAATGATTATTTGATTGCTGAGGGCATTTTTACTCACTTTGCGACATCGGATTATGATAACGATGAAAACGGCGAACACACAAAAATGCAGTTTGAATTGTTTACCGATGTTATTAATAAACTCTTAGCAAACGGCATTGAGATTCCGCTTAAACATTGCTCAAATTCGGCTGCAACTCTTGACAAACCGGAATATCATCTTGATATGGTTCGTCCCGGCATTATTATGTATGGACTAAATCCATCAAGTTATTTTACTAAATATGATTTACGTCCTGCTTTTAAATTAAAATCGGTTGTCTCTCTTATAAAAAAGATTGAACCCGGTGACGCAGTTTCTTACGGAAGAACATTTACTGCAGATAAAAAGATGAAAGTTGCAACAATTCCTGTTGGATATGCAGACGGATATTCAAGGCTCTTATCTAACAAAGGTTATGTTTTAATAAACGGTAAAAAGGCCAATATTTTAGGCAGAATTTGTATGGACCAATGTATTGTTGATATTACTGATATTGACAATGTTTCAGTCGGCGACAAAGTTTTGCTTTTTGGCGATGACGGACTTACTACCGACGATTATTCAAAACTCTGCGGAACGATTAATTATGAAACAGTATGCCTAGTTGGCAAACGAGTACCTAGGGTTTACTATAAAAACGGCAAAGAAGTTTCTATTTTAAATATGATTTATAATCAAAAGGACTATTAAAAAATGGTATGTATCAATAACAGTTGGGACGAACTTTTAAAAGATGAATTTAATTCGGAACACTATCAAAAGCTTCGTCAGTTTTTGAAAAAAGAGTATTTTACAAAAACAATATATCCGCCGATGAATGATATTTTTAACGCATTAAAATTCACTGATTTCAACGATGTTAAAGCTGTAATTTTAGGTCAAGATCCATATCACGGCGAAGGTCAGGCTCATGGACTTTGTTTTTCAGTTAAACAAGGAATTAAACCGCCACCGTCGCTCATAAATATTTATAAAGAACAAAAAGAAGATTTAGGTATTGATCAACCTCTTGATAATGGCGACTTAACAAAGTGGACTAAGCAAGGCGTTTTGCTTTTAAACACAGTGCTTACTGTTCGCAAAGCCAGTCCTAATTCACACAAAGGTATGGGCTGGGAAGAAATCACAGATAAGGTTATTAAACTTCTTAATGACCGTGAAAAGCCTGTTGTTTTCATACTTTGGGGTGCAAACGCAAGAGCAAAGAAAAAATTAATCACAAATCCAAATCATTTGATAATTGAATCTGCTCATCCAAGTCCATTATCAGCATATAACGGATTTTTTGGAAGTAAGCCTTTTTCAAGAACAAATGAGTTTTTAATAAAAACAGGTCAATCCCCTATTGATTGGCAACTTTAAAAGGAGCAAAACATGTTAGAATTTATTAAATCTATCTTTTACGGAATTGTAGAAGGCATTACCGAATGGTTGCCTATCAGTAGTACAGGACACTTGATTTTATTTGAAAAATTCTTTGGATTTAATCTAAGCAATGAATTTATGGAATTCTATCGAGTTGTTATTCAGTTAGGTGCTATTATGGCTGTCGTTCTCATCTATTGGAACAAAATATGGCCTTTCCACTCAAAGAAAAATAAACAGGATATTCATTGGAAAAATCCTGCTAATTACGGTTTTTACGGTGGACTTCAAAAATTTATTGAAAACTATGTCTACTTAGACAAAATTATAATGTGGCTAAAAATTGCAGTTGCTTGCTTGCCTGCCGCTATTTTAGGTTTGTTCCTTGATGATTGGATGGATGCACATTTTTATAACTTCCCTACTGTTGCAATTACTCTTTTAATTTACGGTGTTGGATTTATTATTGTTGAAAATATGCGTAATCAAGGACAAATTAAATCTAAAACAAAATCTATTTCAACTTTATCATTTAAAACCGCTTTAATCATCGGTGCTTTCCAAGTTTTATCAATGATTCCCGGTACATCACGTTCAGGTGCAACAATTCTAGGTGCTATCTTAATCGGTTGTTCAAGAGAAGTTGCAGCAGAATTTTCATTCTTCCTTGCAATCCCTGTAATGTTTGGTGCATCAGGACTAAAAGCAGTAAAACTTGTTGGCTCAATTGATTTTAATTCTCAAATTATTGTTTGTTTAATTACAGGTATTTTGGTTTCATTTATTGTATCAATTATTGCCATTAAATTCTTAATGGGTTACATTAGAAAACACGACTTCAAAGTTTTTGGTTACTACAGAATTGTGCTTGCAATAATTCTTTTTATCTATATGATTTGTAGTGCGATTTTCGCTTAAAATTTACAAACTAAAAATCCCGACTAAAATTTAGTCGGGATTTTTTAATATATAAATTTATTTACTTTCTATCAAAAACTCTGACAAAATCAACTTTCCAAGTATCTCCGACAGATGTTTCAAGCTCATCCCAAGCGTTCCAATCCGAACAACGATAACCAATAGCTTCAGTTGTAAGTAATATAAACTGTGGAATTTTTGAAACAGGTGTAGTTTCAGTATTAATTAATACTCCGTCAATATAGTATTCGTATTTATCAGGAGTCCATAAAAGTCCAAAACTATGATACCCATCATCAGTATTTTCAACTTTTGTTTCTACCGCACCGGTTGACTCATGTTGAGAACCGTATCCATTCCAATGGTTGTTACATTGAACAACACCATCTCGTCTAAAGTCCTCCATTATATCAACTTCTACCCCGGCGGTTTCAGGATCGAGGGTAGCACCGATTGTTGGTGACTGCAACCAAAAAGCAGACCACCAACCCGGTTTATTAAGAAGTTTACATCTACATTCATAATAACCATATCGGTGCATAAATTTTGGCTCTTTAATCCTGCCTATCGGCCATTTGAAGAAATTTACGCTTTTATTGTTTATGTTATCATTACCCTCGCTAGAGCCAATATCATATTCTTCAGGTTCACCGTCCATAAAATTATATCCTGTTTGAAGTTGGACAGTTTGATAAACTCCATCTTTTTTTACAAGATGAAAAATCAAATTACTATTTTCTAGTGAAATTGCATCTTTACAGAAATGCTTTACTTGTTTGCCCATCATATTAGTACGAAAATCCCACTTTGATAAATCAAGTTCATCTCCGTCAAATTCGTCAGACCAAACAAGTTTCCATTCGCCATCAGGTAAAATACTATCAGCATGATTTTTTATAACGTATCTTTGCATACTTCTTCTCCTTTTAAAATTTGTTTGTAAGCATAAATCCTAAAATCATATTTATCAAGATTTTCTGCCTTTTTAGCATAGGATTCAGCCTCTCCAAATTTTCCTAATCCCAATAATGCATAAGCTTTCAATATATATCCATCTGTTAAATTCTGCTTTTCAATATCGTATTCAAATGGCATTGGTGACGGAGAACCTACACCGTAATAGCTTCTTCTGTCTTTATTTTCAATGAAATCATCTGCTTTTTCAAGCATTTCTTCTAAAACTTCTCTTGCATTTGTATATTCATTCACTTTTCTAAATGCAAGTGCTCTAAACAGTGAAATTTCAGAAATTGCTGCTTTGAAAACAGTAGCTTGATCAAATGCTTTTTTAGCTTTTTCCGGTTCGCCCATTCTTTCATAAGTAATGCCTAAGAAATAATAAATATGAGCCTCCTGATTAAAGAATGTTTTTGCTTCGCCATATGATTTAGGCATATTAATACCTTTTTCAAATGCTTTTTCAGCATTTTTCAAATCATTGTTTTTCAAAAATTCAAGTCCGTACAAAACATACATCCAAGCATGTTGTTTTGTAAGTTTGCCTTCGCCGCCTTCGTAAATATGGAAGTGTTTGTCAGCAGCCATATCAATAGCTTTTTTATACTCACCTTTTAAACAAAGCAAAATAATTTTATCAAGGTAGCAATCATCACGTTTTTCAAGCAATTCTTTATGATTATCATAAACCTCTAATCTTGTATCGACATCAGTATCAATGTTTTTCAACAACTGTTGATATTCAAGCAATAGTCTAGGATCATCAGGCATATATTCAATTGCTTTTTCAATACAATGTTTTGCAGATAGAAAATCGCCTTTTTTATCAAAATAAAGCAAGCTTAAATTTCTATATGCTTTTGCGTGTTTTGGATTAACAGAAATAGAATTTTCAAAACAAGAAATAGCTTCATCATATCTAAATCTATCAAAATACAAACAACCGAGATAATAGTTTGAATTAGCACCGCCGTTATTTTCAATTGCAAATTTTAAAACAGCAATATCATCTAATCTTGCAGGGAAACAGAAATCAGTTGAAGAATTTTCTGCATCACACAAAACTTCTTTAAATTCTTTATTTAATTTTGACAAGCAATATGCTTTATAAAATTTTATAAGCGGATAATTATTTTTATCCATATCAAGCACATAAATTGCATCTTCATAAAATCCGCAATTAATATAATCAGCAGCAACATCAATAAGGTTTTCTGATTTATTTAAGAATTCGCTTATTTTATTATCTTGATTTTCAAAATGAGAAGCCTCAACTATTGCAAATAAATCGAGAATATCGTCATTTAAATTTTCTTTTGCTGATTTTTCGGCTTTTTCAACATCAATTTTTCTAAGAATTGCAGTTTTTAAATTTTTAGCTTTAGTATGACCAACATTTAATCCGATTGAAATGTCAAGTTTTCTCAAAGCGTCATCATAATTATTGAGCTTACAATCAAGTTCAGCTAATTCGAAATATGCAGCACTTCTATGAGAATAGTTCCAAGCGGCCTTATAAAGAATGTCATAAGCTTCTTTATCTTTGCCTAAATATTTTAAACTTAATCCTTTGATATAAAATGCTTCAGTATCAGTTGGATGTTCGTTTCTTGAAGTTAATCTCTCAATAGCCTTATCACAATACTCAATTGCTTTTTCAAATTCTCCGTATTTAAGCTTTAAGCGTGCCATAGAAGTATTGCAACGAATATCGCCGTTATCTCTTTTTAAGCCTTCTAAATAATAATCTTCCGGTTTGTAATTATGCTGTTTATATTGTTCAAGATGATAACCATTGATATATAATTCTTCAACGGTTTCATATTCGCTAGGGCGTTTTACCGGTTGACGAGGTGTAATAGGTGTTTTTTGACCTCGTTTATAAGGAGTATATTCAACTAAAACTTTATTATCACTTGACAAAAGTTCAACTTTTAAATTTTCAAAATCAACTTTGTTTGCAGGAATTGTTTTAATAAAAGCTTTTTCAGGTGATAAATCCAATGTCTCTTCATCGATTACTTTACCGTTTTGTTTTAAAACTAATTTTGAATTATTAAAACTACCGGTAACATTAATTCCAATAAATATACTATCATCTTGTTTCTCAAGATTTAGTGCTGCATCGATAGTAGCGCATTTAGGCTCTCCGATATCTCTGATAGGATACCAATACTGCTCAAATTCACGAGATTCATAAGGAGCAATCCAAGTAAAATCAGGTTGATTGTCAGTGTACACACCTGTCATAAGCTCAATATACGGACCGTTTTCATCAGTAAGATTTGAACACCACATGTCGCCGAAATCGCCTTTGCCCCAATGCCACATTTTCTTACCCGGAGAAATATGGTGATTAGCAACAGTTGCAATTCCCTTTTTCTTTGAATTATCATAACCTGCAATGAAATCCATATCAGACTGATCTTGAGAAATCAAATATGAAGATGGAACTTTAATAGCACTATACTTTGAAATATCAGTACCATCTCCAAAATCGTATGGACGGGCAGTGTTATAAACACCTTTTGCGATAGGCCATTCTAATACCGCTCTGCGATCGTGATCGTTTACCCATTCACAATCAGGCGGGAAAACAGTAACATAATCATCATTTACAGGAACAGCAAGGTTTGCCCACCACATAAAAGGCTGTGGTTGATTAGTTCTATTATAAACTCTTACCTTTGCTTTAATATATGATCTGTCTTTATCAACAGTAATTCCTGCCATACCTTTCATTCGGTTAAACGGTTCAACTTCGCCAACCCATACAGTTTTACCGCCATCTTTGTCTTCTTCCATTGCAGCTTCAAGCGGCATAAATGTAGTAGGACGATGGTGCTGTGGCCAGTTAAACTCTATACCGCCGGAAATCCACGCTCCGGCAAGACCGACTAAAGCCGGTTTTACTACTTCATTATAATAAATAAAGTCATAGTCGCCTACTTTATCATATCCACGAAGTATTTTACCGCCAAGCTCAGGCAAAACAACAGTTTTAATATATTGATTTTCAAGCGTATATGCTTCATAATCAACATCTGTCTTTTCATCTGAAATTCTATCAGAATAAGGTAAAGGATAAAGCTTACCCGACGCACCTTGATATGGTTTATTCTCAAAAAACATTGGCTGAATGTTCGCTTTTGGCGGAACATAAGTAGGAATAGTTATTTTATTTTTTAAAATAGAAACTTCGCTCATAAAAATACCTCTTTACTTTTGTTTAATCTTATTGTATTATAATAAATATATTACTTGTTTTATATAGTTTTTTATACTATATTTTTAATAAATCTTACTGTAAAGGAATTGATTTTTTTGAGTAATAGATTAATTCTACCTGAAAAAATTGACTGCGGATACTTTGATGGAAGTGCATTTTTAGGGAAAGATGTTTCTGATGAACGTTTAGTTGAAAAATTTGAAATTGAATTTTATCTTGAAGATGCAAAATCTGTTTATTTAAATAAAAAGAAATATGATATTAAAAAAAATCATATTTTAGTTGCAAAGCCCGGCATGCTGCGATATAGTGAATTACCTTTTAAAACACTGTATATTAAATTTTATGCGAATGAATTAGTCGAAGAAATGTTAAATAAATTGCCTGATTTTTTCCCTGTTGTCAGAGCAAACAGAATAAAAAGTCTTTTCGAAGAATTTATTGAGCTTAATGAGCAAACCCAGCCGAACATACTTTTAACTTCATCAAAACTACTATCTTTGATTGATTATATTGTAAGAGATACAAAAAATGATGATTTGAATATAAATTATGAGTTTATTAAAAATGCTAAAAAATTTATTGAGCAAAATTTCTATAAAAAAATAGGACTTGATGATATAGCTTCTTCAGTAAATTTAAGTAATACGTATTTTCATAATATTTTTACTGCTGCAACGGGTATTAGTCCGCATAGATACCTAATTGATACAAGAATTGCAAATGCAAAAAAATTGTTATGGAATCCTGAAATATCAATGAATGAAGTAGCAGAAAAAAGCGGTTTTGGTTCACAACAATATTTAAATTTAATATTTAAAAAAGAAACAGGCGTGACGCCCGGTAAATACAGAAGCGATTTCTTAAAGAGATTTTTAAATTAAAGTATGATATTAAATTTTTCAACATTCACACTTGCAAAGGAGTAATATTATGATATTATCATTAGATGAGGTTTTAAAAATTAAAAATGAATTAATGGAAAAGTATTCGATTAGCTTGCATATTCATGACACTTGCGGCGGTCAATGCTTTTCGATTGAAACTAAAGATTTAAAGCATATTGAAGAACTTAAAGAATACTTTAAAACTAAAAAATATAACTTAAGTTTTTCAAATGACAATCTAAGATTTAAAATAAAAGATTAAAAAACATCACACCGGCAAATGAACTGCCCCATATTGTGCAGACAGTACAAAAACAACCTAATTGGTAGAAAATTAAATTTTAAGCAACAAACTGATTTCGTTTTTCAAGCGGAGTCAGTTTTGTTTTTGTTTGAATACGGTAATTGTTGTAGAAGCTGATGTATTCGGATATAGTGATTTTTTATATAAAACAAAAACCACCTGCAATGCAGGTGGAATGGACGGACTTTAGTGTCAAAAAAATTGACAAAAAACTCCGTTTTGACAGAGTAAAAGAGACTACCAACCGCAAGAACTCGAACCAAACGCATGACTGGCAGGTCAATCAAAAACGCACTTGTGCATCGCTTGCAACATTAGGTCTTTGCTCGAAAATAATATCAAATATTGTTTTATTTTTTTGATTTAAGAATTGACCAATAGGTTTATAAAATCGAATATAATAATGATTTCAAATATTTTGAATAATATATAATTTTATTTACTTCTGATCTGTTAATGAAATATAATTTGATCAATAAATAACATTCAAATTTTCATCAAGTTTTTCATGGTTTCCAGTCTTTTTAGAAAACTTTTTTATTATATTTATTATATCTTGCTTTGACTTAGCGGATGTAATGTTCAATGCGTCTTTATAAGCTTGATTTCCTATGTTTTTATTATCAAGCTTATTTTTTATCGTTTCACCGTACCATGTTTGAGTTTCGCCCGAATATGATATATTAAACATATCATCATCTAAAAAAGCCATACGACACCAGCCTGTATATTCATTATTTTTGGATAAAGGCAAACGATATATATATGCAATATCATAATTATGTTTGTTGTCAGATGAAAAATCCTCTATCGGTGTTTCTGTTGAAAAAGCATTTCCGTTAATAGAAACCGATACTGTTTTTTTATTTTTTTTAAATAAAGATAAATACTCAACCTTTTTTAAAGTAACAGTAACATTTTTCAGACTTTTCGCATTACCGAGTTCCCACTGAATACAATCATATGTTTTTTCATATTCTATAGGAATTGTAACAAACCACCCTAAAAGAAATACCGAGAGAAGCACGATACTAATTATTATAATGAATTTTTTCATAATACACCCCATTTTTCTTGTTTTATGTTTTTAATTTTACTGTAAATGATATACTTAATAATACTATATAATGATTGATATGTCAAATAATTACTCTATAAAGCTCTGTTAAAGAATAATGTTGATAAATTTGTAAAAAAAATTTAAGGAACCACTAATTTAAAGTGGTTCCTTATTTTATAAAGAAGTCATTTTATGAAAAAGCTTTGAAAAACTAAATTTAAAATTAACTTTTTCAACCGTTTCACCTGACCTAACATTATATTTTTTTAAAACTTTTTTATTGTTTAAAACTATTATTTCACCAACAATATCATTTTTATAAACCGGTGCTTTTAAACTGTTATTTAATTTAATTTCTACTTTAATTTTTCCTTTATCTTCAGTTTTAATTAGCTCATTTTTAATTTCATCATAAACAATTTTAATTTTTTCCTTTTGTCCATCATTTAGTTTAAGGTGTTTTTTAAATTTAATTTTATCACCGGGTTTAAAAATTGTTAAATTAGCAAAACCGAAATCTAAAAGCTTTTTAGCAAAAGCAAATCTATCATTTGAAGATTTTGCTCCCATAATAACTGCTATCAATTCCATTCCGTTCCTTTTAGCTGTACCGCTTAAGCAACACCCTGCTTTACTTGTTGTTCCCGTTTTTAATCCCGTAGCACCTCTGTAAAACCTTACTAATTTATTTGTGTTTACTAATTGAACACTTTCATTTCTAATAGTATCCATCCAAATAGTTGTATATTGTTTAATTATTTCATGAGAAATAAGAGCTTTTGACATTAGAGCAACATCTTTTGCTGTTGTATATAAATTATCATCGTCCAATCCGCAAGCATTAGTAAAATTCGTGTTTTCCATTCCAAGTTCTTTAGCTTTTGCATTCATAAGTGCAACAAAAGCTTCTTCACTTCCGGCAATATGCTCGGCAAGAGCAACAGAAGCGTCATTAGCAGAACCGACAGCTACCGACTTTAATAAATCATGAACTGTCATAGTTTCACCGACTTCAAGCCAAATCTGTGAACCACCCATTGATGATGCGTGCTCAGAACAAGTTACTTTATCATAAAAAGATAGCTTTTTGCTCTCTATCGCTTCTACAACAAGTAACATCGTCATAATTTTCGTTATAGAAGCAGGCGACAATTTTTTATTTTCGTCTTTTTTATAAATAATTCTCCCTGTTGATGCTTCCATTAAAACTGCAGATTCACAATCCAATTCCGGAACAGAATTCATAGGAATTGCGGTTGTTTCTACAATATCTTCATATAAGTCGCTAGAATAATATTCGGTAACAATATCATCATAGTTTATATTTTTGTCGTAAATATCAGCGTGAACCGAAAATGGTAAAACCATCAACAAAATCAAAACAAATGTAATAATTTTCTTTAAAAACATAATTCTCGCACCTGTCTTTCAATAAACAGTATGCGAGAATTATTAAAACTATTCTTTTATTAAAACTTTTTCAACTTCGCCAACATAACTATAATGGAAATCTCCATCATACCATTTTAAATTATCCTTATCAATAAAACATTCAGGCTCAATTTTTTGACAATAAATCTTTTTGCAAATAAAAACAAGTCTTGCCTCTTTAAAATAAACTGATTTTTCGTCAAAGCAAGGTGTGAGATTTGCTTCTTTTGCTTTATCAACATCTCTTCCCGATTTTTTACCGCAAACACCGTGAATTTTCTTGTTATCACCATAAAAAGATAATGAAAAATAATCATTATTATCTACAAATTCTTTTGTATATCTTTGCGGGCGGATTACTGTTAAGGCTACATCTTTACCCCACATCTCTCCAAAACCGCCCCAGCTTGCAGTCATCATATTATATTTCTTTTCATCACCTGCTGAAACTAACATCCATTCATCGGCGACAATTTTCACAAAATTTTCGTCTAAATCTTTTATATTTATTTCCTTAAATGACATAATAATCAACTCCTTCATATCAATTATATTTCCTTTTTAAGAAAAATTCAATAAAAATATTAATTTTTGAAAATAATACTTTATTATTTTCCTAATTTAATGTATAATAATAAAAAAGAAATGAAAAGGTGATGAAAAAATGAGCAGTAACTTTAGCGTTTCGCTTAAAAACGTTATTGAAGAGTTAAATCTTGAAGTCATAAATCTTCCGGAAGGCGCTGAAGAAGAAACAATCAACATATCAGAGCTCAACCGCCCCGGTTTACAATTAGTTGATTATTATGAATTCTTTGAACCTAGACGAATCCAAATTTTCGGTCTTTCTGAAACCAGCTATTTAAAAACTCTTAGCGATGAAGAGTATACTGAAATTGTTTCTAAATTTTTAGCACATAAACCTGTTGCTGTTGTTATTACAAGAGGTCTAGAAATTAGAGATGAATTTGTTGAACTAGCAAAAAAATATGAAATTCCTATTTTCAGAAATCAAAATGCTACTTCTTCTTTTATGGCAGATCTTACAGCATTTCTTAATATTCAGCTTGCACCTAGGATTACACGTCACGGCGTTTTAGTCGAAGTTTATGGCGAAGGTATTTTGCTTCTCGGCGAAAGCGGCGTTGGCAAAAGTGAAACTGCTATTGAACTTATGAAACGCGGTCACCGACTTATTGCTGATGATGCGGTTGAAATCAGAAAAGTTTCATCTAAAACATTAGTAGGTACAGCTCCTGAAAACATTCGACATTTTGTTGAACTTCGTGGCATAGGTATTATTAATGCCAGAAGAATTTTTGGTATGGGTGCTGTTAAACTCACCGAAAAAATTGATATGATTATTAATCTTGAACAGTGGGATTCTGACAAGATTTATGATAGAATGGGGCTTGATAACGAAACTACCGAAATTTTAGGTATCAATGTTACTTCAACTACCATTCCAATTAAACCGGGTAGAAACCTGGCAATTATTATTGAAATAGCAGCTATGAATAATCGTCAGAAGAAAATGGGTTATAATGCGGCTCAGGAACTTTTGCATAAACTCGGAATGGGCTCTGATGAAGAAATCGATCCTGCTGTTCAAAAAGAATGGGACGCATTTAAATAATTAATTTGAAAAGAGGAAAAATAAAATGTATTATATTGGTGTAGATTTAGGCGGTACTAATATTGCAACCGCTGTTGTAAATGAAAAATTTGAAATTGTCGGAAAGGCATCTATCCCTACAAACGCTCCAAGACCGGGTGAAGAAATTGCAAAAGATATTGCAAAATCAGTTGATCTCGCAATTGAAAATGCAGGTGTAAATAAAGATGAAGTTGCTTCAATCGGTATCGGATCTCCGGGTGCGGTTAATGCCGAAGACGGCGTTATTGAATTTGCGGGAAATCTTGGTTTTAATCATGTTCCGTTGGTTGAATACGTTGAAAAATACACAGGCAAAAAAGCATTCGTTGAAAACGACGCTAACGCAGCAGCTTATGGCGAATTAATTGCAGGTGCAGGTCGTGGTGCTAAAAACTTTGTTGCTATTACACTCGGAACCGGCGTTGGCGGCGGTATTATAATTGACGGCAAAATTTTCTCAGGCTGGAACTCTTTCGGTGCTGAGCTTGGCCACATAATTCTTCAAATTAACGGCGAGCCTTGTACTTGCGGAAGAAACGGTTGTTGGGAAGCTTACGCTTCTGCTACTGCTTTAATCAGACAAACTAAAAGAGCTATGGAAGCTGATAAATCATCAAAAATGTGGGAAATCGCCGGCAGTTTAGATAATGTTAACGGTAAAACCGCTTTTGACGGTATGCGTGCAGACGATAAAACCGCAACTGAAGTTTGCAAAAAATATATTGAATATGTTGCTTGCGGTATAGTTGATGTTATAAACATTTTCCAACCTGAATTTGTTTGTATCGGTGGCGGTATAAGTAAAGAAAAAGACAATCTTTTAAATCCTATTAACGAATATGTAAACAAATATAAATTCGGCAAAACCGCTAAAAAACAAACTAAAATTAAAATTGCTGAACTCGGCAATGATGCAGGCATTATCGGTGCTGCATTTTTAGGTTTAAATAAATAAGTTATTGGAGAAATTCTTTTGAATAAAATCAGCGATTTAATTAGTTTTTTAAATGCAAATAATTATTCATTTTTAGAAAATGAACCATTAAAGAAACATACAAGTTTTAAAATCGGCGGTAATGCAGAAGTTTATGTTATGCCGGAAACCGAAGAACAGATTAAAGAATTAATGCTTAAATGCGATGAGTTTCAATTAAAATATTATCTTTTAGGCAATGGTACTAATGTCTTGTTTTCAGATGACACATACAACGGTGTAATTATTTCTACAATTGAAAAATTCAATGGTATAAGACAGCTTTCAGAAACAACTTTTGAATGTGACGCCGGTGTAAAACTTACAACATTATGCAATTATGCACTTAAAAATTCTTTTACAGGATTTGAATGTTTATATGGTATTCCCGGTACTGTCGGCGGTGCAATTATCACAAACGCAGGTGCTTACGGTGGCGAAGTTTCTGATGTTATAGTTGAAGTTAATCATATTGATGATAAAGGCAATTTTGGTTCACTTATCGGAGAAGAAATTGATTTTTCTTATCGCCATAGTGCATATGAAACTAATGGTTATACAATATGCTCGGCTGTTTTTGTTTGTGAAAAAGGTAATAAAGATGAGATTAAAGCAAAAATGGATGAATTAATCGGTCGCCGCAGAGAAAAACAACCGCTTGAGTTTGGAAGTGCAGGAAGCACATTTAAACGCCCAAAAGGCGGATATGCAGCCGCATTAATTGAACAAGCAGGGCTAAAAGGTACTTGTGTAGGCGATGCTGAAGTCAGCACCAAACACTCAGGCTTTGTTATTAATAAAGGCAAAGCAACTTGCAATGATGTTTTGGAATTGATTGATATTATTAAAAAGAAAGTGTATGAAACTTCCGGCATTATGTTGGAATGTGAAGTTAGGATAGTGAAGTAATTTATGGAATTTGTTATTGTAACAGGTCTGTCGGGTGCAGGTAAATCCCGAGCAATAAATGCCTTTGAAGATATTGGTTTTTATTGTATAGATAATATTCCTCCTGCCCTAATCAGAAATTTTGCTGAATTATGCGAAAACAATCCAAACCTTGAAAAAGTAGCTGTTGTGACCGATTCTCGCGGCGGGTTATTCTTCAATGAGCTAAACAAAGTATTAAATGAACTTGATTCCCAAAAATTCAATTATAAAATCTTGTTTCTCGATGCGTCTGTTGAAGTATTAGTAAACAGATTTAAAGAAACTCGCAGAAAGCATCCGCTTATTAATAGTTGCGGTGGCTCTGTTGAACGTGCTGTTGAAGCTGAAATTGACTTGCTTAAAAACATTCGAGCAAAATCTGATTATATTATTGATACTTCAAGACTTTCAACTTCACAGTTAAAGGAAAGAATTGTTTCAATTTTTTCTGAAAATCCTACAGATACTATTAATGCAATATGTATGTCATTTGGTTTTAAATACGGTCCTGCAATAGAGGCTGATCTAATGTTCGATGTTCGTTGTTTACCAAACCCATTTTATGTTGATGAGCTTCGTTATAAAACAGGTTTAGACAACGAAGTTAAGCGATATGTTTTAGATAAACCGACAGCGAGTGAACTCTTAAAGAAGCTTTTAGACCTTATTGATTATTTAATTCCGCTTTATATTAAAGAAGGAAAAAGTTCTTTAGTAATAGCAATCGGTTGCACAGGCGGTAAACACAGAAGTGTTACTTTTGCTGAAGAAATTCACAAACATTTACTTGAAAAAGGATATATTTCATCAGTTAACCATAGAGATATTGAAAAACATTAGGTAATTTAAAATGACATTTAACCGAGAAGTTAAAAATGAACTTTTAGAGCTTTGGCAAAACAAAAATTGTTGCAAGATTAGTGAAATGTTAGGACTGATTTTATTTTCTAATGATTATTCAGAGAATAAAATCGGTCTTGTTACGGACTTTGAAAAACAAGCAGATGTTTATATTAAATTAGCAAAAAAGTGCGTTAACATCTCCCCTGCTAAACAAAAAATCAATAAACATTTTTATGTATATTTTGATGAAAAAGATATTCCGTTTATAATAAATAACTTTAATTCAGATATAGCGTATAGCCTTTTTAAATGTGACAACTGCAAAAAAGCTTTTTTAATGGGTGCGTTTTTGGCCAGCGGTATAATAAGCAATCCGGAAAAAGAGTATCGAATTGAATTTATATCTAAATCAGAAGATATTTCTTGTTTGGTTTACAGAATATTATATGAGTACAATCTCGATCCCAAAATGACCATAAAAAACAAAAAGGTTTCTGTTTATCTTAAAAAAAGTGAAGATATTGAAGACCTTTTAACCCTTATGGGAGCAATTAAATCTTCATTAAATATTATGAATATGAAGATTATTAAAGATTTAAAAAATAATGCAAACCGAAAAACAAATTTTGAAACTGCAAATTTAAAAAAATCTGCCGATTCTTCAGCAAAACATATTAACGCAATTGAAAAAATTGAACGAAACGGTAAATTCGGTGCTTTGCCCGAAGATTTGCAGAAAATAGCGATTGCCAGAAAAGAAAATATAGGCATAAGTTTAGCCGAGCTTGGAAAAATGTTTGATTTGAGCAGATCAGGAATTTATCATAAGCTTAAAAAAATTTGTGATTTTGCCGATAAACTTTAAAAAACGGAGGTGGCGTAAATGAGCTTTACGCATTTACATCTTCATACTGAGTATTCTCTTTTAGACGGTGCTTGTAGAATTAATAAATTAATGCAAGCGATTAAGTCTAAGGGTATGAATTCTGTTGCAATAACTGACCACGGTGTAATGTATGGCGTGGTCAATTTTTATAATGCAGCAAAAGAAAATGGAATAAAGCCTATTATCGGTTGCGAAGTTTATGTTTCAGCAAGAACCAGATTTGATAAAATTCATGAATTTGACTCTACAAGCAGTCATTTGGTTTTGCTTTGTAAAAATGAAATCGGATATAAAAATTTATGCAAATTAGTTACTAAAAGCTTTACAGAAGGCTTTTATTACAGACCGAGAATTGATAAAGAACTTTTAGAAACTTATAGCGACGGATTAATTGCTCTTTCTGCTTGTTTACAGGGTGAGTTATCAAGATTAATCAAAAACGGTAATTACGATAAAGCATTAGATACGGCAAAATGGTACAAAGAATTATTTAAAGACGATTATTATATTGAAGTTCAAGACCATGGTTTAACCGAACAAAAAAGAGTAAATCAATATTTAATTAAAATTGCTAATGAACTTAATATAAAAATAGTTGCTACCAACGATGCTCATTATATAGAAAAAACTGACGCTAATATGCAAAAATATTTAATGCTGGTAGGACAAAACAAAACTGTCGATAGCACAGATGCTCTTTTGTTTGAAACAGAAGAATTCTATGTGAAATCAGAAGATGAAATGTTGCAACTCTTCCCTAGCGAATACATTAACAATACCAAAGAAGTTGCAGATAAATGCAACTTTGATTTTGATTTTAACAATTTAAAACTTCCTAAATTTGAACTTGAAAATTGTGATAATCATTATGATTATTTTAAAAAAGCTTGCCTTGATGGACTTTCTAAAAAGATAAAAAATCCTACAGATGAGTATTATGCAAGAATTAATTATGAACTTGAGATAATTAATAAAATGGGGTTTGTTGACTACTTTTTAATAGTTGCCGACTTTGTTAATTACGCAAAAAATAATGATATACCCGTAGGTCCGGGCAGAGGCTCCGGTGCTGCATCACTTTGTGCTTACTGCATTGGAATAACTGATGTTGACCCACTGAAATATAATTTACTTTTTGAGCGTTTCTTAAATCCTGAACGAGTTTCTATGCCCGATTTTGATATTGATTTTTGCTATATTCGCCGTCCTGAAGTTATTAAGTATGTAATTAAAAAATACGGTGCAGATCATGTTGCACAAATTATCACTTTTGGTACATTAGCGGCAAAAGCCGCAGTAAAAGATATCGGACGGGCTATGGGTTTGCCTTATGCATCGGTTGATGCAGTTTCAAAGTTAATTCCAAACGATTTTCATCAAACAATAGATAATGCACTTTCTGAGTCTGAACAATTAAGAGAAATTTATCAAAAAGATGCAAAAATTCACGAATTAATAGAACTGGCAAGAGAAGTCGAAGGAATGCCACGTCATGCATCAACTCATGCAGCCGGCGTCGTTATTACTGATAAGCCTGTTGATTATTATTTACCGCTTGCTATTAATGATGAGTCAGCCGTAACACAATATACAATGACTGAACTAGAACAAATCGGTCTACTTAAAATGGATTTTTTGGGGCTTCGTAACCTAACTGTAATTGACGATACAGTAAAGGCTGTGCAAAAATTCAACCCCGATTTTAGCATTGACAAAATTTCTTATAGCGATGAAAAAGTCTTTAAAATGCTATCATTAGGACTTTCGGAAGGCGTTTTTCAGTTTGAATCCGCAGGAATGAAAAAAACAATGGCAATGCTAAAACCGAGCAATTTAGAAGATTTGATCGCACTTTTGTCGCTTTATAGACCAGGTCCTGTAAAATCAATTCCAAAATACATTGAAAACAAACACAATCCCGAAAAAATTACCTATGCTACTCCGCTTTTAGAACCGATTTTGAATGTAACTTACGGTTGCATTGTTTATCAAGAACAAGTAATGCAAATTTTTAGAACACTTGCAGGCTATACACTTGGCAGAGCGGATATAATCAGGCGTGCAATGGCTAAGAAAAAGCACGATGTTTTGCAGAAAGAAAAGGTTAATTTTATTGACGGTTGTATTAAAAACGGAGTGGAAAAACAAGTTGCTGAAAGTCTATTTGATGAAATTTCTGCTTTTTCATCTTATGCATTTAACAAGGCACACGCAACTGCATATTCAATTGTTTCTTACAGAACCGCATATTTAAAATGCTACTATCCATCTCATTATATGGCAGCACTTATTACAAGTGTTTTAGACCGTGTTTCTAAAGTAGAAGAATACTTTGATGAATGTAAAAGAATAGGTATAGAAATTTTACCTCCTAATATTAACAAAAGCTTATATAACTACTCTGAAGAAGACGGAAATATTAGATTTGGTTTACTTGGAATAAAGGGCGTAGGTAGAAATCTAGTAAACAATATTGTTTTTGAGAGAGAACAAAACGGCGATTTTATTGACATTTATGATTTTTGCAAACGCTGTTCTTCGAGAGAACTAAATTCTCGTTCATTAGAAGCACTTATAAAAGCAGGATGTTTTGACGGATTAAAATATAACAGACGAGAAATGTTAGAAAACTCCGATAACATTTTATCAAATATCCAACATAAGCGAGTTGGCAATATTGATGGTCAAATTGACTTTTTTGAAACAAGTAATGATAACAATATTTCAATTAAGAAATACAATGAATTTGATAAAAAAACTCTACAAAAATTTGAAAAAGAAGTTATTGGGTTTTATCTTTCCGGTCACCCGCTTGAAGAATATAAAAGTTTAATTGAAAAATTCAAATTAAATAATATTAAAGAAATTTTGTCTAATGATAAATACTCCGACAATGATAAGGTTAAAATTCTTTGTTTTATTGAAAAACTTAAGAAAAAAGCTACTAAAAACGGTGACACAATGGCTTTTGCTGAAATTTCAGATATTACTACGAGTTGTGAAGCTATTATTTTTCCTAAAGTTTTCTCTAATTATTCAAACTTTCTAAAACCAGAAAAACCTTTAGTTTTATCCGGAAGAATTAGTGTTAAAGACGATGTTGCTAAACAAATTATATGTGAAAAAATCGAATTTATAGACAACTATGTAAATCAAAAATCTTTGTATATTAAAATTGCTAACTTAAATGATAAAAAAGTTAGATTAGCAAGCGATATTCTAAAAAAGCACAATGGCAATTCCCCGGTTTTTATATATTTAACGGACGAAAAAAAACTTGTTAAATCCGAAAAACTTAGTTGTAACATTACTGATGATTTGATTTATCAATTATCAATTATTTTAGGAAAAGAAAATATTGCAATAAAATAAACTGTATCAAAAAAGATACAGTTTATTTTTCATTTTTTCTTATTTAAATATTTGTTTTTTGTAGCTATTCCGCCACGAATATGTCGTTCTGCTTTATTAATTTCAAGAACTTTTCTAACGCTTTTATATAAATTTTCATCAATTCCCTTTAATTTATCTGTCAAGTCTTTATGTACTGTAGATTTGCTTATTCCGTATTTTTTAGCACAAACCCTAACTGTTGCACCTGTGTCTACTATATATCTACCAAGTATCACCGGGCGTTCTTCGACAGAATATTTCAAAAAACCAACTCCCTTAAAACTTATCAATTAATGATATGCCGTGAGTTGGTTTTTTATGTTTTATTAGTCTTTTTTAAAGATAGTTTTTTAATTCATCAATCGCTTCTAAATAGCCGTCAAAGCCTTTGCCTGTTATCGTTTTAATACAATACTTTCGAATGTATGAAATTTGTCTAAAATCTTCACGTTTATCAACCGCAGAAATATGAACTTCAACAGTAGGTATACTAACCGCTTTTAAAGCATCTAAAATTGCAACGCTTGTATGTGTATACGCAGCAGGATTTATAACAATTCCGTCAATTTTTTGATAACTTTCCTGAATTTTATCAACAATAGCACCTTCATGATTTGACTGAAAAAATTCAACTTCAACGTTTATTTTATCGCAATAGTCTTTTATGTATTTTAAAAGAAAATCATAAGTTTTATTGCCATAGATTTCAGGTTCACGAAGTCCTAGCATATTTATATTAGGACCGTTAATTACTAGTATTTTCATAATTTTATTTCCTTTGAAATTTTTTCAATTATTTCATCATCAATGGTTTTGTCTAAGAAATATTCAGCGCCTTGCTTGGCTTGGGCTATTAACATTGACAGTCCGTTTGAATAATTTAAGCCTAAATTTTCAGCCTGTTTTAACAACATTGTTTTTTCAGGATTGTAAATTAAATCTAAAACTGTTTCACAATTTTTAAAATGTGATAAATCTAAAATAGAATCATTAACATTAGGATACATTCCAACAGGTGTGGCATTAACAATTACCTGAGCATCATAATGATTAGCAATGTTTTTATAATTATTTTCGCCGTTTCTTGATATAACTATAATTTCTTTTGCACCTAAATCATCTAAAACAGCCTGACAAGTAAGGCTTGCACCACCTGTGCCAAGAACAATTGCTTTTTTAGATTTTATATCTGCATTTATAGATTTAATCATATATAAAAAACCAAAATAATCAGTGTTATAACCGCTGAAACTTCCATCAGCCTTTTTTACCAATGTGTTTACTGCACCGATTTTTTCTGCCTGTTTTGAAAGAGATGAACAGTATTTAATTACATCCTTTTTATAAGGAATAGTAACATTCATACCGTCTAACTCGCAATCAAGCAAGAATTTGTCTAAATCTTCAGGTTCTTTTTCATATAACTTATATTCATAGTTATCAAAAAATTTATGTATTTGCGGCGAATAACTATGAGATAACTTTCTGCCTAATAATCCGAATTTTTTCATTAGATAACCTCTGAATAGCTACCGAGGTATTTAAACTCATCACAAATACCGTCTAATTCGCAAATTAAGTTTACAAATTCTTCTGAATAAATTGAAGTTTCAAGATCAAAATAGAACATAAATTCAAAATCTCTGTCAGGAAGCGGACGGCTTTCAAGTTTTATAAGGTTAATATCAAGTGCAAAAAGTCTTGATAAAACTTTATAAAGTGCACCAGGTTTATGTCTTAAAACTAACATAAGGCTGGTTTTATCAGCACCTGGATAGATCTCTAATTTCTTTGAAATACAAATAAATCTTGTGTAATTATTGCCTTTATCTTGAACTGATGATTTTAAAACATTCAATCCGTATTGATCTGCACAATTATTAGATGAGAGTGCTGCTATATCATTTCTATCACTTTCAGCCACCATTTTTGCAGCCATAGCGGTATTTTCAACAGTAGTGATTTTTACATCTTTTAATGAATTTAAAAATTCAGCACACTGTGCAATAGCTTGTTCATGAGAAACAATTTCTTTAATATTTGAAAGTTCAACACCTTTTTTAGCAAGTAAACTATGATTGATTTGAATTCTGGTGCTTTTTACAATACTGAAATTATGATTAACCATTAAATCGTAAACTTTTTTAACAGAGCCTGCTGTGCTGTTTTCAATTGGTAAAATACCATATTTACAAAAGCCTTGTTCAATTGCAGTAAAAACTTTATCCCAATCATTAAAATACATAATACTTGGATTTTTGAAAACTTTTTCACAAGCAATTTGTGAATAAGAACCTTCAACACCTTGACAAGCAACAACACTATCTGTCGGGAATAATTTATCAGTGTCATTTATTGCAGCTTCAACAGTTTTATAAAGCTCAGATTTCTTTTCAAATATCTTTTCTTGATAAGAACGGCTTAACTCAAAGATAAGAGAATATAAAACTCTTAAATAAGACTTCATATCATTACTTGCTTTGTCAGAAATATCGTTGATTTTTTCTCTTTCTCTTTGTGAATTAAGTATAGGAAGTTTGTTTTCACGCTTATACTCGCCTATTTTAGCTGAAACTTCCATTCTTTTTTCAAAAAGTTTTATAAGCTCATCATCGATTTTATCAATTTCTAATCGTAATTCGTCTAAATTCATAACTATCTCCTTAAATTCTAATTTTCTAAAATCAAATCATATATAGCTAAAGCGGTAACCGCCTCAATACAAGGAACTGCTCTAGGCACAACACAAGGATCATGTCTGCCCTTTATAACAAGCTTTTCATCACATTTTTGTGAAAAGCTGATTGAATTTTGTTCTTTTGCAATAGATGGTGTAGGTTTTAGTGCAACTTTGAAATATAAAGGCATACCCGAAGTTATTCCGCCTAAAATTCCACCATGGTTATTGGTTTTAGTTTTCACTTTATCATTGTCATAATAAAATTCATCATTATTTTGTTCACCGGTCAACAAACTGCAATCAAATCCATTGCCAAATTCAATTCCTTTTACAGCCGGAACACCAAAAACTGCAGAAGAAATTTTGTTTTCGACTCCATCAAACATAGGATTTCCTATACCTGCTTCAAGTCCTGTTACAACGCATTCAATTGTACCGCCAACTGAATTTAAGTCAAGTCTTGCTTGCTCGATTTTATCCATCATTAGTTTTCCTTGATTATCATTAATAACAGGAAACTCTTTTGAAGCAATGCTACTTAAAACGTTCTCATCGGGACTGACTTTATCAAAAGTATCATCATTTATATTATTAATACTGGAAATATGAGCATAAATTTTAATGCCTTTTTTAGCTAAAATCTGTTTTGCTATACCGCCTGCAATACAAAGCGGAGCGGTAAGTCTTCCCGAGAAATGACCGCCGCCTGAAACATCTTGGAATCCTTTATATTTCATTTGAGCAGTAAAATCTGCATGACCCGGTCTTGGACAGTCTACTATATTATTATAATCATTAGAATGAGCATTTGTATTATAAATAACTGCAGAAAGCGGAGCTCCGCAAGTAGTATCACCTACAACGCCAGATAAAAATTCAGGTCTATCCCCTTCTTTTCTTGAGGTAGAAAATTTATTCTTACCCGGTGCTCTTCTATCGAGAAATCTTTGAAGTTCATCGAAGTCAATCTTTTCACCGGCAGGAATTCCGTCAACAGTAACTCCTATACCTTTAGAATGAGACTGACCGAAAACAGAAACTTTTATTCTATTACCAAATACGCTTGACATTACTAAGCCTCCTTAACATTGCCGTTAAGCTTTTTAAAATCTTCAAAAAACATTGGATATGATTTATTAACCGCTTGAGAATCTATAATCTCAACTAAATTTTCACAAACACTTGACAATACAGCGGCACTCATAACAATTCTATGGTCGTTAAAAGAATTGACTACACCGCCTTTTAATGCACAACCGTTAATTATCATACCGTCAGCGGTTTCATTAATATCACCACCAACATTCTTTATCATCTCAACAACAGATTTAATTCTGTCGCTTTCTTTAATTCTAAGTCTTTCAGCATTAGTTATTGTAGTAACACCACTTGCAACACTTGCGACAACACATATAATAGGAACTAAATCAGGAATATCCGAAGCGTTTACAGTAATTCCTTTTAAAATAGATTTTTTTATAGTAGCCGAATTGCTATCAACTTTTACATCGGCACCAAAATCTTTAAGAATATCTATAATCTTTTTATCGCCCTGAGTAGAATTAAAATTTAGATTCGTTACTTTTATTCCCTGATCGCTTAATGCTCCTGCACAAAGCCAAAAAGCAGCATTAGACCAGTCTCCTTCAACGGTGCAATCGTTTGAATGATAACTATTTTTAATTAATTTAAATTCATTATTTTCAAAAGAATATTCAATACCAAAATCTTTTAAAACTGCAAGAGTCATTAACACATAAGAATATGATTCAAATTTGTTTTTAATAACTATTTTACTTTTTCCTTTAATAAGTGGCAAAGAAAAAAGCAAGCCTGTTACAAATTGTGAAGAAATATTTCCTTCTATTTCATAATCTGCAGCTTTTAATTTTCCGCTAATAATTATATAGTTATCTTTTTTCTCAAAACTGCACCCATTTTGCTCCATTTGTTCATAAAGCGGAGATAACGGTCTTTGTGGTAATCTGCCGTGCATAATTATCTTAATATTTAATCCTAAAGCACCTATTATCGGCAACATAAAACGCAGTGTCGAACCGCTTTCGCCACAGTCAATATCACATTTTGCTTTTGAAACATCAATAGGTGTTACAAAAAACTCTTTATTCTTATAAGTAATTTCAGCACCTATGCCGTTTAGACAATTTACCGTTGCATTAATATCATCAGATAAATTATCACATTTGATTTTTGATGGCGAACTAGCTAAAGCCGCACAAATTAGAGCTCTATGAGCATAAGACTTTGAAGAAATTGCAGAAATTTCGCCTTTAATTGTACTTGGATATACTTTTAAATTCATATACCTGCCTCTATATAATCAATAAGTTGATTTATTTCAATAGTTTTAATTCTTGAATCACCAACTTCATAAGGAATTATTAAATTAAGTGAGTTGCCGCTTCTCTTTTTATCGGAAAGAGCGACATTATATAAATCATTTGCCAAAAATTCAGTGTCAATCGGCAAATCAAATTCTTTTAATACATTTAATATATCATCAACATTTTTCTTGTCACAAATGCCTTTTTTTAATGCTGCTCTCAAAATAATTGCAAGTCCAATAGCGACTGCACTGCCATGAGATATTTTAAAATTACTGCAAGCTTCAATAGAATGTCCGACAGTGTGACCAAGATTTAATTTTTGTCGCTCACCTTTATCAAATTCGTCTTTTTCAACGATATCTCGCTTCATCTTAACACATTCTGAAATAACATACTCCCTGTCAAAATCAAGACCATTTTTAACCAGATGATTAAATAGCTCTTTATTTCCAATAACAGCATACTTAATTACTTCAGCACAACCATCAACAAAAATGTTTTTATCAAGTGTGTTGAGCGTTAAATAATCGCAAATAACAAGTTTTGGCTGATAAAAAGATCCAACTAAATTTTTGCCGTTTTTTAAATCAATAGCAGTTTTACCGCCGACCGATGAATCAACAGCAGCAAGCAAAGTTGTAGGAATTTGAACAAAACTAATTCCGCGTAAAAAGGTTGCAGCTACAAAGCCGGAAAGATCGCCGACAACACCGCCACCAAGTGCAACAATAATATCAGCTTTAGTAATATGATTTTCAGCTAAAAACTCGCATATTTCTAAATATTGCTGACCGTTTTTTGATTGTTCACCATTAGGTATTACATATTTTAATACTTCAAAATTACTGTTTTTAAGCGAAGAGTTGACAGTTTCAAAATACAATTTTTCAACAATATCATCAGTTATTACAACTGCTTTTTTTGCAGAAGTAATTTTAGAAATCATTTTGCCGGCATTAGCTAAAATATTCTCACCGATAACAATCTCATAAGCTTTTGAAGCATTAACATTAACGCTTATCATTACCGTCAACCTCCTCTTTTTTGTTTTTACCGTCTTCCAAGAGATTTTTCATTAAATCCATATCATCGTTTTCTAAAGAAATTTTATAATCATTTAAGTTTTTAATAAATATATCTAATTCTCTAATAAGATTTTCCTTGTTCTCAAAAAACAATTCTGTCCACATTTTCGGATTTAACCAAGCAACCCTGGTTAAGTCCTTATAGCTTCCGGCAGAAAATCCTTTATGAATTGTAGCGGTAGGACTTTTAATAAACGCATTTGAAACAATATGAGGCATTTGTGAAGTAAAAGCTATCATTTCATCATGTTTTTCGGCAGTTGTAACCGAATAAAAACCAAATTTACAAGGTGATAACATTTTTTCGATTTTATCAAGCAACTCAATATCATCAAATCTGTGCGGAACTAAAACCATAGGTGCATTTTCAAACATATTCGCACGGCTATATTTATACCCGCCTTTATGTGTACCTGCCATAGGGTGACCGCCAACATAAATAAATCCATATTGTTTTGCCAGTTTAAAACCGCACTCACAAATTAATTTTTTTGTACCGCAACAGTCAATTACTACCGTTGATTTTGAAATCAATTCTGCATTTTTCTCAAGATATTCAATTGAAGCTTTTGGATAAAGAGCAATTAATAACAAATCACACTCACCAATATTGCTATTATTTAAAACTTCGTCAACCTGTTTTTCTAACATTGCAAATTGCAACATTTTTTCATCAATATCAAATGCTAAAACCTTGTGGTTGTCTTTTTTATATGCTTTTGCAAGTGAACCACCGATTAGTCCTAATCCTACAATTCCAACAGTCATTATTTTATAGCCTCTCTGACTTTCATAACTTTTTTAGCTACAACATCAAATTGTTCAGGTGTTAATGATTGAGCACCGTCACAAAGTGCGTGAATAGGGTCATTATGAACTTCAATCATAATACCGTCAGCACCGCAAGCAGCAGCAGCTAAAGCCATTGGTTCAACCATCCAGTTAATACCTGTTGCATGAGATGGATCAACAATTACAGGTAAATGTGAAAGTGATTTTAACATTGGTACAGCTGATAAATCAAGTGTATTTCTTGTAGCTGTTTCATAAGTTCTGATACCTCTTTCACAAAGAACAACGTTCTCATTGCCTTCTGACATAATATATTCAGCACTCATTAAAAATTCTTTAATTGTATTAGCTAAACCTCTTTTTAAAAGAATCGGTTTATTTGTTTTACCAAGCTCTTTTAAAAGATCAAAGTTTTGCATATTTCTTGCACCAACCTGAATAAAATCAACGTCTTCAAATAAATCAAGATGGTTTGCGTTCATAATTTCGGTTACAATAGGCATTCCTGTTTCTTTTTTTGCATGAAGCAATAATTCAATACCTTCACCTTTAAGTCCTTGAAAATCATAAGGTGATGTTCTTGGCTTAAAAGCGCCTCCACGAAGAATATTTGCACCCGATGCCTTAACTCTGTTAGCAACGTCAGTAATCTGTTCTTTAGATTCAACAGAGCATGGTCCGGCTATCATACAGAAATTACCGCCACCGATTTTAACTCCGCTAACATCGATAACAGAATCTTCAGGGTGAAATTTTCTGTTACACTTTTTAAATGGTTCAGAAACTCTTTTTACTGTCTCAACAATTTCAAGACTCTTAATTAAATCCATATCAATACTGGCTGTGTCGCCAATAAGACCAAGAACAGTATAATCTTCACCTTGAGAAATATGAACATTAACATTTTGATTTTTGAGCCAATCAATAAGATGGTTCATTTGGTCTTCGGTAGTACCGTTTTTTAAAACTGCAATCATTTATAAAATCTCCTTAGCAAAAAAAATAGACCACACAGAAGTGATTCTGTGCGGTCGAACTTTTAAATTAGTTATCGAGAGTAACTTCATTAAATTTCTTTACAACACAAATCACTACTACCTTTGCTAAAAAAGTAATAGTTAAAAAAGTAAAAAAATGAAGTTTTTAAAGTAAGTGAACTATTCATTTCTACTTTAGCCTTTCTCGAATTTGATAATAGTATACCATTTTAATATACATTTGTCAAGTAAATTATGTTGAATTTTATGTCGAAATATGCTAACATAATTTTAAGGTGATTAATATGAATAAAAAAAGCAAGATAGCAATTTGGGTAGTATCATTATTTATTATATGTTCAGCGATTGTTTTAGCTTTATCAAATAAAAGTTCTGTCAAAACTGCTCCTGTCTCAAATAATAAAATTGAAACCAATGTTACTCAAAAAACTACTAAAAAATTCAAAGAAACTACAATTAAGATCGGCAGTACTGGCGATATACTAATTCATAGTCCTATTTTTAGATCTGTATATAATTCAAAAAATGATACATACGATTTTAATAATATTTTCAGCAAAGTGAAATCTAAATATGAAAGTTATGATTTTATGGTTGCTGATTTAGAGCAGCCGCTTGCAGGCAAAAAAGCCGGTTATTCAGGCTTTCCTTTATTTAATGCTCCTGATAGCATTGTTAATGCTCTTAAAAACAACGGTGTTGATATGGTTTTAACAGCAAATAATCACTGCTATGATCAAAGCGAAAGCGGATTTTTAAGAACTCAACAAGTTGTAAAAGATGCCGGTCTTGACCACATTGGCACCAGAGCAAATATAAATGAAAAGCCTTATATTGTAAAGGATATCAAAGGTATTAAGGTAGGTATGATTAACTATACTTATGAAACTGAAGCTTTGTCTAATACAAAATATATCAACGGTATTCCTATGAATTCAAATACAGCTGTGTTAGTTAACTCTTTTAACTACAGTAAATTAGATGCATTTTATAAAGAATTTCAAACTAATATAGATAATATGTATAAAGACGGTGCTGATGTAATAGTTGCTTATATGCACTGGGGCGAAGAATATTCTTTATCAGCTAATGATTATCAAAAGAAAATTGCTCAAAAACTTTGTGATATGGGTGTTGATGCTATTGTAGGTGGACACACACATTGTATAGAACCTATTGATATGATTAGTTCAACTGTTTCAGGAAAACAAACACCTATTATTTATTCAACAGGAAACCAACTTTCCAATCAGCGTAAAGAAACACTTGATAAATTCACATATAGTACTCCTTATTTTGAAGACGGTGTTTTATTTGAATTATCATTTACAAGAAAAGCTGATGGCAGCGTTGTTTGTTCTGATGTATCTTATACAGCGACTTGGTGCAATTTATTCGGTTCTAAATATTATATAATTCCGCTTGATCAAAACTATAAAACTGAATTTTCTTCACTCAATCGCACAAGTGAAATGTCTGCTTCTTTAAAAAGAACAAAAGGTTTGCTAGATAAAGGTGTTAAAAAAATCAAAAGCGAATATAAACAAATTGATTTAAGAAAAAACAAATAAACACAAAAAATAGCAGACTTATAAAAAGTCTGCTATTTTTATTAAAAAGTAATAGACAATCTATTAAAAAAGTATTATACTGAATTTAATGAAAAAATCAAATTTTAGAGGCAGAATTATGAATACTAACTTTATTGATTTTAATGAAAAAATTCCTGTAAAAGAAAAATATGAAATGATAGTTTGCGGTGCAGGGGTTTCAGGTATTGCCGCTGCAGTGGCTGCTGCTAGAAAAGGAGTAAAAGTATTACTTTTAGAAAAAAATCTTAATCTCGGCGGACTTGCAACAAACGGTTTAATTAATTATTTTGTTCCGGCTTGCAATGGAAGAGGTACAAAAATCATCAAAGGTATGAGTCAAGAATTCTTTGACCTTTCTATAAAATACGGCTACGATACAATTCCGAGTGAATGGAAAGAAAATAGTGATATAACAAAAGATCGTAAAGGTCAGCGTTATATCACTAAGTATTCATCTAATATTTTTTCTCTTGCGTTAGCTGAATTAGTTGTTTCTTCAAAAGTAAAATTACTCTTAGATGTTGATGTTTTAGCACCTATAATGGAAAACAATCATTGTAAAGGTGTTGTTATTTCCGGAAAAGACGGAAGATACTTCTACCCTGCTGATTATGTTGTTGACACTACCGGAGATGCAGACATATTACACCAAGCAGGAGTCCCATGTATCGATGGTAAAAACTATTTTACATATTGCACATACAAAGCAGATGTAGATAGTTGTAAAAAAGTTGCTGAAACCGGTAATATAAAAAATCTTTATGTTCGTGCCTATGGCGGAAGCATAGATTTATATGGTAACAATCAACCGGATGATATACCTTTATATAAAGGTACATCTATTGAAGATGTTACTGAATTTATTTTAAAAAACCAACAAATATTATTTGATAAAATCAAAAATGAAGACAGAAATTCAAGAGATATTGTTATTACTCCGTCACAAGCACAATTTCGAACTACTCGCTGTGTAAAGGGTGAGCATATATTTTCAGAAAAAGATACTTTTCTTCATTTTGAAGATTCCATTGGCGCTATATGTGACTTTGACAGAAGAGATTACCTTTACGAAGTTCCTTATAGATGTCTTGTTAATAAAGGTTTTGATAATCTAATAACTGCCGGTAGAAGTGCTAGTGCAAGTGGTTATGGCTGGGATGTTTTAAGAGTTATTCCACCTGCTATTATAACCGGTCAAGCCGCAGGAACTGCAGTAAGTATCGCAATAAAAAGCAAATCAAACATAAACAACATTGATATTCGTTTGCTTCAAAATGAGCTTGAAAAAGATAATGTTATGATTCATTTTGATGATAATTTAATTCCAAAAGATAAGTCAAAAATCGGAGAAAAGGTAGAGAGCGATCATATTTAATGTTTTAAAATTTTAATTGTAATAATAACTTAATTTAATTACTTATAACAATATATTTTTAACTCTCATGTACTAATATTTTATCTTTCAAACAATAAAAAAACAGCCAAAAATCTTAACAATTTTAAGATTTTTGGCTGTTTTCTGGCGCCCCCAATAGGAATCGAACCTATAACTAAATCTTAGGAGGATCTTATTATATCCATTTAACTATAGGGGCAAAATGCCTTAATATTATAATACTTTTTATAAAGTTAGTCAACTCAAATTAATGAATTTGAACAAATTTTGAATTTTCTATTGACAAAACGGTCGATTTTTGGTATATTATTAGATAATTTGAGGTAAAAAATTATGATGAATTTGAATTGTAAAAATCTAATAATTTTTAACTGCTTGTCTAAACATTTTGTTTGGGCTGAATTTAATATTTTTTGATTTATTTACTGACTTTATTTTTCTAAAGTCAGTATTTTTTTGGATATTCGGCTTTTTAGCCTTTATCATAATTAAAATTTAAAGAAGGGGTACATAAAATGTCAACAAAACAAAAAAACACTGAAAATGGCATCTATGATGCCAGAGTTCTCGGCAAACCAAAAATGTTGATTCTCGGTATTCAACATATGTTTGCTATGTTCGGCGCTACTGTATTAGTTCCGATGATCACAGGTCTTGATACTGCTACAACACTTTTAATGGCAGGTCTCGGCACACTTTTTTTCCACTTAGTAACTAAAGGTAAGGTTCCTGCATTCTTAGGTTCTTCATTCGCTTTTCTCGGCGGTTACGCTGCTGTTAAAAGCTTTGCTCCGGAGGGCACAGATCAATTAAAAATGCTTCCTTATGCATGTATTGGTGTTGCGTGTGCAGGTCTTGTTTATTTAATACTCGCTTTAGTAATCAAACTTGTAGGCGTAAACAGAGTTATGAAGTTTTTCCCACCTGTTGTAACAGGTCCGATTATTATGGCAATCGGTTTGAGCCTTGCTCCATCTGCTTTAAATAACTGCTCAAGCAGCTGGCCTTTAGCAATCGTTGCTCTTGCAATTGTAATCGCATTTAACATTTGGGGTAAAGGTATGACAAAAATCATTCCTATTATCTTAGGTGTAATTGGTGCATATATTGTTGCTCTTATTTTCGGCAACTTAATCGGTGTTGAATCAATGAAAATTAATTTTGATTCAATTTCAAGCATTATTACAAACATCGGTAACGGACATATTTACGGCGAAGACGCTTTAATTTGCTTACCTATCTTCAATGATAAAACCATCTTTGGCGGTGTTGATTGGTCAAATTCAGATCTTATTATAAGTTCAATTATTGCGATTGTTCCTATAGCACTTGCAACAATGATGGAACACATCGGCGATATTTGTGCTATCGGTTCAACTTGCGGAAGAAACTTTATTAAAGACCCTGGTCTTCACAGAACTCTTATCGGTGATGGTTTTGCAACAACATTTGCATCAGTATTCGGTGGCCCTGCTAACACAACTTATGGTGAAAACACAGGTGTTCTTGCGCTTTCAAAAGTTTATGATCCAAAAGTTATCAGAATCGCTGCATACTTTGCAATTTGTATCTCATTCTTCCCTATCGTATCAGCATTTATCTCAACAATTCCTACTGCAGTAATCGGTGGTATTTCATTTGTTCTTTATGGTATGATTTCAGCAATCGGTGTTAGAAACGTTGTTGAATCTAAAGTTGACTTCACAAAGAGCCGTAACCTTATCATTGCTGCTGTAATTCTTGTTTGTGCTTTAGGTATTAAATATAGCTCAGGTATGGGTGCTGATTTAGTAGCAGGTATCGACGGTGCTGTTAAATTCCAGGTATTTGGTATTGATATTTCACTTTCTGCTTTAGCAGTAGCATCAATTGTCGGTATCGTATTAAACGCTATCCTTCCTGGCAAAGATTATGATTTCAATGAAGAAAATCCACCGAAAGAAACCGGTGCAAACCTTGAAATCTAATTGATTTTTATGTAAAAATAGTGTATAATAGTACAAGTGGCAAACTTGTACTATTATTTTTGCAAAAGGAGTTATAAATACAATGGAAAATGTAACAATTTTTAATCACCCACTTATTCAGCATAAAACAACTATTCTTCGTCAAACAAAAACATCTAATAAAGAGTTTAGAGAGTTAGTTGAAGAAATTACAATGCTTATGTGCTACGAGGCTTTGAGAGATTTACCTTTGGAAGATGTTGAAATTGAAACACCTATTCAAAAAACAACCCAAAAAATGATTAAAGGTAAAAAAATGGCGGTTGTTCCGATTTTAAGAGCAGGTCTTGGAATGGTTAACGGTATGTTAAACCTTGTTCCATCTGCAAAAGTCGGTCATATCGGTATGTATCGTGATGAGGAAACTTTAGAACCACACGAATACTACTGCAAACTCCCTGCTGATATTGAAGAGCGTTTAATCGTTGTTGTTGACCCAATGTTGGCAACAGGCGGTTCTGCTATAGATGCAATTCGTCAAATTAAAGGCTACGGCGGAAAACACATTAAATTCTTGTGTATGATTGCTGCTCCTGAAGGCATTAAAGCACTTAGAGAAGCACATCCTGATGTTGAAATTTATTGTGCAAACGTTGATGAAAAATTAAATGAAAACGGATATATTGTTCCGGGTCTTGGCGATGCAGGCGATAGAATTTTCGGCACAAAATAATAGTTTATTAAATTAAAAAAACACCTTATTTGTTTAAATTCAAATAAGGTGTTTTCTTTATAGAAACGGTTTTAAATTTTTAATATTGTCTTCTTGAATTGAAACTAACTCTTTCGCTAAATCTTCAATTTTTTCATCGCAACGTCTGTTTTTGTGATTGTTAATCGCCTTTGTCATTCCTATAATGCCCATATTATTGCCTTGAATAACAAGATCCGCAATGTGACTTGGCGTTTTATCAAAAGCAGTATTCATTGCAATTCCCATTTTAGCCATATTTTTTTGCATAGCTTTAATCGGCTTAGGTGATGCTCCGCGTGAATTAATTTCTTTTAATGTTTTGTCTTCAAAATCTCTGTAAACTCGCTTTTCACGTATTAATTCTTTCTTTATATCTCTGCTGTGAGTGCGAGCGATAACTGAATCAAGCGTTTCAGCTCCCATTCTGACTCCACGATAAATATCTGACAAATAATCATTATTAATGCCCATACTAAAATCTCCTTTTGATAATAGTATAGGCATTTTTTATTTCAATATTCTAAGTCCTTTAGGATAATGATTTTTCAATTTTCCGTTAGAAGCTTTACCGAAACCTGTAACCATTCCATCAACAGCAACAGCGGTATATCCTTTTTTATCACAATCAATTTCAAGTCCGTGCAAAAACTCATTAATCCTGTTATCATCAAGAATTAAATTTTCAACAGATTTAATATCAGTCGGCTTTTTAGACATATACAACTCGTGTGACGGCACAAATCTATTTTTTACAATCTCGCCTGCTCTGATTCCTGCTTTTATAATCTTGATTTTTTTAGTTTCAGGATAAAATTCAGGCAATAAATAAATTTTATTGTTATTTTCATAAACATTTTCGCATTTATCGTTAAAATACTCAGTGTAAAATTCATTAAAAATTTTGTTCTCTGCAAACTTATACTTGAAATCAGTTACACTGCATTTCTCATAAGAATTCTTTTTAAAACGTGCTACAAAATGACCTTCACCGCCATCTGCGAACAAAATTCTGCGTGTTTTTTGCAAATTTTTATTATCAGTAAAGTATGTATAACCATTATGTCCAAATTCAGCATTAATATCAACTAATTCAAATTCAGGGTGTAAATTCAAAAACTTTTCAACTGTCATTTCATTTTCTTCCAACGACAATGTGCAAGTTGAATACACCAAAATTCCATCTTTTTTAAGACATTTTGCGGCATTATCTAAGATCTCAATCTGCCTATCAGCACACATTTTGCGGTTTTCAATCTTCCATTCGGTAATAGCATTTGGCTCACGCCTAATCATACCCTCGCCGGAACAAGGTGCATCAACCAAAACTTTGTCAAAAAAACCTGCTAAATTCTCAGCAATTAATTTTGTATCCGCATTAGATACAACTGCGTTTTTGACTCCACAACGCTCCAAATTAGAACATAAAATTTTCGCTCTTGACGCAATATATTCATTTGACCACAACAGACCTGTTCCGCTAAGTTCAGCGGCTATTTGAGTTGATTTTCCACCAGGAGCCGCACATAAGTCAAGAACTTTATCGCCTTTTTTAACATCAAGAGCGGTTACCGCACTCATTGCAGACGGCTCTTGTAAATAAATTGCACCGCAATGATGATATGGATGATTGCCAACACCCTTTAATTCATTGTCGATATAAAATCCTTTATCACAAAACGGTGTAGGCTTTGTTTCATATCCAATATTATTGCGAATAAATTCAATATCGGCTTTTAATGTATTGACACGAAAACCACGATAAGGGGTTTTGTTTAAATATTCAAAATAACTATCATAATCGTCTTTTAATGTTTCCTTCATTGTTTCAAGAAAATTATCAGGAAGTCTCAAAATTTTTAAACCCCTCTCCTATTATTTCGCCCGCTTCAAGCGTTACTATAAACGCAGTTTGGTCGATTTCATTAACGATTTTGTAAAGCTTTGCGGTTTCATATCTATGAGTAGCGCAAAGAATAATATTTCTGTTTTCGCCCGAATTATCAACAAAACTCGGAATTCTGCCTAAACTTTCACTAACCCTTTCGAGAATTTCTTCACATTGCTCTGATTTTACAAGAGTTAGTTTTCCTTTATCTCCGCCATAAATCAACGTATCAATTGCTTTTGATTGAACGAATATTGCGACTACCGCAAAAAGAGCATTTTCAATGTTTTTATACACAATAGCAGATGAAACAATAACAATTCCATCTAAAAACATAATCAATTTACCCATTGAAAAATGCGGATAATAAACTGAGAGCAATTTTGCGATTATGTCAACTCCGCCTGTTGTTGCTCCACGAAGAAAAATGAGTGCTAAACCAACACCCATTATGCAACCGCCAAAGATTGCACTTAAAATTTTCTCACCTTTATAAACAGGCAAAAATATTGCACTAACATCAATCATAACAGTCATAATCATTGTTGCTATAATTGATTTATAAACAAATTTCATACCGAATTTGTTTGCCGCGATAATGAAAACAGGCACATTTAAAAGCAAAACAGTTGTACCTACAGGAATGTCAAAAATCGAATAAAAAATTGTTCCGACACCTGTAAATCCACCGGCAGCAATATCATTCGGTGCAGTAAACGAAGAAACACCAATCGCAATTAGCAAACTGCCAACAATGTAATAAACAATATCTAATTTTTTGGATTTTAAACTCACACGCAAAATCTCCTTAAAAATATGTATGCGTGTTATGTAAACTAAAAACCCTTTGAAATTATATTAAAAAGTTCTATTAATCTTTCGTTTTGTTTAGCCAAATACAAATAACCAAAAAGAGCTTCAAAACCTGTTGCACTGTGATAATCACACTCGGTTGAATTTTTTGGTTTATGGTTATTATGTGCATTTCTGCCACGTTTATAAACAGAAATTTCTTTTTCACTAAGCATATTTTCTATTGCTTTGTATGCATTTGCCTGCGAATTAGCCTTAACAATTTTTGCAGATGCGGTATGCAAATCATTAGAACGGCACTTGCCGACTTTGCATAAATATTCTCTTACTAACAAAGAATAAACTGCATCACCAACAAAAGCCAGCTGGTCGGTTGATGCAGTTTTAACGTCAAATTCAAAATTTAATTCTAACATAAGTCACCTTAATCAAGAAAATCGAATTCAAAATCATAAATTACAACAGTATCGCCGTTTTGAACACCTGCATTACGCAAACCTTCAATAATACCAGACTTTTCAAGCACAGTTTGGAAATACTGCAACTGTTCAAAGTCATTAGGATTGGTCTTATCCATAAGCGGATGAATCCACTCGGCTTTGACTTCATAATAATCTTTATGTTTAACAATTTCAAACTCGTTATTTTCCTGTTTTACTTCAATTTCAGGTGCTTGCTCAGCCTCATATTTTAAAATCGGAGGCAAGTTTTGCAATTCTTTAGCAACATAATTAATTAAATCAGCAGTGCCCTCTAAAATCGGTGCACAGATTGAAAAATATTTTAAACCTTTACTCTCGATATAGTTTTTAAATTTTTCAATTTGTTCAGGCTCAGCCATATCAATTTTGTTGCCTGCTACTACCTGTGGTCGAGTACTTAGTTCAGGTGAAAAAACTTTTAATTCTTTGTTAATTGTTTCAAAATCTTCAATAGGATCTCTTCCTTCAGAGCCTGAAACATCAACAACGTGAATAAGCAATCTACAACGCTCAACGTGACGTAAAAATTGATGACCAAGTCCTGCACCCTCACCTGCTCCTTCTATTACACCGGGAATATCAGCCATTACAAATGAGCATTCATCATCTACCCTGACAACACCAAGCACAGGTGTTAGTGTTGTGAAATGATAGTTTGCAATTTTAGGCTTTGCCTGAGATACAACCGAAACCAAAGTAGATTTTCCAACGTTAGGATAACCCAAAAGTCCAACATCAGCAAGCAATTTTAATTCCATAGTAATATCAAATTCTTCACCCGGATTGCCTGCTTTTGAAAAACGCGGAATTTGTCTGGTTGCAGTAGCAAAATGAGTATTACCCCATCCGCCTTTACCGCCTTTTGCTGCGACAAAGCTTTCACCGTCAGCAAGATCAGCCATAATTCTACCGCTATTTGTATCTTTAAAAACAGTACCAACAGGCACTTTAATAACAGTATCAGCACCTGATTTACCATAACAACGATTTCCGCCGCCGCGTTGTCCGTTTTCAGCAGTGTATTTTCGTTTATATCTAAAGTCTGCAAGTGTTGTCAAGTGTTTATCGGCAACAAACACTATGTCACCGCCCTTACCACCGTCGCCACCGTCAGGACCGCCATTTGCAACATATTTTTCACGATGAAAAGTAACTGCACCATCGCCGCCATCGCCGGCTTTAACGTGGATTTTGGCAACATCTATAAACATAAGTTTTCTCCTTAATATAAGGACTAAATGTCATTTCTGACAATATCCTCATAAGTTTCTCTTTTAATAATTGTTCTGGCCTTTTTATCCTTAACCATAATCATTTCAGGTCTTGGAATTCTATTGTAATTAGAAGCCATAGAATAGTTATAAGCACCTGTTGATAAAACTGCTAAAATATCACCTTTTTCAGGTTTAGGAATTTTAACATTTTCTTGTATCAAGTCGCCACTTTCACAGCATTTACCTGCAATGGTTGCAGTATAATCACGAGCCTTATCAGCCTTATTAGCAACAATCACTTGATAATCACATTGATAAAGAGCATATCTTGGGTTATCGCCCATACCGCCGTCAATAGTAACATAATTTCTTACGTTTTCAATTTCTTTTACTGCACCAACTTTATATAAAGTGATACCGGCAGCACCAACGATTGAACGACCCGGCTCAATTAAAATCATAGGAACAACAATGTTGTTTTCTTTACAAAAACCATTGATAACATCGGCAACATCTTTCATATATAACTCATAGCCAACGTGTTCATCGGTTTCCAAATACTTGATTGCAAAACCGCCGCCAAGGTTGAGTGCGGTCAGTTCGAGTGATAATTCGTCTTTAATTTTTTTATAGAAGTTCATCATTACTTTTGCGGCTTCAACAAACGGCATATCGCCAAAAATTTGTGAGCCGATATGACAATGAAGTCCGATTAAAGTAAGATTAGACATACTAATTGAGCGTTTTACTGCATCAAATGCCTCGCCGTTTTCAAGAGCAAAGCCAAATTTACTGTCAATTTGACCTGTTCTGATAAAGTCATGAGTATGTGCGTCGATACCGGGCTTAATTCTGAACATAACATTAACGTTTTTATTATGATCTTTTGCAATTTGATTTAACTCTTCAAGTTCAAAAACATTATCAACGATAACTACGCCAATGTTGTTTTCAACAGCATAAACCATTTCGTCTGTAGTTTTATTATTTCCGTGGAAATAAATTTTATCAGCAGGAAAACCTGCTTTTAATGCGGTATAAATTTCGCCGCCTGAAACACAGTCAAGACCTAAGCCTTCTTCATTTACAATTCTGCACATTTCAAGGCAGTTTAACGCTTTGCTGGCATACAAAACAAGACCTTTTTCATAATTTTTATCAATAGACTCTTTAAAAAGTCTGCAATTTTTACGAACAGTATCTTCATCCATAACATAAAGCGGAGTAGAAAACTGTTTTGCGAGTTCAACGGTATCCATACCGCCGATTGTAAGATTTCCGTTTTCTACGTTTAAACATTCACTAGTAAACATTTTGTTCTCCTTCTACTTTTAATGAAATATAATTTTTTAGTTGCTCAATTCCATCTCCGTTTAATGAAGAAACAGGAATCATATCAGGTTTATTATCTAAAAATGCAAGTTCTTCCTCTAAAGATTCCAAACGCTTTTTATACTCCGTTTTATTAAGTTTATCAGATTTTGTAAGTGCCAAAACAAACGGAAAATTCATTTGTTCCAGATAATCAATCATATCAAGGTCAAGTTCACTCGGTTTATGACGCATATCGACCAACTGAACTACAAGAGCAATATTTCTATTGGTTGAAAAATACGCCTCCATCAAATCAGCCCAACGCCTTTTTTCGCCCGCTGAAACTTTTGCATATCCGTAACCAGGCAAATCAACAAGTCTTGCATCAACAAGATTATAAAAGTTAATTGTAACCGTTTTGCCCGGCTGCGAGCTTACTTTAGCAAGTTTTTTGCGGTTTAAAACCTTATTAATAAGCGAACTTTTTCCAACATTTGATCTTCCCGAAAACGCCACTTCTTTTAAATCTGACTTCGATAATTGTTTTGGCGTGCCAAAAGCCGCCTCAAAATATGCTTTTTCAAACTGCATTATAATATAAAATCCTTTTTATTTTGTGATGAGCGGTAATGGCTCTAAGAAAATAATATCTTCTCTTTTCGCAGCGTCGCCTTCTGCTAAAACTGCACAACTGGCAACAATATTAGCACCTGCTTCTTCGGCTAACTTTTTAACAGCGATAAGTGATTCGCCGGTTGAAATAACATCATCAACAATCAAAACATTCTTGCCTTTCATCTCTTCAACATCGAGTTCACCGAGATAAAGTTTTTGAACCTTTTTAGTTGTAATAGATTTTACTTCTACAGAAAAACTGTTGCCCATATAAACTTTTTCGCCTTTTCTGGCAACAAAATACTTTTTACCGCTTTGTCTTGACATTTCGTGAGCAAGCGGAATTGATTTTGCTTCCGGAGTTAAAATATAATCAAAATCAGGAACTTTTTTCAATAATTCTCTTGCTGATGCGACAGTAATTTCAGCATCGCCGAACATAATGAACGCAGCAATTGACAATTCATCATTAAGTTTAAAAATAGGCAACTCTCTTTCAAGTCCCGCAATAGTCATTTTATATGTTTCCATTTTCCACACGTCCTAACACATTTTTTCGCTTAATTTTTTGCCTGACAACAAATGGAAGTGAATATGATGAACAGATTGACAACCATATTCGCCTGAATTTGTAACAATTCTAAACCCGTTATCAAGATTATTTTCTTTAGCAATTTTAGCGGCAACAACAAAAACTTTTGATACAATATCAGCATTTTCTTCAGTAATATCGGCCGCAGAATTAATATGTTCTTTTGGAATTATAAGAACATGAAACGGTGCTTGCGGATTAATATCTTTAAAAGCATAAAGAAATTCATCTTCATATACTTTTGTTGATGGAATTTCGCCGTTTATAATTTTGCAAAATAAACAATCATCCATTTTTTAATCTCCTTATTCATTAATCATATTTGCAAGTATATCATCAACTGCTAACAAAGCCTCGTCAACCTTTGTTACGTCTTTACCGCCTGCCATAGCACTGTCAGGCTTACCGCCACCTTTGCCGCCTGTGATAGCAGCAACTTCACGAACAATTTTGCCTGCGTTTGCACCTTTTTTAACTGCGTCTTTTCCGCAACAAGTTGCAAAAGTAACGTTCATTTTTTCACGATTAATACCGGCAACAACAGCAACGATATTAGAATCAATATCTTTAAATGAGTCGCACATTTTTCTAAGGTCGCCACCTTCAACACCTGTAGTAGCAAAAGCAACTAGCCTTACGCCGTTAATATCTCTTGCTTTTGAAAGCATTTCTTTAGCCTTTTGATTAGCTATTTTTTGTTGTAACTCAAGTAATTTTTTCTCTGAATTTTTAAGTTCAGTAACTGTTTGAGTAATTTTATCGGTAAGTTCTTCCGGATTACCTGCTTTAATAACTTCGCAAATGCTACGTAAAATCAATTCGTTTGCATCAATGAAATTAAGAAGACCTTGACCTGTTACCGCCTCAATTCTTCTGACGCCTGATGCAACAGATCCTTCAGACATAATGTGAAAAAGACCAAGTTCTGAAGTATTTGAAACGTGTGTACCACCACAAAATTCAACAGAATCACCTGCAGTTACAACACGAACTTTATCACCGTATTTTTCACCGAAAAGTGCCATTGCACCACGTTTTTTAGCTTCTTCAATAGGTAAAACTTCAGTTTTAACTTCAATAGAATTTAAAATTTCATCATTTACTATTTTCTCAACTGTTTTAATCTCTTCAGGAGTCATAGCAGAAAAATGAGTAAAGTCAAAACGAAGTCTTAAATCAGTAACTTCCTGACCGGCCTGTTCAACATGTGTGCCTAAAACTTTTCTCAAAGCATTTTGTAATAAATGAGCGGCAGTATGGTTGCGCATAATTGAATGTCTTCTTTGAGCGTCAACTTTTGCACAAGCGTTACTGTTAATGTCAATTTTACCGCTTGTTACAACACCGTAATGCATATATACACCATCAGGATTTTTAGTTGTATTAGAAACTTCAAATTCACCGAATTCAGTTTTAATTACACCGGAATCACCAATCTGGCCGCCCGATACTGCATAAAACGGTGTTTTATCAAGAACGACAATACCTTTTTTACCTTCTGATAACTCAGAAGCCGGTTCGCTATCACAAACAATAGCTTTAATCTCGCTGTTACACTCTAAATCTGTATAACCAACAAATTCTGTGCTGTCAATACCGTCAAATTTAATATCTTTGCTTGCCCAAGATTCGCCGTCTGATGCTTTTCTTGCATTTCTTGCTCTATCTCTTTGTTCAAGCATTAATTTTTGGAATTCTTCTTCATTTACAGAAAGACCGCTTTCTTCAAGAACATCTTTTGTAAGGTCAAGCGGGAAACCATAAGTATCATAAAGTTTAAATGCACTTTCACCTGAAAGTTCTTTGCCGTCAATTTCATCAATAAGGTTGCTTAAAAGCGACAAACCTTGGTCGATAGTTTTAATAAACGACTCTTCTTCATTTTTAATAAGTTTTTTAATGAAGTCTTTTTTCTCTAAAACTTCAGGATAAGCGTTTTTGTTTTCTTCGATAACTGTATCGCAAACTTCAGACAAAAATGCGTGATTAATGCCTAATAATTTGCCGTGTCTTGCAGCTCTTCTTAATAATCTTCTAAGAACATATCCTCTACCCTCATTAGATGGCATAACGCCGTCAGCAATCATAAATGTAGTAGAACGAATATGGTCGGTAATAACACGAAGTGAAACATCAGTTTTTTCACTATCGCCATAGTGAACACCGGCAATACGGCTAACATGTTTCATAATATTTTGAACTGTATCTACTTCAAAAATGTTATTTACATCTTGCATAATGCAAGCAAGTCTTTCAAGGCCCATACCTGTATCAATATTTGGATGATCAAGTGGTGTATAGTTACCGTTACCATCATTTTCAAACTGTGTGAATACGTTATTCCAAAATTCAACATATCTATCACATTCACAACCAACTTTACAGTCAGGTTTGCCGCATCCGTATTTTTCGCCTCTGTCAAAATAGAGTTCTGAACATGGACCGCAAGGACCTGAGCCGTGCTCCCAGAAGTTATCTTCTTTGCCGAATCTTACGATTCTATCAGGAGAAACGCCAACTTCTTTTGTCCAAATATCAAATGCTTCATCGTCATCTTGATAAATTGAAACCCAAATTCTATCAACAGGTAATTCAAGCACTTTAGTACAAAACTCCCATGCCCATGAAGTAGCCTCGTGTTTAAAATAATCGCCGAAAGAGAAGTTACCGAGCATTTCAAAATAAGTGCCGTGACGAGCGGTTTTACCAACTTGCTCGATATCAGGTGTACGAATACATTTTTGGCAAGTAGTTACTCTTTTTCTAGGCGGTGTTACTTCACCTGTAAAATATTTTTTCATCGGAGCCATACCTGAGTTGATAAGAAGCAAGCTTTTATCATCTTTAGGTACAAGCGGAAAGCTCTTTAATCTTAAATGTCCTTTTGATTCAAAAAAGCTTAAATACTTTTCTCTAAGTTCATTTAATCCTGTCCATTGCATTTTAAAAAATCTCCTTTACAATAAAAAAACACACCAAAAGCCAACTCGGGACGAACAAACCGCGGTACCACCCGAATTGCACATTTTTGTGTGCCACTCAAATCCTTTAACGCAGGAATACGCAATAATTCATCATTATCGTGCAACAGGTTGGCACAATAGTTTTCATGATAGGTATTTTCAGCAACCATACCCTCTCTAAAATCCTACTAACTAAATTAGACCTGTGTAAAGCATCAATATTGGTTTAATTATATTATTTTTACGCTGATTTGTCAATATTTTTTGCAAATTTAATTAAAATTTTTAATTTTAGTTGAAAAAAAATTGTTTTTGTATTATTATAGAAAGAAAAACATACATAGAGGTGTCCAAAAATGTTTTATAAAGATATGTCAAAAGAACAGCTTTTAAAAGAACAAGAAGAACTTTTAAAAGAATACAATCGCTTTAAATCATTGGGATTAAAGCTTGATATGTCAAGAGGCAAACCAAGCAGTGAGCAACTTGATATTTCTAATGAGCTTTTTAATCTGGTTGATGAAAACTCTACTAAAGCTGAAAACGGTCAAGAATGCAGAAATTACGGCGGTCTTGACGGTATTCCTGAAATGAAAAAGATTTTCGCTGATTTATTCGGCTGTCCTGTTGATAATGTTATTATTGGTGAAAACTCATCATTACATATGATGTTTGATATTATCGCACAAGCAATTTCACGTGGTCTTGATGGCGAAAAGCCTTGGCTGGTTCAAGGCAAAGTTAAATTCTTATGCCCTTGCCCGGGTTACGACAGACATTTCGCTATTACAGAATACTTTGGAATTGAAAACATTCCTGTTCCGATGACTCCCGAAGGTCCTGATATGGATATGGTTGAAGAATTGGTTAAAGATCCGCTAGTTAAAGGTATTTGGTGTGTTCCTAAATATTCAAACCCTGATGGATATTCATATTCTGATGAAACAATCAGAAGATTAGCATCATTAAAACCTGCCGCTAATGACTTTAGAATTATGTATGATAACGCTTATGCTGTTCATCATTTATATGAAGACAGACAAGATAATGTTCTTTGTCTTTATAAAGAGTGTATTGCTCGCGGTACAGAAAAAATGATTTTGTACTTTATGTCTACATCAAAAATTACTCACCCGGGCTCAGGTGTTAGTGCACTTTGTGCTTCTGATCATAATATTGAGCTTATGAAACATAGAATGCAATTTCAAACTATTGGTCCTGATAAAATCAATCAGTTACGCCATGTGAGATTTCTTAAAAGCAGCGAAAATATTGCTGAAATTATGAAAAAACACGCTGCAATTATGCGTCCGAAATTCAAAGCAGTTCTTGATGAATTTGAAAATGTATTAAAACCGTTAGGTATTGGTAGATGGACAAATCCAAACGGTGGCTACTTTGTAAGTTTTTATGCACCAAAGGGCTGTGCAAAAAGAATAGTTGAACTTTGTAAAGACGCCGGACTTGTTACTACACCTGCCGGCTCTGCATACCCTTACGGAAACGATCCTGATGACTCTCATATTAGAATTGCACCAAGTTTCCCTCCGTTAGAAGAATTACAACAAGCAGTAAAACTTTTCTCAGTTTGTGCAAGACTTGCCACTATAGAAAAATTGTTATAAAAAAGTAACAAAATAATTGACTTTTTTGTCAAATTATTATATAATGCATTAGTAATGCACAAATGCAATTTATTGCAAAGCTTATAAAAAATTTCGGAGGACTTTTCAATGAAAAAATCAAGAAGGTCGACATTTTTCATTGTTGCTATTCTTATTGTTGCGTTCACCTACTTATCTTTTGCAGGTGTTAGTACATATTACGGCGATAATAAAAAAGTAATAGTAAAAGGTGTCAACGATATCCGCTGGGGTATCGATATTCAGGGCGGTGTTGAAGCAGTTTTCACACCTGACATATCTAAAGATAAAATCACTTCTAAAGATATGAAAAAAGCTGAAGATATTATTAAACGTCGTTTAACCGACCAAAAAATTACTGACTCGGAAATCAATCGTGATGATATGAATAAACAAATTATCGTTAGATTCCCTTGGCAAAATGATGAAGAAGATTTTGATCCTGAAGCTGCTGTTGAAGAACTCGGACAAATGGCCGTTCTTACTTTTAACGAAGGCGGAAGCAGTTCAAAAGGCACACAGGTCTTAGAAGGTTCAAAAGATATTGAATCTGCTTCATTAACAGTTGAAAACGGTGAAAATAAAGTTGCACTTGAACTTACCGATCACGGTAAAAGTGCATTTGCTGACGCAACAAGAAGATTGCAAGGTCAGCAAATTTCAATTTGGCTTGATGACAAATGTTTATCGGCTCCAACAGTAAACAGTGTTATCACCAATGGTAGAGCTGTTATTGAAGGTAGCTTTACTGCTGAAGAAGCAACAGATCTTGCAAACACAATCAATGCCGGTTCGCTTCCTTTTGCTCTTTCAGTTGATAATTCTAAATTACAAATAATTGCTCCGACTCTCGGTCAATCATCTCTTAATGTAATGTTAATCGCAGGTATTGCGGCTTATATAATCATAGTTCTTATGATGATTTTGCTTTATAGAGTACCCGGTATTGTTGCTGCTTTTGCAATTACTTGCCAAATTGCCGGTATATTTGCATTTATTTCCGGTTTCTTCTCGTTCTTCTCAAGCTTTACACTTACAATCCCCGGACTTGCAGGTATCATACTTTCAATAGGTATGGGTGTTGACGCTAACGTTATTAACGCAGAACGTGTAAAAGATGAATTGTATTCAGGAAGAACTATTGACGGTGCTATTAAGACCGGTTTCAAACGTGGATTCGGTGCTATTATAGATGGTAACGTTACTGTTGTAATTGTATCAGTTATTTTGATGGGTGCATTTGGACCTCCGGATTCAATTTGGTCAAAAATTCTTACTCCGGTAATGTTTATGTTTAGTTCTTCAATTACCGGCTCAATTTATTCATTCGGCTATACACTTTTAATTGGTGCAATTTTCAACCTTGTTATCGGTGTTGCTCTTTCTAAAGTTATGGTTTCAAGCCTTTCTTCTTTCAAATGCTTGAGAAAGCCGTGGTTCTTTGGAGGTAAAAGAGATGTATAAGACATATGATATTATCGGAAAATTTAAATATGTAATCTTAATACCGATATTAGTAGTATTAACAGGTATTGGCTTTACTATCTTTAGAGGTGTTGACCTTTCAATTGACTATAAAGGTGGCTCTTCCATTACCTATTCCTATGAAGGTACATTGAACCTAAAAGATGTAAAAAAGCAAGCTGAATCAGCTTTAAAAAGCGTTGGTAATGTAACTGAAATTAAATATAATTATACCGGTACATTAGATGCTTCTGCTGTTGATAATGCTTTTTCTGATTTAAAAATTGATGGTATTACTTTTTCTTCTGAAGTTACTACCGAGAATAAAAAATCTGTTTTAAATGTTGATGCATTAGGCAAGTCAATATTAACAAAAGATCAAATTGATAAGGTTACTTCTTTATTAAATGAAAAGTTTTCTACAAATAAAGTTACTTTTGTTGCTAAAACAGAAGATCCTTATGTTGAAACTAAAGTAGATGTTACAGATTCAACTGACTATTCAACAGGTACTAAGTCGATTAAACTTAATGCTGTTGGTAACTTATCTCTTTCAACCGCTCAATTAAAACAGTTAAAATCTACTTTGCAAGAAAAATTCCCAAACAACAATCTTGACCAAACAGGATCTAACACTGTTGGTAAAAGCTTTGGCTCACTTTTCTTTGCTAAATCACTTTACGCTGTATTAATTGCTAGTATTTTAGTTGTAATTTATGTAGGATATAGATTTAGAAAAGTCGGCGGTGTAAAAGCTGCTATCGCTGCTCTTGTTGCTCTTGTTCATGACTTGTCGTTTATATTCTTTATTGATGTTATTTTCGGAATTACAGTTGATACAAACTTTATTGCTGTGTTCTTAACAATTCTCGGTTATTCACTTAACGATACAATCGTTGTTTATGACAGACTTCGTGAAAACTCAGGATTATACGGTAACAAAAAATCTATCAGAGAATTGATGAATATGTCTATTTCTCAAAGTTTAAAGAGAACTGCCGTTACTTCTCTTACAACATTTGCGGCTATTATGTCTGTTACAGTAGTTGCATTAATTAAAAATCTTGATTCTATTCTTACATTCTCAATACCAATGTCAATCGGTGTTGTTTGCGGTACTTTCTCTTCTCTCTTTGTTGCGGGTCCTATTTATGTATTCTGGTGTGAACATAACGAGAAAAAAGCTCCTAAAGAGAAAAAAGGAAAAGCTTCTAAAAAACCTGATTACGCAAATAAAATTAACCCAAAGGGTAAAAAGAAATAAGTTTATATTTATAATAACGCTGTATTAGTTAAATACAGCGTTATTTTTTTGTTATTTGCTTGAAGAAATCAATAAAATGTGGTAATATAATTTTATATTTATCTTTTTTTGGAGAATGTTATGAAAATTTTAGCACTAGACGGAAATTCAATTATTAACAGAGCCTTTTACGGTATTCGTATATTGTCAACTAAAGATGGTACTTTTACAAATGCTATTTATGGCTTTATGAATATTTTGCTTAAACTAATTGATACAAACTCACCTGATTTAATTGTTGCAGCTTTCGATCTTAAAGCTCCAACTTTCAGACATAAAATGTACGCGGATTACAAAGCCGGCAGAAAACCAATGCCGGATGAACTTAGAATGCAGATACCAATTATGAAAGATGTTTTAAGAGCATTCGGATGTGTCGTTTTAGAGATTGAGGGTTACGAGGCAGACGATATTCTAGGAACAATTGCAAAAAAATGCAATGAAAACAACGATACTTGTGTAATAGCAACAGGTGACCGTGACTCTTTACAGTTGGTGTCTGAAAATGTTTCAGTTCAATTAGCCGCAACACGTGGTGGCTCAACAGAAGTTAAAATTTACGATGTTGATAAAATTAATGAAGAATATGGTGTTTCTCCTAAACAAATGATTGAAATCAAAGCACTACAAGGAGATACTTCCGATAATATTCCCGGTGTTCAAGGCGTTGGACCAAAAACTGCAGGAAACTTAATTCAACAATTTGGCAACATAGAAAACTTATATGATAATCTCGAATCATCCGATTTAAGAGAAAACTTAAAAGGAAAGCTACTTAAAGATAAGGATAATGCTTTTTTAAGTAAAACACTAGGCACTATTAATTGCAATGTTCCGATTGAAATACCAACCAATTGCCAAAGAAACGCAGAAGATCTTAAAAACATTCTAGTAAAACTGGAAATGTTTAAACTTTTAGATAAACTTAATTTAGACAACGAAAAAGAAACAAAGTCTAGCAACGATACTGAGAAAATTAAAATTACTTTTAAAAGATTAGATAAAGTTCAAGATAATTCAATTATAGCGTTTTTTGATGGAAAAATATTTTCAAAAAAAGATAATGAATACTTTGTTACCGAAAATCTTGATTTATCAGAAACTAAAAACATAATAACTCATAATTGTAAAGATTTATTTCATAAAATCTATTCTTATTGTAATATTAGTTTTGATACAATGCTTGCGGCTTATTTAATTAATCCTGATAGAAAAGATTTTTCTATTGAACGTTTTTCAGTGGAATACTCTTTACCTGAATTTGATTGTGAAAATGAAGAAGCAGCTAAACAACTGTATTTAATTGATATTTTATACAAAGAATTTGCAGAAAAAATCAAAGAAAATAATCAGGAAAAATTATTAAACGAAATAGAAATTCCACTTTCCTATACCCTTTATTTAATGGAAAAAGAGGGCTTTGAAGTAGATGTAGACGGAATTAAAGAGTTTTCTAAAAAGCTTGAGAAGCGGGAAGAATTTTTAAAAGAACAAATCTTTAGCATAATCGGTTATGAATTTAATTTAAACTCGCCAAAACAATTAGGTGTTGCTCTTTTTGAAAAACTCGGTCTTCCCCATTCCAAAAAAACAAAAACAGGATATTCAACTAGTGCCGAAGTATTAGAAAACTTACGCTATCAATCTGACGCTGTTGAATATTTGCTTGAATATCGCTCTGTATCAAAATTAAAATCGACTTATTGTGATGGCTTATTAAAATGTGTTGGCGAAAACAACAGAATTCATTCAACGCTAAATCAAGTCGAAACACGCACAGGCAGAATAAGCTCTTCTGAGCCAAATTTGCAGAATATTCCTGTAAGAACTGAACTCGGACGAGAAATGCGTAGATTTTTCAAAGCAAAAGACGGATATTTATTAGTCGATGCTGACTATTCACAGATTGAACTTCGTGTTTTAGCATCAATTGCTGATGATAAAAAGATGATTGACGCATTTTTAAATGATGTTGATATCCATGCGATAACCGCTTCTCAAGTATTTGATGTTCCGCTGGAACTTATGACTCCTGAAATTCGCTCAAGAGCAAAAGCAGTTAACTTCGGCATTGTTTACGGTATAGGTGCGTTCTCCCTGTCAAAAGATATTCATGTCAGTGTTGCCGAAGCCAAAAGATATATCGAAAATTATCTTGCAACTTATAGTGGTGTTAATAAATATATGAACGAAGTTGTTGAAAACGCAAAAAAAGACGGTTATGTTTCTACTGTGTTTGGACGCAGAAGATATTTACCTGAATTAACTGCTTCTAATTTTAATACACGTTCATTTGGTGAAAGAGTTGCTAAGAATATGCCTATTCAAGGAACTGCTGCCGATATTATTAAAATTGCAATGAACAAAGTAAGTCGCCGTCTTTTTGATGAAAAATTAGATGCAAAACTTATTATGCAAATTCACGATGAATTAATAATAGAATCTAAAGAAGAAATAGCACCGCAGGTTGCAAAAATATTAAAAGAAGAAATGGAAAATGCGGTTAAAATGAAAGTACCTATGTTGGTTGATGTTAAATTTGCTAAGACATGGTATGAAACAAAGTAGGTTTTAATATGAATTTATTATTTGTATGCACTGGAAACACTTGTCGCAGCCCAATGGCTGAAGGTTTTGCAAAAGAAATATTTAAAAACGATAATGTTCTAAGTGCAGGTTTATATGTAAACAGCGGAGATATAGTTTCTAAAAATTCCGTTGATGCAATGCTTGAGTATGAGATTGATATATCAAATCATATTCCAACTCAAATTACATTAAGATTAGTACAAGAAGCTGATTATATAATTCCAATGACACAAAGTCACAAAACTGCTTTGCTTAGAAGTGGCGTTGATGAAAGTAAAATTATTATGTTTGATGAACAAATATCTGATCCTTACGGACAATCATTAGAAGTTTACAAACAGTGTGCGGCACAAATAAAAAGAAATATTGAATTATTATTTAAAAGAATTTATGAAAATAATTAAATTAACAAATAAAAATCTTGACAGTATTTTTATTATTGAAAAAAAGTGTTTTTCTCATCCTATAAGCATCAAAAATCTTAATGAGAATTTGAATAACGATAAATATTGCTTTATCGGTTGTGAAATTGATGAAAAAATTATTGCTTATTGCGGTGTTTTTATCGTTAGCAATGAGGCTTATATCAATAATATAGCGGTTTTACAAGAATATAGGAACAAAGGAATTGCAACAAAAATTTTAGAAGAAATTATAAACATTGCAAATGAAAAAAACTGTGAATTTATAACTTTAGAAGTTAGAGAAAGCAATATTTCAGCAATAAATTTATATAAAAAGCTCGGTTTTGAACAACTTGGAATGAGAAAAAAATACTACCGTGAACCTGTTGAAACAGCAATAATTATGACTAAATATTTTGGAGAAAAATTATGAAAATTTTAGCAATAGAATCCTCTTGTGATGATACAGCAATAGCTATTTTAGAAGAAAGAAAAGTTCTCTCTTCCCTTGTTGCTTCACAGGTTGATGATCATATAGTTTTTGGCGGAGTTGTACCTGAGATAGCTTCAAGAATGCATATTGACGCTATTTCAAATTTGTATAAAGAAGCATTAAAACAAGCTGATTGTACAATTGATGATATTGACGCTATTGCTGTTACTTACGCTCCGGGACTTATCGGTTCTCTTTTAGTTGGTGTGAGTTTTGCAAAAGGTTTAGCAATGGCTGCAAATAAACCGCTTATCCCCGTTCACCATTTACGCTCTCATATCGCAGCTAATTATATAACTCACCCAAGTTTAAAACCACCGTTTATGGCTCTTGTTATTTCGGGCGGTCATTCTCATATTATCAATGTAAAAGATTATACAGATTACGAAATTATCGGCAGAACTCGTGATGATGCTGCCGGCGAATGCTTTGATAAAACTGCAAGAGCTATGGGACTGGCTTATCCAGGCGGTGTTCATCTTGATAAAATTGCTGATAATGGCAATTGCAATGCTTATAAATTGCCTAAACCAAAAGTTGACGGCAACCCGCTTGACTTTAGTTTTTCGGGTCTTAAAACCGCTGTTTTGAATACAATTAATAATTCAAAACAAAAAGGCGTTGATATTAATATTGAAGATATGTGTGCGTCTATTCGCAAAACCGTAACAGATATTTTAATTGATAAAATTTCTGTCGCAATCGAAAAATATCCAACTAAAAAACTTGTTCTTGCGGGCGGTGTTTCTGCTAATTCTGAAATAAGATGCAGAATGAAAGAATTTTGTGAGAGTAAAAACATTGAATTTTACACTCCGGAGCTTAAATATTGTGGTGATAATGCGGCTATGGTAGCTGCTCAAGGATATTATGAGTATAAACATAAAAATTTAGCCGATTATGATTTAAATGCTTATGCAACAATGGATATTGCTACTTTAAAATAAACAAAATAATTTATTATATTTTAATAAATTTGAACAAAGAGTTAATTTTTCTGAAAATTAACTCTTTTTACTTGTATTTTTTTTAACAATATAGTATAATAAACACAATGTAATTATCTTGGGTAACTAGGATAGTTATAAAGTAACAAATAATGCATTTAATGCAATTGGAGGATAAAATTATGGTTACAAACAAATCCGTACTCGCATGGATTGACGAGATGAAAGAACTCGTAAATCCTGACAACGTCGTATTTATCGACGGTAGCGAAGATCAACTTGACGAACTTCGTGCACAAGCTGTTAAAACAGGCGAAATGATTAAGCTTAACGAAGATTTGCTTCCTGGATGCTATCTTCACAGAACAGCTGTAAACGATGTAGCTCGTGTTGAAGGCAGAACATTTATTTGTTCAAGAAAAGAAGAAGATGCAGGTCCTACAAACAACTGGATGGATCCAAAAGAAGCTTATAAAAAGCTTTTTGATATTGCTCGTGGTTCTTATGCAGGCAGAACAATGTATGTTATTCCTTACTCAATGGGCCCTGTTGGTTCTGAATTTTCAAAAATCGGTTTTGAATTAACTGACTCAATCTATGTTGTTCTTAACATGGCTATTATGACAAGAGTAGGTCAAGCAGTTGTTGATGTACTTGGCGACAGCGAAGACTGGATTAAAGGTTTACACTGTAAATGCAACATTGAAGAAGAAAACAGATATATCTGCCACTTCCCTGAAGATAACTATATTATCTCTGTTAACTCAGGTTACGGCGGAAACGTTCTTTTAGGTAAAAAATGCTTTGCTCTTCGTATTGCTTCATTCCTTGGTAAAAACGAAGGTTGGATGGCTGAACATATGCTTATTCTCGGTTTACAAAGACCAGATGGCGACATTAAATATATTGCTGCTGCATTCCCATCAGCATGCGGTAAAACAAACCTTGCAATGCTTATTCCACCTAAAAAATATCGTGATATGGGTTATAAAGTATGGTGCGTTGGCGATGACATCGCTTGGATGAGAATCGGCGAAGACGGTCGTCTTTGGGCAGTAAACCCTGAAAACGGTTTCTTTGGCGTTGCTCCTGGTACAAATGAGAATTCTAATCCTAATGCTTTAGCTTCAACCAGAAAGAACACAATCTTTACTAACGTTGCTTTAAATCTCGACAACAACACAGTTTGGTGGGAAGGTCTTGACAAAAATCCTCCAAAGAATGCTCTTAACTGGAAAGGCGAAAAATGGGATTACACTAAATATGACAAAGCAGACAAAGTTAACACCAGCGGTGCTCATCCAAACTCAAGATTTACAGCTCCTGCTAAAAATTGTCCTTGCATTTCTCCTGAATTTGATTCAGGTAAAGGTGTGCCAATTTCTGCTATCGTATTCGGCGGTCGTCGTGCAAAAGCAGCTCCATTAGTATATCAATCAAAGAACTGGCAACATGGTGTATTCGTAGGTTCAATTATGGCTTCTGAAACAACTGCAGCTGCAACAGGTGCAGTCGGTGTTGTTAGAAACGATCCTATGGCTATGAAACCATTCTGCGGTTATCATATGGCTGATTACTTCGCTCACTGGCTTGAAATGGGTCAAAAACTTGGCGATAAAGCTCCAAAAATCTTCAATGTTAACTGGTTCAGAACTGATGATGAAGGTAACTTCATTTGGCCTGGTTTTGGTGACAATATGCGTGTTCTTAACTGGATTCTCGCTCGTTGCGAAGATAAAGTTGACGCTGTTGAAACACCTATCGGTTATGTTCCTGAAGTTAAAGATATTGATATCGACGGTCTTGATGTTACTGAAGATACAATTAAAGAACTTCTTACTATTGATAAAGATGTTTGGACAAAAGAAACTGAAAACATTGCTAAATTCTACGAACAATTCGGCGAAAAACTTCCTAAAGAAATCGTTGATGAATTCGAAGGCCTTAAAGCTCGTTTAAAATAATTAAATTTTTTCAACGCCCGAATTTATTTTCGGGCGTTGTTTTTGTTATATTTATTATTTTCTCAGCATAATTTTTACTATCAAACTTTATTAGAAGGTAATAAATATGATTGAAACAACAAATACAAATCGTCCGCTTCACAATATTATTATGGAAAACCGTGAAAAAATTAGTATGAGCGGCATTAAAAAAGTTGACAATTTTGATGATCAAACAATAATTCTACTCACTGAAATGGGCGAGCTTACTATAAAAGGTGAAAATCTGCATATATCTAAAATGGATGTAGATACAGGCGATTTAAAAGTAACAGGAAAAATCTATGGTCTTATCTATAACGAAACTCAAAGAGGTTCTTCAATTTTTAAAAGGTTGATTAAATAATATGATAATTAACTCTTATAAAGATATAATTTCATTTTTTATTTCATTTTTTATCGGAATAATTTTAAGTATTATTTATGATATTATTAAAACTTTTCGACTTGTCAACAAAAGCAAAAAATATTCAATTTTTGTTCAAGATATATTTTTTTCGTTAATAGCGTCGATAATCACTTATACCCTGCTCTTTGTTCGTTCTCAAGGCGAAATTCGCTGGTTTATACTTATTTCAGAATTTTTAGGCTTTATAATTTTTAAACTATATTTATCAAACAAATTTATTAATATTAATAAAAAGATATTTAGTTTTATTAAAAATAAAATTATTTTTCCATTAAAAAATATATTTAATAAATTCATAAATTTTTTAAACAAAAAGTTAGACAAAATATTTGTAAAAATTTAAAAAAGTTCTTGAAACTATATGCTGTTTTGTAGTATAATATATAAAAGACTATTCTAAAGAGGATTTTTATGACTAGAAGAAACAAAACAAGCAATGTTCATAAAAGAATTACCTTTAAGGTTGCAATATTACTTCTTGCTTTTTACCTTGTTTATTCGATGATTTCATTGCAGACTGAGCTTGTAGCTGAAAGAAAAGTTTTAACTAAAGCACAAGATACTATTTCGTCTTATAAAATTTCAAATAAAGAATTAAAAGATTTATTAGAAAACGGCTCTCAAAAAGAATTAGTTGAAAGAGCTGCCAGAGAAAAAATAGGATTTGTTTATGCAAATGAAGAAATCTATGAAGATATTAAAGGAAACTAAATTTTAAGGGGAATTTTTATTTAATGCAACTTACTAAAGATTTAATTACTGAAGGTACAATTACAGGTATTACTAAATTCGGTGTTTTTGTTGAAATTGAAAAAGGTGTTTCAGGCTTAGTTCATATCTCTGAAGTTTCTAATACCTTTGTTCAAGACATTAATGATATTTATAAAGTCGGCGATACTGTTAAAGTAAAAGTTTTAAACTGTGATGATCCTAAAAAAATATCACTTTCTATTAAACAAACCGAAGAAAAGAAGCCAAAGCAACAAAAACCCAGAAAAGAATTTAATACTTTTGAAGGTGTTAAAAAATCAAGCGAGCCACAATCTTTTGAAGATATGATGGCAAAATTCAAACAATCAAGCGAAGAAAAGTTTTCTCAGTTAAAACGCAAAAATCCTGATACTAGAAGACCACGCCGTTCTTCAAAATAAAATATTAATCGGCTAATTTTAGCCGATTTTTTTATATGAATTTAAAAGGAAATAATAAAATGAGAGAAATTAGTTGTAATGAAATCAGCAAAGCTGTTGAAAAACTTTGTATTGATGCCAATAAAATATTGCCTAATGATATTACAAACTGCATTAAAAAATCAATTGAAAACGAAACCGATTCCCTACCCAAAGCCATTATGAGCGACATTTACAATAATATTAGTGCCGCTAAAGAAATTGATGTACCGATTTGTCAGGACACAGGAATGGCAGTTGTTTTTGCCGAGATTGGACAAGATGTTCACATTATAGACGGAAGTTTTGAAAATGCAATTAACGAAGGCGTTAGCAATGGATATGTTAACGGACTTCTTAGAAAATCTGTTGTAAAAGATCCGCTTAATCGAGTAAATACCGAAGATAACACCCCTGCTGTTATACATACAAAAATTGTAGATGGTGATAAAATTAAAATAACAGTTGCACCAAAAGGTTTTGGCTCTGAAAATATGAGTGCAATAAAAATGCTTACTCCTGCTGCAAATAGAGAAACAATAATTAATGAAGTTGTTAATATTGTCAAAAATGCCGGTGCAAATCCTTGTCCGCCTATGGTAATCGGAATAGGAATCGGCGGAGATTTTGAGCTTTGTGCTTATCTTGCAAAAAAAGCTTTATGCAGAGATGAAAGTGAAGCAAATAGCAGCGAGTATTATACAGAGCTTGAAAATGAAATTTTAGACAGAGTAAATAATCTTAATATAGGTCCGCAAGGTTTTGGCGGTAAAACTACGGCTCTTAAAGTTAACATTGAACAGTTCCCTACTCATATTGCCGGATTGCCGCTAGCAGTAAATATAGGATGTCATGTTACACGACACAAAAGCATTATTATATGAAATTTTTATTAATTTTGCATAAAAATCTTTACAAACTCCAAAAATAATGATATAATGAAATTGGTATAAAAATACCAATCGTCTTTTTTACAGACGAGTTATTCATGGCAAGGAGTGATTTTATGAAAACAAATTACAATTTAAGAAAAATAACTTTAAAAGACAGTTCAAAAGAACACATTGAGAAAAAAATGAAAAAACTTGAAAAATTTTTCTCAGAAAATGCAGACGCAACTCTTAAATTTGTATTAGAAAATAACAGTGTAAAAGCTGAGATTACAATAAAAGATAATGCAACCGTTTACAGAGCCGAAGACAATCAAGTTGACTTAATTGATGCTTTTGATAATGCTTTTGACAATGTTGTCAGAAGAATCAGAAAGCAAAAAACAAAGCTTGAAAAAAGACTTCGCTCAACTTCATTTGACGATGTATTTGCTCCTGATTCAACTGAAAAAGAAGAAAAATTTGAAGTTATTCGTTCAAAAAAATTCTATTTACAAGCTATTTCAGTAGATGAAGCAATTCTTCAAATGAACTTGATTGGACATCAATTCTTTATTTTTGAGAATAGCGAAAGCGGATTGATTAGTGTGGTTTATAAAAGAAATGATGGAAAGTACGGTTTGATTGAAACAGACTAAAATTAATTTAAATAAAAAACGGCAGTTTATCTGCCGTTTTTCTTTGAAATTACATATAAACGAGGTTTAAATGAAAAGTTATATTATTAATGAAAATGATGCAAATCAAAGACTTGACAAATTCATAACAAAAGCGGCACCGCTTTTACCTAAAAATCTTTTGTATAAATACATACGCTTAAAACGAATTAAATTAAATCGTAAAAAGGCTCAAATAAGCACACGACTTAATGTAGGCGATGTTGTTGATATGTATATAAACGATGAATTTTTTGAAAAAAAAGAATCGGTTTATGATTTTATGTATGCCTCAAAAAAATTGAATATAATTTATGAAGATGAAAATATACTTTTAATTGATAAACCTGAAGGATTAATTGTTCACCCTGATAACAATGAATTCAGAGATACCTTAATAACTCGAATACAGCGTTATTTATATGAAAAGGGCGAATACAATCCCGAAAACGAAAATTCATTTTCCCCTGCACTTGCTAACAGAATTGATAGAAACACAGGCGGAATTGTAATTGCCGCAAAAAACTCAGAAACGCTGCGAATTTTGAACGAAAAAATCAAGCATAGAGAACTGGACAAATATTATTTATGCTTAATACACGGCGTTTTAGAAAACAAAGAAGATACTTTAGTAGCTTATCTATCAAAAAACGAAGATAAAAACATAGTTAAAGTATTTGATAAACCGTTTGCAAATTCAAAAGAAATTAAAACTAAGTATAAAGTATTAAATGAAAATAATGATATTTCACTTCTTGAAATTGAACTTTTAACAGGTAGAACACACCAAATTCGTGCTCATTTTGCACACATCGGACATCCGCTTGTTGGTGATGGAAAATATGGAAAAAATGCAGCAGACAGAAAAAAAGGGTTCGTTCATCAAGCTTTATATTCATATAAACTTAAATTTAACTTTAAAACCGATGCCGGTATTTTAAACTATTTAAACAACAGAGAATTTAAAGTTAAAAATGTTTGGTTTGCAGATTAACTTAAAAAAGCTTTTATAATGCTTTTAGATTCTTTTTTATTTTCTTCTTGAATAAAACTGTCAACTAAAATAGTTTCTTCTCCTATTACTCTAACATTTTTCCAGGGTACAACACTTCTCTCTTTTCTACCGAAAAAACCAAAAAGACGAAATCTGCCCGAGATTATAAGAGCAGTTATTTCTCCGGTTGTTTCATTAAATTGAATATCTTTAATGTCACCCATTCTTGCACCATCTACTATTGAAATAATCTCTTTATCAAATAATGAATTAATATTAATCAAGCAAATCATACTTTCTTATTATATTATTTATTAAATATTATGTTTAGTTATATTAAAAAAACACCTTTTTAAAAAGGTGTTTTTTTAATATAAAATTTTATTTGCATTTTCATTAAAGTGTTCAAACATTTTTGAATATCTTTTTTGATATTTTAGCCATTTAGTATAAACAATCGATCTTTCGTGAATATCAGAACCGATTAAATCAATATGGCCTAATTTATATAGTCTTTTATTATTTCTTCTAGTTGAAAATTTATCAAACGATTCAACATTTATTTGAAATAAAACATCTTTATCAAAAAGTTTTTTTACATAAAAATATTGATATCTGTTAATATGAGCAATTATTGGTTTAATTCCGCGTTTAATAATTTCATCAACCGCTTCATAATGCCAAGAAGTCCAAACAACATTCATAGGCATTTCAAGCAACATATAATTTGTGCCTTCAATGCAAAGCGGAGATAAATCATCAATTGATAATAAATCAACCATTAATGTAACTTCAGCTGCCTTAACAATTTTAATATCAATATTAAGTTCATTAATTGCTTTTAATAAAGACTGAAAAGCTGTTTCTCGACGAGCTAAAAAGGAATCAATGTCGTCATTATTTATATAAAAATGAGGAGTAGCAACAATTGTATCAATGCCTGCTGCTTTTGCCGAATTAATTTGAAAAAGAGAAGTTTCGATACTGTCGCTTCCATGATCTGCTTTTGGTAATATATGTGCGTGAAAATCAATCATTTTTAATATTAGTTTATTTTTCCTTTTTCTCACTTAATTGAGAATTGCTATAGTAATAACTGCTGTTATAGTTACTTCTTTTACCGATATCTAATTCAACATTGTTTATGATACTGCCGATCAATTTAATATTGGCTTGTTCAAGACTGGATTTAATTGAAGAAATGTCAGCACTTTTTGATTTTTCACAATTAACAATATTTATAATACCTTCGGTTTTTGACCCTAAAATAGCAGCGTCAGTAACAAGTCCAAGCGGTGGAGAGTCAATGAAAATGTAATCATATTCAGGTGATAATTCTTCTAATAATTTTTCCGTTTTTTCAGAAATTAAAAGTTCAGTTGGATTAGGAGGAATATTACCTGCAGGTAATAAATACAAATTTTCTGTTTTTGTATCAACGATGCAATCTTTATAATCAACTTTATCACTGCTTAATATATCAGCTAATCCCTTATCAACTTTAATATCTAAATATTTTTCAAGAGAAGGTTTTCTCATATCAGCATCAATAACTAATACTTTAGCACCGATTTGTGAAAATGTAATTGCCAAATTCAAAGTAACTGTAGATTTACCTTCCATAGGAGAATAACTTGTGAAAACAATAGAATTTTTCTTTGTAGCTTCAGAATCAAGAATAAACATTAAACTTGTTCTTGCTGCTTTATAAGCCTCAACCATTGCAAATGGAGACTCATCACTAATTATTGCTTTAGGTGAATACTGATTAATTATTTTTTTAGCCATAATTATTTTTCCTCCATTTTTGGAATAATACCTATAACAGGAATATCAGGGAAGTTTTCTTCAAAATCTTGAGCAGAAGAAATTCTTGAATCTATAATATCAGAAATTATAATAATTGCTGCCGATAAAACTAAGCCAATTAATAAGCCTACCAATACATAGTTTTTAGTAATTGGAAAAGACTTACCTTCAGGCAAGTTTGGTTCATCAACAACAGATACACCTGATTTTTCAATAATTTCTTCTATTCTCTTTTGTGCTACCTTTACAAAAGATTCACAAAGTTTCTGAGATTTTTCAGGATCGGTTGTTTCAATCGAAATATCAACCATTACGGTATCTGTAACTACCGAAGCATCAAGCATATTTTTGATTTTGGAAGGTGATGAAATACCTAATTCTTTTCCGATATCATCATAAACAGCATTAATAACTGTTTCACTTTTAATAATAGCCACAACATTGTTTACAAGAGATTCAGCAGCAGAAATATCTGAAGCTGTAACTTTATTCTCATAGCCTTCAACAGAAGAGTTGTTTATGTAAATTCTTGAAGTTGAAGTGTAAAGTGGCTTTAAAAAGTAGTGGCTGTAGCCAAATGCAATTGCCGCACAAATAACTGCAGATAAAATTATTATCCACGCTTTTTTAATTAGTAACTTTGCTAATTGTATTAAATCGATTTCCATTATCTTTCCTCCTATAATGCATCTATGATATTATACATCATAAACTTTTAAAAGTCAATTAATCATACATTAAACAAGAAATGCACAACATCGCCGTCATTCATAACATATTCTTTTCCTTCGCTGCGAAGAACACCTTTTTCTCTAGCGGCAGCCATTGATCCTAACTCAATTAAATCTTCGTAGGAAACAACTTCTGCACGGATAAAACCTTTTTCAAAATCAGTATGAATAACACCTGCTGCAGCCGGAGCTTTTGTACCTTTTTTAATTGTCCAAGCTCTAACTTCCGGTTTTCCTGCAGTAAGATAAGAAATTAATCCCAAAAGAGAATAGCATTCTTTTATCAATCTATCAAGACCGGAGCTTGAAAGATTTAATTCTTGTAAAAACATTTCCTTTTCTTCTTTGTCCATATCAGCTAACTGTGCTTCGAGTTCAGCACAAATCGGCAATACACCTGCATGCTCAGACTCAGCAATTTCTTTAACAGTTTTAAATCTTTCATTTTCGTTAATTCCGGAAACAAAGTCATCTTCACTCATATTACAAGCATAAATAACAGGTTTTGAAGAAAGCAATGCTATTGTTTTTAAGATTTCTTGTTCATCTTCATCCATATCAATAGAACGTGCAGGCTTTCCGTCTTCTAAATGGGAAATTAATCTGTTTAAAAAGTCAACTTCTTTTTGTAAAGACTTATCACCTTTTAATAATTTCATTGATTTATCTCTTCTTCTCTCTACCATTTCAATATCAGAGAAGATAAGCTCTAAGTTAATTGTTTCAATATCTCTCTTTGGATCAATAGAACCGTCTACATGAACAATATCATTATTTTCAAAACATCTTACAACATGTACAACGGCATCTACTTCACGAATATGAGACAAAAATTTATTTCCTAAACCTTCACCCTTTGATGCACCACGCACTAAGCCTGCGATATCAACAAATTCTATTACAGCAGGTGTAACTTTATCAGGTTGAAAAAGCTCAGCTAATTTATCCAAGCGTTCATCAGGCACGCAAACCATACCCACATTTGGCTCAATAGTGCAAAACGGATAGTTTGCAGCAGAAGCACCTGCATTTGTAATTGCATTAAATAGCGTTGATTTACCTACATTCGGTAATCCTACAATTCCTAACTTCATTTAATAATCTTCCTTTAAAAAATAATCTATTATCTAAGTGATTTAAAAAAGTCACTCAAAATTCTTGAACACTCTTCTTCTAAAACAGAAGAAACAACTTTTGGACGAAAGTTAAAATCAAGATCAAACATAGAAATATTTGATCTAACAGCACCCATACTCTCATCTTTTGCTCCATAAATAACTTTATTAATTCTTGCATTAATTATAGCACCGGCACACATAGGACAAGGCTCCAATGTAACATACATATCACAGCCGTCTAATCTCCATGAACGCAAATTTTCACAAGCATCGTTTATTGCTTCAATTTCAGCGTGAGATAAGGCATTTTTTAGCTGCTCTCGCCTATTTCGACCTTTACCGATGATTTTATTATTTTTAACAATTACCGCACCAACCGGCACTTCGTTTTCATCAAAACTAATTTTTGCAAGCTTTAAAGCTTCGCTCATAAAATAATTATAATTCATATACTCTAAGCCTTATTAAAATACGCTACTATTAACATAATAGCAACATAAATCAAAGTTGTAGGCGAATAAAACATTCTTAAAAATCTTGAAAAAGGGCTTAAAGATGATGAACATTTTTTTATATTTCTAAAAGCTTTCTTAATAATCAAAAAAACTAATGAAATTATTCCGATAGCAATAACTAAAGCAAATATTAATAATGATATAATTGCAGAATTAATCGAAAAATAGTTGATAACTACCGCTAAAGCATTATTCAAAAAATGAGCTACTATAGCAGGCCAAATTGAATTAGTAATAACAACAGTCAGACCAAGTCCTATACCAACTATAAATGCAAAAGGTATCTGAACAAAATTGCCATGGAATAAAGCAAAAATTGTTGCCGAAAACAAAATAGCCGGCATATCGCCATACTTTCTTAATGTTCCTAAAATAATACCTCTAAATGCAAATTCTTCAATAAGAGCCGGAAAAACAGCAATATTAACAAGTGTAAAAACAAATTCGAAAACACCTGAATATGAATTATCTCCTATTGATTGTTGAACTGCTTGATAATCAAAATAAGTAGCAAAAAAATTATTTAAAACAGTAGTAACAATATTTGCAACCATTGCTAATCCAATAACAAATCCAATACAATAAACGGATAAATTGTTATTTGGGCTGTTAAAAGAACAAGTTTCATAAACAGGTTTTTTGTTTATTATTTTAACAAACAAAAACGGTAATGTATAAACAATTGCAGAAACTACTGTATTATATAAATAACCTGTCCATGTATCAAAGAAAAAATCATTTATTTCACTTGATGAGTAACCAAAAAGCAACAAAACCGCTTGAACAACTCCAGTAATAACATTACTTAATGTTAAAATTACAATCAAAGATATTCCAATAAAAAGACTGGCTTTAAATAAATCTTTTTTCTCTAATTTACTAATATTATTCATCGTCATTATCCTTAAAAATTTCAAGATTTTTATATAGTTTTGACCTTACAAGACCGCTTTTTGTGAATTTTAAAACATTTACCTTTGGTCTTTTCCCTCTAATCATATTAAAAATTGATCTAAAAACTATATAAAACGGTGCGATAGGCAATAAAAACCTATGTTTTTCACAAAGTTTCCAATGTCTCTTTAAAAAAGTTGTAATTTTTTTAAAAAAATTATTCTCAGTACCATTCAATGTAAACAAATCACTGCTTTGATAAATATCTTTTGACAAAATGCCAAAATTTCCGCTTTTCATAACATCATTCAAAAAACCTTCAACCAATGACTCATCAACATCTTTAAGAAAATCATAATAAGGACTGCCTAAGTATTTATTTGATATTGAACCGATAATACTTGCTATTTTTAAAATGCCACCTGATTTATAAATATTAATTATATCATTGTAATTATTTTTAAAATCATCGCTGGACATAAAAACAGCAAAATCACATATATGACGAAGTCCGATTCCGCCCTTTTGAATATGATTAATTATATGTAAAATTAAAATTAAACTGTGTTCTACAACACCGGGTCCGTAAAAATTATAGTTTTCATATTGGTACACTTTAACATTGTTAATAGCATTATCAAGTACACCTTTAATAAAATCAGCGGAATTTGTGTTTGGCATTTCCCAAAATTGATGATGCATTTCAACTTCAATACCGTCATATACATAGTTCCAATGCTTTATATCTTTTTTTTGCTTAGCATTAAAACCGGAATTGATTAACAATTCATCGCATTTATCAAAGTCATTTATATCAACAAGAAAATCAACGTCGCCGCATTCACGAAGTTCAGGTTTATTATAGTATGATGAAGAACATAATCCTTTAAAAACAAAATACTTAATATTATTTTTTTCAAGAATCTCAGTCAATCTCTTTTGCACATCAATAATGCACTCACGCTTAGATAATTTTCTGCTCGCCTGATACATCCATTTTGTATAAATAGCATTAGGTAGCTTATCTATAATGCCTTTAGTTCCCTCAAAAGCAATCATATTTACAGAATGAAGATCAATAATTTTAAAAACCTTAGAATAATCGCAATTTTCAAAATTTAATTCTTTATTGCAACCGTTGATACCATTATTAACTAATTGTAAAACAACTTTTTCCTCTTGAGTTAAAGTATTCATTATTTCACCACCACACCATAATATAATAACACATTTCTTAGGCTAATACAATAAAAAATTTAATAAGTACAAACATTTTATACATATAATTTTATAGACAAACGAGGTGATTGGTAAATGCTTTTTGAATTATTAAAATCAGCTTTGAATTCAATTTTTATGGTGTTACATATCAACCAAACAACTGAATTTCCAAAAGCACTTTCAAAAGATGAAGAAAAATACTATTTAGATCAATTTATTAATAACAATGATATTAAAGCAAGAAACAAATTAGTCGAACATAATCTAAGACTTGTTGCACACATAATAAAAAAATATTATTCAGTAGGTTATGATCAAGATGATTTAATTTCAATAGGAACAATCGGATTAATTAAAGCAATTAATTCATATACTCCTGAAAAAAAGACTAAGCTTTCAACTTACGCTTCAAGATGTATTGAAAACGAAATTTTAATGTTTTTCAGAAGCAATAAAAAAACAAATAATGATGTCTATATGTCAGATCCTGTGGATATAGATAAAGACGGAAATGCACTGTCATTAATAGATATAATCTCAGATAATTCGGATATTATAGATGATATTGAGTTAAAACTGAAAACGGAAAAATTATATAAAGTGATTAATGAAAAATTAAACGAGCGTGAAAAAACTATAATCGTCCTAAGATATGGTTTAGGTTCAAATCCTGAACTAACTCAAAGAGAAATTGCGAAAAAACTTAATATTTCACGTTCATATGTTTCAAGAATTGAAAAAAAAGCACTTGAAATTATGTATAATGAATTAAAAAACTGAGCCAATATAAAATAATTTATGAAAAATAGTCAAAATTATTGTTAATTTTTTTACTTGATTTTTATAATTTTTTATGAAATACGAACATTCATTGTTAATTTAATAACAAGTAAAAAGCCCTTTATATAGGGCTTTTTCTGCATTTATATTATAATTCTATGTTTTAACTGATATAGGACCATAACTAAAAAGTTATTTTACAAATAAATATATAGATATATACTAAAGATAGACGACGAAACAGTCGCTAAAAAAACTTAAAACCTAAAAATATCGGAGGAAAAAACTATGGGCAGATTTACATTACCAAGAGATGTTTACTTTGGCGAAAATGCTATGGAAAATCTCAAAACTTTAACAGGTAAAAAAGCAATTGTCGTTGTTGGCGGCGGTTCAATGAAAAGATTTGGCTTTTTGGACAAAGCAGTAAACTACTTAAAAGAAGCCGGAATGGAAGTTCAACTTTTTGAAGGTGTTGAACCTGATCCATCTGTAGAAACAGTTATGAAAGGTGCAAAAGCAATGCAAGAGTTCCAACCTGATTGGATCGTTGCTATTGGCGGTGGCTCACCTATTGATGCTGCAAAAGCTATGTGGGCTTTCTATGAGTACCCTGATGTTACATTTGAATCACTTTGTGTTCCATTTAACTTCCCTACTCTTCGTCAAAAAGCTAAATTCTGTGCTATTTCATCTACTTCAGGTACAGCTACAGAAGTTACAGCTTTCTCTGTAATTACAGATTACTCTAAAGGTATTAAATATCCTTTAGCTGACTTTAATATTACTCCTGATGTTGCAATTGTTGATCCTGAGCTTGCTCAAACAATGCCACAGAAACTTGTTGCACATACAGGTATGGACGCTTTGACACATGCTATCGAAGCTTATGTTTCAACTGTTGCTTGCAACTATACAGACGCTCTTGCTATGAAAGCAATTGAAATGGTAACTGCATACTTACCATCATCATACAAAGGCAATAAAGAATCAAGAGCACAAATGCACGACGCTCAATGTCTTGCAGGTATGGCATTCTCAAATGCACTTTTAGGTATTGTTCACTCAATGGCACATAAAACAGGTGCAGCTTTCCATGAAGGTGCTATGGCTAATCAACATCTTCCACATGGTTGTGCAAATGCTATTTACTTACCATATGTTATTAAATATAATGCTCATGATCAAAGAGCAAGCGAAAGATACGCTGATATTGCAAGAATGCTCGGTCTTCCTGGTAACAGCAATAAAGCATTAACAGAAAGTCTTTGCAAACTTATTGATGATATGAACACAGCTATGAATATTCCTCATACACTTAAAGAGTTCGGCGTTGAAGAATCTGAATTCTTAGCAAAAGTTGATGAAATCGCTAAAAATGCTGTTGGTGATGCTTGTACAGGTTCTAACCCAAGAGAAATCACACCGGAAGTTATGGCAGAGTTGTTCAAATGCACATATTACGGAACTGAAGTAGACTTTTAATTAATTGATAATTTGACTGATTCCATATTTTTAAAAAAAGGTCTTGAATTAATATAATTCAAGATCTTTTTTATTAAATTTTTATTGAAAAACAACACTCAATATGTTATTATTATTTTTGTACTGTATAGAAGAAAGGAAGAAAATATATAATGAAAAAACTGTTAAGCTTATCTCTATGTGCATTATTGCTTATCAGCTGTTTTACTACAAATTTAACAGTATTAAGTGGTGCAGAAACTACAAACTCAAAAGAATTTACTCAAACCGCACAAAATTTTTGTTCTAACATTGTTGCCGGCTGGAATTTAGGAAATACGTTAGACGCTTGTCAATCTTGGGGCAATATTCCTGATGAACCTACACCGAATCAGCAAGAAACAGGATGGAACAACCCAACCACTACCCAATCAATGATTGATTTTGTTGCTAAAAGCGGAATAAATGCAATAAGAATTCCTGTTTCATGGTCACTTCAGCTTACTGAAAAGAACGGGAAATATACTATTAAATCTGATTGGATGACTAGAGTTAAAGAAATCGTCGGCTACGCAGAAAAAAACAATATGTACATTATTGTTAATATGCACCATGATGATCAAACATGGTTAAATATTTCAGCAAGTAATTCAGAATGGATAAAGATAAAAGAAAAATATAAACAGCTTTGGGGTCAAATAGCTTACGCATTCAAAGATTATAATGAAAAATTGATTTTAGAAGGTGCTAATGAAATAACTGCAACAAAAAGTTTTGATAAATGCGGTTCAGGAAGCGGAAAATGCTGGTGGGGACATTCAGATGAAGTATTTGAACGACAAAACGAACTTTATCAAATATTTGTTGATACAGTTAGGGCATCCGGCGGAAATAATGATAAAAGATATTTAATGTTGCCTACTTATGGCGCTCAATGGTATAGCAACCAAATACAAAATTTAGTCATTCCAAATGATGACCAACACATTATCATGGATATACATTGGTATAGCGGAAGCTCAACTAATGCCAATTCAAACACTAATGTTTTTAATGTAATCAAAAATTATTGCGACAAAAACAATATCGCAGCAGTTATCGGCGAATGTGGATTTTCTAAAACAACTTCTGATTCTACAAAAATTAATTGGGCAAAAAACTTTGTTAAACCCGCTAAGCAGCTAGGAATTCCTTGTTTTTTGTGGGATGACGGCGGAGATATGGCTATATTAAATAGAGATTCTCAAGAACCTTCATGGAATAGCACACTTTATGTTAGAAGTGTTGTTAATAACTCAAAAAGCGTAATGGTGCTCGGTGATGCAAATGGAAACGGAGAATTTGGCATTACAGATATAAACTATATGGCAAGATATTTAGCAAAAAGACCGGGATTTTCAACTATTTCAAATTTAGCAGATGTAAATAAAGATAATGAGATAAACTTGGTTGACTACTACTATATGAAAAAAGTTTTTGCTGGATTAATGAAATTTGATGATATAAAATAGATACTAACCGAACAAAAAGCACCTTGTATAAACAAGGTGTTTTTTGTTATAAAAAAATAGACTTGGCAAGCTTAAACTCTACCAAGTCTATTATATAATCTAAAATTATTTTACCATTGAAGCGATTTCTTCAGCAAAATTCTCTTCTTTTTTCTCAATGCCTTCGCCTTTTTCATATCTAGTGAAGCCTTTGAGTTTGATTTCGCCGCCAAGTTCTTTAGCAACTTTTTCAACATACTTGCCAACTGTGTAGTCACCATCAATAGCGAATACTTGGTCAACTAAGCAGTTTTCTTTATAGAATTTACCGAGTTTGCCTTCAACGATTTTATGAAGAACCTGTTCAGGTTTGTTAGCCATTTTTGGATCTTCTTTCATTTGAGCAACCATAATTTCTTTTTCTTTAGCGATTACTTCTTCAGGAACTGAAGCTTCATCTAAGAAACCAGGATTCATAGCAGCAATGTGCATAGCAACATTTTTGCCAAGTGCTTTAAATTCGTCCTTAGCTGCAATTTCATCAGTAGTATCAAATTCAACTAATACACCAATTCTACCGCCGGCGTGAATGTAAGAAGCACAATGTCCTTCTGTACGATAGAAACGACGAACTTTCATATTTTCTCTTACTTGTAAGAATAACTCTTGAACCATTTCTTCAACGGTTTGACCGTTTTCTGTGCATTTAAGAAGAGCGTCAACATCAGCTGGATTTTGTTTAACAACAACATCGATAACTTTTGCACAAAGTGCTTTAAATGGATCGCCGCCTGCAACAAAGTCTGTTTCAGCATTGATTTCAAGAATAGCACCTACATTACCTTCAACAGTAGCAACAACCTGTCCTTCAGCAGCAACTCTAGCAGATTTTTTAGCTTGAGAAGCAAGACCTTTTTCTCTAAGGAAGTCTACTGCTTTATCCATATCACCATCACACTCAACGAGAGCTTTTTTGCAGTCCATCATACCGCAACCGGTTTTCTCACGAAGTGCTTGTACATCTTTAGCTGTAAAAGCCATAAAAATGTTCCTCCTATATATTAAATTAAAGTAAAAATCTAAAAATTATTCAGCGTCTTCAGCTTTTTCTTCTACATTTTCTTCTGCTGCTTCAACCATTTCCTCAGCAACTTCAGCATCTTCGCCTTGTCTGCCTTCGATAACAGCACTAGCGATAGTATGAGCAATAAGTTTTACTGCACGAATAGCATCATCATTACCAGGAATAACATAATCGATTTCATCAGGATCACAGTTAGTATCAACAATAGCAACTATTGGAATACCGAGCTTTTTAGCTTCAAGAACTGCAATTCTTTCTTTTCTAGGGTCAACAATGAACAAAGCTCCAGGGAGTTGTTTCATGTTTTTAATACCGCCCATGAATTTTTCAAGACGTTCAATTTCGCCTTGAAGTTTAATAACTTCTTTCTTAGGGAGAAGTTCAAAAGTACCGTCTTCCTCCATTTTGCGAAGTTGTTCAAGTCTTTTAATTCTACGACGAATAGTTGTGAAGTTAGTCATCATACCGCCGAGCCATCTAGCGTTAACATAAGGCATACCGCAGAACTCAGCTTCTTCTTTGATAGAATCAATAGCTTGTTTTTTTGTACCAACGAAAAGAATATCTTTTCCTTCGGCTGAGAGGTCACGAACTAAGTTGTAAGCCTCTTCTAATTTTTTAACGGTTTTCTGCAAGTCGATGATGTAGATACCGTTACGCTCTGTAAAGATATACGGAGCCATTTTTGGGTTCCAACGTCTTGTTTGGTGACCAAAGTGAACACCTGACTCAAGAAGTTGTTTCATTGAGATTACTGACATATTACTGTCCTCCATAAAAATTTGTTATTTACCACCGCATCGGTCATTCTCTCCTGCCCCTGAAAAATCAGGACATGGCAAAAAAGTCGCAATGCGTGAGTATTACCGATATAGTATATCACAAACGCTAATCTTTTGCAAGCATTTTTTGAAAAAATAATCAATTAATTTTTAAGAGCTTGCATTGGTGCAGGCAATTGGCCGCCACGATTAATAAATTCAGCAGGAGAAGCGGTATTTACACGCATAATAGGTGCATAACCGAACAATCCGCCGTAGTTTACAGTATCACCTATTCCCTTGCCTATTGCAGGAATTACACGAACAGCAGTTGTTTTAAAGTTAACCATACCAATTGCAGCTTCATCTGCAATGATAGCTGAAATTACTTCGGGTGTTGTATCACCTGGAATAGCAATCATATCAAGACCAACAGAGCAAACTGCAGTCATAGCCTCTAATTTTTCAATTGTAAGGCAACCTTTTTCAGCGGCTTTAATCATACCGTCGTCTTCAGAAACAGGAATAAATGCACCTGATAAACCGCCTACATGGCTAGAAGCCATAACGCCGCCTTTTTTAACTGCGTCATTTAAAAGTGCTAGACAAGCAGTTGTACCACAACAACCGCAAGTTTCAAGCCCCATTTCTTCAAGAATATTAGCAACAGAATCACCAATAGCAGGAGTTGGAGCTAATGACAAGTCAACTATACCAAACTGAACACCAAGTCTTTCAGATGCTTCCATAGCAACTAACTGACCCATTCTTGTGATTTTAAAAGCAGTTCTTTTAACCAAATCTGCAACGCCTGTAATATCAAGCTTTTTAGCTTCGGGAGTAGCTAAAGCTGCTCTTACAACACCCGGGCCTGAAACTCCGACATTGATAACACAGTCCGGCTCACCGGCACCATGGAATGCACCCGCCATAAATGGATTATCTTCAGGAGCATTACAAAATACAACTAATTTTGAAGCACCAACTGAATCACGATCAGCAGTAAGCTCAGCGGATTTTTTAACAATTTGACCCATCATTTTTACTGCGTCCATATTGATACCTGTTTTGGTTGAGCCGATATTAACAGATGAACAAACACGTTCAGTAGTAGCAAGTGCTTCAGGAATAGACTCAATAAGTGCATAATCGCCGTTTGCAAAGCCTTTTTGAACAAGAGCCGAATAACCGCCGATAAAATTAACGCCAACAGTTTTAGCTGCTTTATCAAGTGTATGAGCAAATTTTACAATATTTGATGTTTGACAAGCAGAAGCAAGCATTGCGATAGGTGTTACAGAAATACGACGGTTAACAATCGGAATACCGTATTTCTTTTGAATTTCATCACAAACAGGAATAAGATTATAAGCATAGCGTGTTATCTTATCATAAACCTTATCACATGCTTTATCAATGTCGCTGTCAATACAATCAAGTAACGAAATACCCATAGTTACAGTACGAATATCAAGGTTTTCGTTTTGAATCATATTAATAGTTTCAAGAATATCATTTACATTTAACATTTATGTATCTCCCTAAATTCTGTGCATTGAATTAAAAATATCTTCGTGCATAACATGGATTTTCATACCCATATCATCACCGAGTTTCTGCATTTCATCAGAAAACTTATCAAAATCTACAGTGCATTTTGATGTATCTGTAAGCATAATCATTGTAAAAATATCCTGCATTACTGTTTGAGTTACATCATCAACATTAACTTCAAATTCTGCACATTTAGCAGAAACCTTTGCTAAAATGCCAACTGTGTCTTTACCAATTACAGAAATAACTGCTTTCATATTTCTTAACCTCTCTTTAATCAATATTATTATGAATTTTTGCCGCTTTTAATGTGTTTTTCATTAACATACCTATTGTCATAGGTCCAACGCCACCCGGAACAGGTGTGATAAATGACGCTTTTTTAGAAACTTCATCAAACTTAACATCGCCGCAAAGTTTTCCGTCTTTTCTATTCATTCCGACATCAATTACAACTGCACCGTCTTTAACCATGTCAGCGGTAACAAATTCAGCAATACCAACAGCAGCAACTAAAATATCAGCTCTTTTACAAACTTCTTTTAAATTATTAGTTCTGGAGTGACAGATAGTAACTGTTCCGTTTTTATGTAATAATAACATTCCCATAGGTTTACCTACAATGTTACTTCTACCAATTACTACACACTCTTTACCTTCAACTTCAATGTTATAATGCTTAAGAAGCTCCATAACACCGGCTGGAGTGCATGGTAAAAAGTCATAATCACCAATCATAATTTTACCGACATTCACAGGGCTAAATGCATCAACATCTTTAGAAGAACTTATGTAATCAATTACCTTTTTCTCATCAAGATGTTTAGGAAGCGGAAGCTGACACAAAATGCCGTTAATATCATCTCTGCCATTTAAAACATCAATCAAATCTAACAATTCTTCCATTGTTGTTTCAGCAGGCAAGGCATATTCTTCAGAATAAAAACCTACCTGAGCACAAGCTTTTTTCTTATTATTAACATAAACTCTTGAAGCCGGATCATCGCCAACGATAATAACAGCCAAGCCGGGAGTTACGCCTTTTTCTTTTAAAGCTAAAACTTCATTCGCAACTTCATCTTTAACTTTTTTAGAAACTAATTTACCATCAATAATTGTTGCCAAAACTACTTTTCCTCGCTTTCTGCAGAATCGTTTTCAACATTTTCAAAAACAGGCTGATACTTTTCAGTATTAACACCGCCTTTTGCTTTTTTGAATCCAATTACAAGTATTATTATACCTGCAGCAACCATAAGACCCGATAAAAGCATTGAAACTTTTATTGGACTGCTGCCAATAAACAAGGAATCTGTTCTGAAATATTCAATGAAGAATCTTCCGAATCCGTACCAAACAAGATATGATGCAGCAATTTGACCGGTGAATTTTCTTTTTTTAGATAAAAAGTGTAATAAAACAAATCCTAAAGCACACCAAATTGATTCGTACAAAAAGCATGGATGAACCGGCATATCAGTGTTCATTTTTTCAACAATTCTGTCGCCGGAAATGCCAAACCAAGTACTTCCTGTTAAATAACCGTAAGCTTCTTGGTTTACAAAGTTGCCCCATCTTCCGATTGCCTGACCAATTAAAAATCCAAGAGCCGCTAAATCCAAAGTAGATAAAACACTAATTTTTCTAACCTTGCACATCAACACACCAACAACAACAGCAACAATAACAGCACCGTATATTGCTAAACCGCCATTATGAATGTCAAAAAAGCTGGCAAATGTTATGCTATCATCAAAAATGATATAATAGGCTCTTGCACCAACGATTGCAAGTGGAGCGGTAACCAAAACACAATCAAGCAATCTGTCAGGATCAACACCGAACTTTTTAGCTCGTTTCATAGCATAAACAACAGCTAAAACAAATCCTAATGTAATTAAAATTCCATACCAATAAACACCCCAAGAAGTACCCGGAATTGTAAACGCAACAGGATCAAAATCAAACTCTAAACCAAAAACAACATATTTTATTAAACTAATCATTTTTGCTAACTCCTTTATTTTAAGCTTTGTTAACTATTGAAATAGCTGAATTTTCAATAGACAAAATTTCTTTCAATCGCTCATTTACCTGATTTACATCAATTTCACGTAAAATATCAAATTCGTCAAATACTCCTTCATTATTAAAAGCAGCTTCAACCATATTCATTGTTATATTCTCAACAGAATTATAATCACTTAAAAGTCTGCCGTAAAGAGATTTTATACTTCTGTTCACCGTCTTTTCATCAATTCCGCTTTCTTTAAACTGTTTTATATATTTATTAATAATCTCTCTGACTTTTTCAGGCTCGTTGGACTCACCTTCTACAATTATGCAAGCATATCCGTAACCTGTAAAATATTCAGTACCAAAATTATCATTAATAAGTCCGCTATCAAAAAGTTCTTTATACAAATTTCCATCGGCACCAAAAATGGATTTTAAAATAACTTCAGTTAAAATCTTTTCTTTAATTGTTTTTTGAGGAACTTTACAAACCTCTTTATATCCGATAGCAAACATAGGCATACTAACCGGCAACGCTATTTCAACCTTATCTTTTACAACTTTTTCACTTTCAACAGGCATAAAGCGTTCTATTTCAACTTTTTCTTTATCTAAAAGAAGTTTATCACACATTTCAAAAATCTTATCAGCAGATACATTACCTGCAACGCAAATAAACATATTATTAAGATTATAAAAAGTGTTGTAACAATCGTATAAAAGATCTGCATTGATTTTGGCAATAGACTCAACTGTTCCGGCAATGTCAATTTTTACAGGATGGTTTTCATAAACAGCACCCAAAAGATTAAACAAAACTCGCCAACCGGCATTATCGTCATACATATTAATTTCCTGACCGATAATCCCCTGTTCTTTTCTAACGGTTTCTTCGGTAAAATAAGGATGCTGAACAAAATCAAGTAAAATCTCAAAATTCTTTTCAAAATTAGATGAACAGGAGAACAAATAACAGGTTCTGTCAAATGAAGTAAAAGCATTTGCAGACGCACCCGTTTTAGCAAATCTCTCAAAAGCATCCTGCTCTTCAGATTCAAAGAGTTTATGCTCTAAATAATGAGCAATACCTTCAGGTACTTCAATGAAATCACTGTCAGATACTTTAAATTTTGTATCAATCGAGCCGTATCTTGTGCCAAAAATAGCATAAGATGACGAGTAATTATTTTTCTCACAAACATATACTTTAAGTCCGGACTTATGAGTATAAATTTTAACGGTTTCATTGATGTTTTTATTAAAAACTTCATTAATCATCGTTATTCTCTCCTTTAAGCGAACCTAAAAAGTATACTGTATCAAGTTTTACAGAGTTTGCAATTTTAATAACATCTTCTTTAGTAACAGAATTAATCATTTCAATATTTTCTTCGATTGTTTCATTTTCTTCTAAGAATGTACGGACAACATACCAATTATCAAGTTGAGAACTTAAGTCATCAACTTTTGATACTGCATCGCAAAGTGCCATTTTAGATGCCAACAAATCTTCATCGGTAAAATTACCCTTTTTCATCTCGTCTAACTGTTCTAAAATGCCGTTATAAGCTTTTTCTCGATTTTCTTCCAAAACACCGCTGTCAACAGTAAAGGTTGACTTTCTTGAATCAAATCTGGCAGCACAATAGTAACAAAGACTTTGTTTCTCACGAACATTCATAAACAGTTTAGAATATGGTCCGCCGCCAAACATATCAACAAAAACCATTGATTTAATATCATTTACTCTCTCTTTATCTTTTTCAAGAGTAAAACCTAAACAAAGCTTTCCTTGAGTAACATCCATTTTTTCTTCAACGCGTTTAGTTTTGCCGTCAAAAAGATGAGTTACGGTTGCGTTTTTCTTTTGAATATTTCTTTTAATAGAATCAAATTCATATGCAACCTTTTCAAAAACATTATCAGGATTTGAATCTGAAATAACATTAACACGAACAAAAGCATTTTCAAGCAATTTTTTATGTGCTTCTACTACTTGCTCATTAGTAAGTTTTTCAGCAATTTCGGCACTGCCGTAACGTGAAATACCGGCAGGTTCATCGCCATACATAATACTCTCAGTTTTATTTAACGCATAAATGCGTTTATCGTTAATGTCGCTTTTAATTTGTTCAATTAAAATTCTTTTATTATTATCAAAATCGGATTGCTTAAACTTTCCGTTAATTAGCGGTGGATTAAAAATAGCCGATAAAATCAAATCAGTTGCGATTGACGAAATTTTTTCATTTTTAAGAGCAAATTTGTCATCAAGAAAAGTAATTATAAATTTAACTATTCTCATATCTCCAAATTTAGCAATATCGCTAAATAAAGAAGCTGAATACAGCTCGCTTAAAGCAGCATTAAGCGATGTGTAGTCAGGATAGTCAACAGTAGCACTTGTTAGAAGCATTGACAATAATGCATAAGCCGAAGCATCAAGCTCATCAGCTTTTACAAACATATTTATACTAATTCTTGAAGTTTTAAATTTATCAGATTTTATATATAATCCTTCAACCCCGGAAGATAATTGTTGTATTTGCATTTTTATATTAATCTCCTAAATAAGAATATCTAATTTATTATACCACATCAGCACAATATTACCAACAGTTTTTTTAATATTTTTATAAAAAAACGGGATTTAATTAAAAATCCCGTTTAAATATTATTGTTGATTGTTCGGAGAAATAACTTCTTCTCCTTTTCTCAACTTTTCATAATTTGTAATTAATGCTTCAACAGTTCTTGCGGGAATAAGCTCATCGCCAATACCGTTAAGCTTATGCAAATAATAATTTTCGTTATATTTTGTATAAGTAATTTTATCGGTTTTTCCGTTTTCTAACTTAATTTCAAATGTTAAAGTCGGACTTGAGTTAACATTTTTTCCGCTTTCAAGATATTTAGTGGCTGAAGCCATGGTAAGTCTTTGATAAGCAGTTTTAAAATTATCTGCATCAATAGGAGCTGAATTTAAAACGACAGAAAGCTCTTCACTTGAAGTAGTAGCCTCAGTTGTTCCGTTTTGAGTAGAATTACCGGTTGTTTGTGTAACCTTATCAAAACTCAAAATATATTTATAAGATTTTCCGTTATATGATGCGGTTAACGACTTAATTGTTTCAATGTTTTTAAGATATAACAAATTGTATCTTAAATCATTCATAGTCCAATCAATAAACTCTATTTGATCACAAAGAATATTATAAATAATAGGAACATCATTAACCATACAAGCACAATAATTATTATCTGCTATACCCGGTTTTGAAAACTTAATATTATAATTCTTGCCATCAATAGTATATTTAATTGACAAGTAAGGCTTATCGAGTCCGTATTTTTTCAAATCATTTTGACTAGGTTTTATCTTATAAACACTTGAAGCTGATAATCCTTCGCTAAGCGGTTTTAGCAATGTTTCAAGTTGTTCATCCGACGCATAAGTTTTAACAGGTTCATCAATAAAACAACGCATAGTATCATCGCTGGAAGCTTTATATGATAATTTTACATTATTAAAATTTTCACCGTTTAATTCAATCTTGTCATACATTACAAGTTTATTGCTTTGAAAATACTTTGATTCTGCATCTTTTTCTGTAAGTGCATCAAAAAGTGTTGTATTAACTAAGCTTTTATAAGAAACGCTATAACTGTCATAAACACTTCCGTCGCAAATATAAATTCCGTCCTTAAGCGATGTAGAAATATAATAATACCCATCAGATGTTGCAACTTTATTACCGATTTTAACAGTAAACTGAGTTTTATCAGCCATTGTAGCAGTTAAAAGAACTTTTGGATTATCGAGTCCGCAATCTTTTTCGCTCCAATTTCCTTTTAATTCACTTATTGCACTAATTGAAAACAATTCATCATAAAAATTAGTAACCAAGGTATCATCAATCGGAATATCTTTATCAGAATCTTTTAACTTATAGTAAACATCTTCTGTTTCTTCACCGTCATCATCTGTAACAGTTGATTTATACGGAATGCATACAAATGTATTTTTTTCGTTTTTAACAACCAATTTCACAACATTTGAAATTGCATTTTTAGAAGCGTTTTTCATTTTAGATAATTCAATATTAGCATCAGCGGTTAAACTTATTGTTGATTTAGAATCGTTACCCGAATTATCAACTTTTTCTTCATTAGGCCAAAACTTAACTATACTGAAAATACTTGCGCCGATAACTATTAAAAAACAAAGCAAAACACAAAGAAGTTTTACATAATTATTGCTTTTTTTATGTTTGGTTTTAGTATTCTCATTTGAAGTATTAGAGTTAAAAATAGTGGAATTTTCAAATTCTTTTTCTATTCTTTTTTCGTAATTTTCAAATGAATTTTTATCATTTTTGTTCATGTTATTCTCCAAAAAAACATCAAGTGCCGAGATTTATCGGCACTTGAAACACTTTTTATCTTCTCTTTCTGATTACGAATTGTGCTATACCAATGCCAATAGCTATAAGCGGAATAATAATTACACAGATAATAAAGATAGTGTTAGCTTGTATTTCTGTTGGAGTAAATGAAGCTTGATTAATCTCTTTATTATCAATTTCATAAGTTTCTGTTTGTCTGTTAGCACAAGTATCTAACATAGCAAGCATCAACTCATCATTTCCGATATAACTTCCGCTTGTATAAGTTGAACTAATAAAATCAACAGAGCCAACTGCTAAAACATTTGAAAATCTTGCACCGTCTTTTTCAGTATTTTCTGTTGCATATCTACTTAAAACAATAGATGAATAAGAAGATTTGTTTTCTTTTTTAGCGTCCCAAGAATCAGCATTCTTGTAAGGCTGAACAACACAGGTATCAGAAGATTTTAAAATTTCATAAGTGTTATATTTACCGCTTGACTCAAATTTTATCTTCATAGGACGAATATTGTCAGTAATATAAGATAAATTTGTATTAAGTTCAGAAGTATAATCAGAACCTGAATCTTCAAGCAAAATTACTGTATTAGAGCTTGATGAGTGCTTACTGGAATCAGTTTCATAAACTGTACCGGTTTGGGCAGTAATTCCCCATTCTTCAAGCAATCCATCTAAGTTTGGTGTATCAGTTTGTGAATTTGAAGCAAAATAAATCAAACTTTTGCCATATTTAAAGTTGCTATCGCCTGCTTTACCTAATAAAAACTCATCAATCTTTTTAACATCTTTCTGAGTCAAATCAAGAGTAGGTGCAGCAAGCATTAACATTGTTGCATCATCAGGAATATCGTCTAACTCTAAATCAGAAATTTCTGTATAGTCATATCCGCTTATTTCAAGATTTTTTAAATAATCAGAAACATCCGCACTGCCATATCCTGTTACAACAGCTATTTTATCTTCCTGCTCTTTAGTTACATAATATAAAGCAGAAGTAACCGATGTTTCAACAGAAGATCCTGTAATTGAACCGTAAGTTGAAGATGATGAATAAGAAGAATCCGAAGATTGCTCAATAACATATAAATCATCAAAGCTTATTACTTTATATTTTGTTTTTTCTGTATTATCCTTTGTTGTATATGTGTAATCTACGATTACATCACCTAAATTAAGGTCATCAGAAGAATATCTTTCTTTATACTCATTAAATGCAGGAGTAGTTGCATCAACAAATTTAACAGTAATATTCTTATTTATCTTTTCGTAATTTTTCAAAAGTTCAATAGTTTGTTTAAAATATTTACCGCCTGAAGTATCAGTATAATATTGACTAATACTTGATACATAATCAGAAGTATAATAATCTTCTGTACAAGTTAAAAGAATTGTAATAGGTTTATCAATTTTTTTAATATACTCTCTGTTTTTAGCACTTATAGTATAATCGGATGAACTTGTAAGGTCAACACTAAACGCTGTAAACCTATCCGACAAAAAAGAAGCCAAAATATTAACTGCTACCAAGCAAATCATAAATACAACAATGATAACTGTTGAAATTGTGCTAAACTTAAATTTGTTCTTTTTATAAAATGGTATTTTATTTTTATCTTTTTTACTCATTTTTCTTTTCCTCCTTTAAGCCCAGCGTTTTCTGTCAATCATTCTAACAGTAAGGAATAAAAACACTACAACAATACTTATAAAGAATACAAAGTTTGAAATATCAAAAATTCCTTCTGTAAATGAATAATATCTGTCTGAAAATGAAATCCAACTACAAATTTTTGTAATAACATCATTGTTAAAAATACCTGATAAATTATCAAGCAAAAGCAAAAAGAAAGAAACTGAAAAACTACCGACAGCTGCTACAACTTGGCTTTCGGTAAGCGAACTGATAAATATACCGATTGCAATAAGTGAAGATACAAATAAAATCAAACCAACAATATTACCTAAAAATATTAACATATCCGGTGTTGCACCAAAAAACATAAAAATAAAATTATAAAGTGATAAAATCACTAAAAATACGCAGAAATAAAGCAATGCAGCTAAGAATTTACCAAAAACAATTGCCCAAATACTTACCGGTGAAGTGATTAAAAGTTGATCGGTTTTTTGCTTTTTTTCTTCAGAAAACAATCTCATTGTAATAACCGGAACAACAAAAAATATAATTGTAATTAAAGAATTAAAAACATAAGTCATATCTGCAGAGCCATAAGAAAAAGCATAGGCATAATAAAATCCACCGAAAAGCAATAACACACACATTACTGCATAACCGACAGGAGAAGAAAAATAGTTTTTAAATTCACGTTTTATAATTGCTAACATAGATTATTTTTCCTCCTTATCGTCTTTTTTATCTTTGCCATCAACTATTTCAGCAGCATTTTTTCTAACTTCTAAAGATTTTTCTATAGCAGATGTATTATAAGTTTCATCAGTAAGTCTTAAGAAAATATCTTCCAAAGTCAATTCATTACTTGCCATTTTTAAAATAGCATTATTATTTAAACTTGCCATTTCAAAAATAGACTTTCTAATATCATATCCTGCAACAGGTTCAACATTAAATTCCGCCGAATTATTTGAATATTCTTTTACAAGAGTAACGCTCTTAACTCCTTGAACAGATTTGAGTTTTTTTGCTAAATCATCTTGTTTACCTTCTAAAACAACAACCAAAGAATGATCATCAGATAAGTTAGACGATAAATTTTCAGGAGTGTCATCAGCAATAATTTTGCCTTTATTAATAACTATTACTCTGTCACAAACGGCCTGAATTTCAGACAAAATATGAGAAGAAAGGATTACAGTATGATGTTTACCTAACATTCTTATTAAATTTCTGATTTCAATAATCTGTTTAGGATCAAGACCGACAGTAGGTTCATCAAGAATTAAAACTTTAGGGTTGCCGAGCAAAGCTTGAGCAATACCAACACGCTGTTTATAACCTTTTGATAAATTCTTAATAAGTCTATGATAAACATTTTTAATTTTAACAAGGCGACATATTTCTTCAATATGCGGACCTTTCGGAATTTTAACACCTTTTAAATCATAAACGTAATTTAAATATTCTTTTACTGTCATATCAAGATAAAGCGGTGGGATTTCAGGTAAATAACCAATCTCTTTCTTAGCCTGTTTTGGTTCTTCTAGAATATCAAAGCCATTTACGCTAACGCTTCCGTCAGTTGCTGATAAATATCCTGTAATTATATTCATAGTAGTAGATTTACCTGCACCGTTTGGTCCGAGAAAGCCTAAAATTTCGCCATCATTTATGTTAAATGAAATATCATTTACAGCTAAATGTCCGCCGTAATCTTTTTTGAGATTTTTTATCTCTATCATAATATGTAAGCAATCCTTTCAGTTTTTTCAAATTAACAAATATAATTATACTACAAAACGATAAAATAATAAAGAGTTTTTTTATTTCTTTACAAAATGTTAAAAATAATGTTAAAATTATTTTTATGTAAATCGAAAATTTGTTTCAAACATTTAAAAGTCACGATAAATAGGCAGTTTGGCTTTTTAACATTTTCAACATAGTTTTCAACATTCGTTTTTATGTCAATGTTAAAAACCGATTAAGAAAAAGTTAATTTTATTTAAAATAAAAAACGACGAGTAAACTCGTCGTTTTTTTGGTGCCGGTGATCGGGGTCGAACCGATACGGTATCGCTACCACTGGATTTTGAGTCCAGCACGTCTGCCAATTCCATCACACCGGCATATTGCTTTTTTTAAAGCGCCTATCCATTATACTATACAAAAATGAAAAAATCAAGTATTTTTTTGATTAAACTTTAATTTCCCACATTTTATTACAAACAGTTAATGCCTGTTTTCTATGAGTAACAAAAATACAAGTTTTATTATCAATGCTTTTTAAATTTTCTAAAACTTTTGTTTCGGTTTTAGCATCTAACGCACTTGTAGCTTCATCTAACAATAAAATCGGCGCATTGCTCAACAAAGCTCTTGCAATAGCAATTCTCTGAACTTGTCCTTCAGAAAGTCCTAACCCCTTCTCGCCGATTTTTGTATCAATTCCTAATGGTAGTTTTTCAACAAATTCGTTGACACAGGAAAGCTCAATTGCGGTTTTGATTTGACTTTCTGTTGCATTTTGATTAACAAATAATATATTTTCTTTAATACTACCTGAAAAAATTAAATTACCCTGCGGTACATAAGAGAACAATTTTCTTGTATTATTCGAACATTTAATTGTTTTGTCATCACAAACCAAATCAATTGAACCAGACATTGGTGAATAAACTCCAAGCATTATTTTAAATAATGTGCTTTTTCCAATACCCGAATGACCAACAATGGCTGTAAAATCACCCTTGTTAATTTCAAAATTTAGACTTTCAAAAACTTTATCTCTTTTATAAGCGAATGACAAATTATTAATTTTTATTGATTTTAATTTTGAATAAACACTTTCAGCATTGATTTTTTCATTATTGCTTTTTTCATCTTCAATATCTTCAATTTCCATAATTCTTTCTGCTGAAGCCATTGCATTATAGTATTGCGGTATTACACCTGAAAACGTTGAAAATGGTTGTTGTACCTGATTTACCAACTGGATTATAGCAGTAAACGAACCGTAAGTGAAGGTAGCATCGACTATAAGCATTACAGCACACCAAATAAAAGCAAATAAATAACCTAGATACATTACTCCGCTATAACAAGCTCCGGTAAAAACACTAAACTTTGTTTTTTTCATTTTTGCTTTAAAACAATTATTTTGAAGCTCATTTGATTTCTTATCCATATTGTTTTCATTAGAAAAAACTTTAACCGCTAATAAATTTGATAAACATTCTTGCCAAAAAGAACGAAGTTTATCATCTTCTTCCTGAACCTTTTTATGAAGTTTTTTCAACTTTGTACGCATTAATTTTGTTGCAAAAAAGACAAAAAATCCACCAATTAAAAACAAAACCGAAAACCATGGCTCAAACATAGTAATAACGACAAAAGCACAAATTAGTTTCACAATAACTGAAACAGTTGTCGGTAAAACCGTTGTAACACAGTTACTGATTAAGGTAACATCGGAAGTAAGTCTGTTTAAAAGAGTTCCACTGTGAAATGAGCTGATGTCTTCATAGTTTTTCAAAGTAATTTGTCTAAATAAATCTGCTTTAATATTTTGTTCAATCAAAGCACGGGAACGTTCAGTTAAATAATTAGTAAGTGCCTTAAAAACAGTATTAAAAATAAAAATAGATGCTAAAATTACCGCAAATATAAAAAACATTCTTATGTTTTTATTTACAGCATTATCTATCAAATATTTTGAAACAATAGCACCGGCAGTTCCTGTGCAAGCGAGCAGCGAATTAAAAACAACCAATACGATTATTATTGGTAACTGCTTTTTAGTCGCATAATAGGTCCACTTAAAAGGAGTGGTAGCCTTAATGTTTTTCACCTTTAATTTTCCTCCAAATTAATGATGGATTTTTTAAAACTCTCTTAATTTTTAAAGCAATAGGTAAAAATATTCGTTTTAATTTAAGTGAAAATAAATAAAATCTTTTATTACCTACATTTCCATTAATTAAAACATCTTTTTTATAAATTGCCGAAACTTTCGCAATAACATCATCTTTTGTAATTCCATATTCAAGAGTCGTCTGATTATCACCGCAAATCACTAAATCATTACCATTGATTTTTACAATTCTATGTAATATGAAACTACCGTTTTTTCGCTTATAAAGGACAATGTCACCAACTAATAAAAGACTCGGTTTAACTAGAACAACCGAGTCTTCACCTTGAACAATAAGCGGTAGCATACTTGTACCCTTTGGATAAAGCCTAAACTCGCCGTCTTTATTAATAACATCATTAATAATTACAACCAATTCGCTCATTGGAAGATTAATCAATTAAATTTTCCTCCTGAAGTTTACTAACAAACTTTTCAACAGCATTAGTAGCAGTTTTTTCATCTAAGTCATCAAAATGTTCAAGCATTTTTGCTACTAACTGTTCTTTTGTGGTTTCTTCTTTCATATTTTCAAATAAAAATTTTGCAGAAGAATTAAGAGTTAATGAACCTTTATATTCTTTACTTAAATCGCCTGTTGCAAGTGCTATATATGTACCGGCAACTTCTCTTAAGATAAAACCATCTTTAATTTTCATTTATTTTTACCGTCTTTCATTGTATTATAGCTTAATTCAGCAGCGGAAATATCCATATTGCATTTCAATTTCCATACGTCAACATTTTTAAAAGTGCAATCAAGCAAATTTAAAAAACTCTCAATGTTTTCAGTAGTTTTTGGAATAACAACTTGATTCATAATAAGTTTTAAAGCATCAAAATTGTTTAAAATATCAATCTCATTTTTATCATTACGCTCAATAAAACAAAGAGCTTTGAAAACAGCCGATTCATCACTGTTATACCCTTCTTTTCCACACCAAGGAGTTCCAAATGCGTAAATTTTATTGTCAATAACTCTAATAATAGGCTTATCACCGTTAATAATTGAAACCTTATCACCGAGAAGCTTTTTCCAAAGCTTTATATGAGTAGATTTTCCAACGCCACTTTTAGCAGAAAAAGCATAAGCAAAATCTCCGACTCTAACAACAGCAGCATGAAGAACAAAAGCATCAAACTTTGGCAATGCATAGGCAATATTACGATAAATGCAAACGCTTTCCAAATATCCGTCAGAAAAATCTTTTAATGCAACTTTTTTCTCATTTTCTATATCTTTTTCACTGGCTTTTACACAAAGCTCTGCTTTTAGAGAATTATCTACAATATAATCAGAGCAATGTTTTTTTACAAAATCATATTTGTTATCAATTTCAACTATTAAATTTGCAATTTTTATTTTAAACATAATGAATTAAAACGGATCTTCAACGTAAGGATCTGTTCCGCCCTTAACTTCTTGAGTAACAGTTTTTTTAGTCTTTTTATTATTAGTCGCCTTTTTAGTTTTATAAACTTTTGAAGTCTCGGTAATTGCCTCGTTATTTTTATTTGTAACATAATTACCGTTTTTATCAGTAACAATCACGTAAACAATATCATAGTCTTCTTCTGAATCATTAGCTGAATTATTCTCAGAAGTCGAAGTTGCCGGAGCAACTGTATCAACCTTTTTTTCTTCTTTTTTTCCGCAACCGGAAAAGCCCAATGCAGAAACTACTAAAATCAAAACGATTGAAATTATTGAAATTAAACTTTTTTTCATAATATAACTCCTTAAAAATTACACTCTAGGCGAATATGTACCCATATCGTCAGCGTCATCTGCAATACATTTCAAATCATGCAAATCGATCTTGCCATCGCAATTATAATCAGCTTTTTCAGCATAAAAAGTTAAACCTGACATATCACATTTAGATATATATCTTTCAAGCAATGCAAAATCAGCACTACTTAACTTTTTGTCACCATTCAAATCACTAGCAGGACCATTCATTGCTAAATAATCGTTCATGTTAACTTTACCGTCTTTATTATAATCACACTTAGACAAATCAAAAGTTTCGCCTTCAACAGAAGTCTTATCATTTAAATACTTCAATAATAAAACGCAATCTTTTCTGTCCAATACTCCATCGCAATTAATATCACCGCGAACACTTGTAGTGTCAACTGCAAAAGAATTTAACGAAAAGGCGGATATTGAAACAATTAAAATAAATATTAAGCAATAAATAAATCGTTTTTTCATCATTTATTCTCCCAGTATCATAATATAAAATATTTTAACATATAATATTAATTATTTCAAGTAAATAATTGCAATATAAAACAACCAACTTTTATAAAAGTTGGTTGCAAAAATTATATTTCTTTTTCAATGTAATTAACTACATCTCCGACTGTTTTAAAAGAATCTGCCTGATCTTCAGGAAATTCAACAGAAAACTCATCTTCAAGCGACATAATTAAATCAACAAAGTCCAAACTATCAGCATTAAGTCCATTTACCAAATCAGTATCCATTGTAATTTCTGATTCATCAATATCAAATTGTTCAGCTAATATATTGCTTACTTTTTCAAATACCATTTTAATTCCTCCGAAAAATAAATTAATGCGGTAGACAAACAACTAAAAATCTGTTATATTATTAATAATGTTACCGTACTTATAAATAATATGAAAAAAAGACTAATTTGTCAATATTTTTTTGTAATTTTTTTATTTTTTAAGGAATGAATTTTTATGAATTTAGTTTTATGTGGTTTTATGGGCTCCGGAAAGTCAACTGTTGGCAAAATTTTATCGAAATCTTTAAACATAGACTTTATTGATTTAGATGATTATATTGTTGAAAAGCGAAATATGAATATACCGTATATTTTTGAAAATTATGGCGAAAAAAATTTCAGAAAAAGTGAAGAACAGGCAGTTAAAAATGTCAGCAAATTAAATAATATTATAATTTCTCTTGGCGGCGGAAGCGTAATTAATGAAAAAAATGTTCTTACTTTGAAACAAAACGGTAAAATAGTTTTTTTAAATATTTCTGCCGAAGAATGTTATTACAGATTAAAAAACAATAAATCAAGACCATTGTTAAATACTGATGATAAATTTAAAAAAATTGAGTTAATGTTATCCGAAAGACTTCCCTTTTATCAAAAAGCGGCTGATTACATAATTGATGTAAATAATAAAAATTCATCTATTATTGCTCAAGAAGTTTTAAAAATAATAAAAATTAACAAAATAATTGACAATAAATAGTTTACTTTAATTTATTTTTATGATATAATCAAATTCAAGAAAAGTATTAATGATAGGAGTTAGTATAAAATGAATGATAAAACTATACCGTTTTCTCTTGGCGATGAAAGAGATATGCAAATCAGAATGGTTTTAAATCAAGTTTATGAAGCTTTAAAAGAAAAAGGCTATAATCCTATTAATCAGCTTGTTGGATATATTCTTTCAGAAGATCCAACTTATATCACTACGCACAACGGTGCCAGAAGTTTAATTTGCAAACTGGATCGTGATGAATTACTCCAAAGTTTATTAAAATATTATTTAACCGATAAATAAAATTCTTTGCAGTCATCTATTTGATGACTGCTTTTTTTAGCTAAAAAATAATCGATACACTAAAAAGTGTATCGATTATTTCATTTATTAATTACTTTCTGTAGAAATTCCGTTATAAACATACCAGTTATCGTTAATTTTTACACATATAATTGTACAATTTTCTTTTGATGATTTTGTATTAGAAGTTGTGCTTTCTGCTTGAGTAGTCTCAGTTGTAGGCTCAGTAGTTGTTTCTGCAACAGTTTCATCTTTTGACTTATCATCTTTTTTGTTATTCTTAACAGTAGTAGTTTCAGGGGCTACTGTAGTAGTTGTTTGTTGTTCAATAGTTTTAACAGTATAAGAAATCGAACAATTAACCTTAGCAAAAAGTGAAACTCCTTTAGCTTTTGCTACATTTTCATCAGATGAACTTTTATACTCATTAAGATAGTTTTTAAATTCATCACTACCGCTTTTATAATACTCAATTCCGCTATAATCAATTTTGTTAATAATCATTTTTTGAGTATCGCTAACGACATAATTTTTCATAAAATAATCAGCGATTTTCTCAAACTCAGAATCTTTTGTAACATCAACATCTAAATTAACATCTACTTGAGTACCATAATAACTGCTTTGCTGTTTAATTGCAGAAGCAATTTGAGCTCTATAGTACGGAGATGACGCTTTAGTAAATGCTTTTGCATCATTGGTTTCAAAATTTGATTTACAGAAGTTTTCAATAACTTCATAAGGTGTGCCGTTTGAAAACTTATCAAAATAATTGATAATTGTACCGTTTAAACAGCCTACAACAACCAAAGTAGCTAAAACACCTGCAATAAACGAAACTAAAGCAACAAGAAAATTAGAGCCTGATTTTTTTGAAGGGTTTTTATCTGTTTTCTCGTTAATAGTTTCAAAATCAATAACCAAGTCATCAGGTGAAGCAGATACTTCATCTTCAACTTCATTATCAACACCGTTTACTTCATCAAAATCAACATTAATATTCTCAAGTGATTTTAAATCAGCATTTGTTTCTTCGTTATCATTTTTATTTTCAACATCATTTACTTCAATATCGGTCCAACCGCATTCACACAAATGCTTATCGCCGATATCTTTGCCGCATTTTGGACAATTCATAAAAAATACTCCTTTATAAAAAAGATATATCTATTTTACCAAAAATTAATTATAAAGTCAACTTAATTTAATCAAGTTCTTTAAGACCGGTATATAACTCGTAATATCTACCCTTTTGTTTAAGAAGATCTTTGTGATCGCCACGCTCAATTATCTCACCGTTTTCAAGTACCATAATAGCGTTTGAATTTCTAACGGTAGACAATCTATGAGCAATAACAAAGGTTGTTCTATTCTTCATTAATCTGTCCATACCGTGTTCAATGTGGCGTTCTGTTCGAGTATCAACCGAACTTGTAGCTTCATCAAGAACAAGAATAGGAGCTTTTGATAATGCAGCACGAGCGATATTAATTAACTGGCGTTGTCCTTGTGATAAGTTAGCCCCATCGCCTTCAAGCATTGTATCATATCCGTCGGATAATCTCATAATAAAACTATGAGCAGATGCAACTTTTGCTGCTTGAATTACTTCTTCATCTGTTGCATCAAGACGACCGTAACGAATATTCTCCATTACTGTTCCTGTAAACAAATGAGTATCCTGCAATACCATTGCAATATTTTCTCTTAAAGAATCTCTTTTAATTTTCTTTATATCAATACCATCAATAGTAATTGTTCCTTCATTGATATCATAAAATCTGTTAAGCAAGTTTGTAATGGTTGTTTTACCTGCACCTGTTGAACCTACAAAAGCAATTTTTTGTCCTGCTTTTGCCCAAAGTGAAATTTTTTTAAGAATTGTTTTATCAGGGTTATAACCAAATGTTACATTATCAAGAACTACATCACCTTTGACATCTTTAAGTTCAACCGCATCTTTATCATCTGCTGTTTCCGATTCAGTATCCATTACTGCAAAAACTCTTTCAGCACCTGCAAGAGCTGAGAATATTGTTGTCATTTGGTTAGATAATTCATTAATAGGTCTTGAAAATTGGTTAGAATAGTTTACGAAAATAGTTAAACCGCCAACAGACAAAGCAATCGCACTTGTAGCAGCAATTGAGCCTGTTAAAGTCAAATAGCATAAAATACCACCGATACCTGCAACTAATGCATAACTTATTTTACTGATATTACCCATTACAGGACCCATAATACCGCCAAAGAACTGAGCATAAAGCTGTTTGTCTCTTAAATTATTATTAAGAAGTTCAAATTCTTCAACATTTTCGTCTTCATGGTTAAAAACCTTAACAACTTTTTGTCCTGTAACCGATTCTTCAATATAACCGTTAACCGCACCGAGAGCAGCTTGTTGTGCAGAATAATATTTTGAACTTTTCTTTGCAATTGCACCGCCAAGATACATAAACAAAGGAACAAAGATAATTGTAACCAATGACAAAATTACATTTGTATAGAACATAAAGAATACTGTTCCTGCTAATGTAAATACGCCGGAAACTAAGCTTAATAATGATGAATCAAGCATTGTACCTATGTTATCAACATCATTTGTAAAGCGGCTCATTGTTTCACCTGTTGCATTTGTATCGTGAAATCTTACAGGCAAGGTTTGAATTTTATCAAAAAGATCATTTCTGATTCTTTGAAGCGAGCCTTGCGAAATATGAAGCATAATCTTGCTTTGACAATATGTTGCTGCAATAGCAAATACATATACAAAAGCCAAGCATATCATACCTGTAATTAAAAAAGAAATCTTTTCGCTGACAGTAGAGCTTGTAAAAAAATTATAAACAGGCTGCAAAATATTATTAGCTGTTCTGATAATTGTATTGCCTATATCGCTTTTATTAATATTTGTTCCCGCAATATTATCAATTATCGGAGAAAGCATATATGCACCCAATAAGTTACCAACTGTCGAAATAATCATACAGAAAAATACGATTACAAAGCGAAATTTATAAACAGAAATATAATTTAAAATTCTTTTGATAGTACCTTTAGAATTTTTAAGCTTTGCCTTTTCGCCTCTGTTTCTTCCGTGACCTCTGGGACCGGGACCCGGACCTCCCATCATTCCGCCACGCTTAGAAGGAGCAACTGAATTAAATTGTTTTTGTAATTCTTCAAGACTTCTTGCCATAATCAGTTAGCCTCCTTTTCATTTTGAGAATAATAAATATCTCTGTATTCTTCATTATTTTTCATAAGTTCATCGTGATTACCGATACCTGTTATAACACCATCGTCCATAACAATTATCTTATCTGCTTCTTTTACAGATGTAATTCTTTGAGCAATAATAATTTTCGTTGTATCTTTAAGCTCAGTTTTAAAAGCTTCACGAATTCTGGCTTCTGTTGCTGTATCAACAGCAGAAGTTGAGTCATCAAATATAATTATTTTTGGCTTTTTAAGCATTGCTCTTGCAATACATAATCTTTGTTTCTGACCACCTGAAACATTTACGCCGCCTTGACCAAGTTCTGTTTTATAGCCGTTTGTAAAGCTTTCAACAAAAGCATCAGCCTGTGCGTAATCAGCAGCTGCTTTAATCTCATCCATTGTAGCATTTTGGTCGCCCCATTTTAAGTTATCCTCAATTGTTCCTGAGAATAAAACATTTTTCTGGAGTACCATCGAAACGCCTTCACGAAGGTTTTTAATACTATAATCTTTTACATTAACTCCGTCAACAAATACTTCGCCTTCATCAACATCATACAATCTCGGTATCATTGACACAAGTGTAGTTTTACCGCAACCTGTTGAACCGATAATACCAACCGTTTCACCTTTTCCGATTGAAAAACTAATATTATTTAAAACTTTTTCTTTGCTGTTTTTATAATATTTAAAAGAAACATTTTTAAATTCAATATCGCCATTTTTAACTTCTTTATCTTTCATTGAAGATGTATCATCGTTAATATCAGGCTCTTCATCTAAAACTTCGGTAATACGTTTTGAAGAAGCCATAGCTCTTGATGCCATCATAAACAACATAGTTACCATTAAAAGCGACATTAAAATTTGGTTGATATAAGTTAAGAATTGTGTTAATTCGCCGACTTTCATTCCAATTCCACCTTGGACAAAATCAATAACTTGATTGCCGCCAAACCAAAGAACTGCGAGAGTAGTTGCATACATCAAAAACATCATTACAGGTTGCATAAAAATCATAACATTCATAGCTTTAATACCAGCATCTTTTAAAGAACCGTTAGCTTTTCTGAATTTAGATTTTTCAAAATCTTCTCTAACAAAAGATTTTACAACTCTAACATTGACGAGATTTTCTTGTATAGTTGAGTTTAATCCATCAATTTTTGATTGCATTTTTTTAAATCTAGGAAAACCCTTTCCTATAATAAAAAACTGGACAATAATAATCACAGGCATTGCAACTGCTAAAATCAATGCCAAACGAGGATTTAAAGCAATCGCCATAATAAGTGCACCTATTAACATACCCGGTGCTCTTAAACACAAACGAAGCAACATATTAACAAAATTTTGTAATTGGGTAACATCGTTTGTAAGTCTTGTAACAAGTGAACCTGTTGAAAACTTATCAATATTTGAAAAAGAAAACTTTTGAATTTTCTTATAAACATCATCTCTTAAATCAGCAGCAAAATTTACTGATGCTTTAGCACCAAAATATGCGCCACCGACACCGCCTAAAAGCATTAATATAGCAGTAACAACCATAATAACAGTCATAAGAATAATATAGCTAATACCATTACCGTCTGTTCCGTTGCCTACGCCGTTATCAAT
>CAKSNE010000004.1 GCA_934476085.1 uncultured Eubacteriales bacterium | reverse complement strand
CCAACTTATTTCAACAATAAATTACAAAAAAGGAATAAAGTACTAGCGAAAATCAAAAAAGGTTGAATTTTAGGCGGTTGTGTGATATAATGACCTAGTTAATTAATCATTTAATAAGGAGTCTTTAAATATGTCAGGACATTCCAAATGGAACAATATTAAAAGAAAAAAAGGCGCTAATGACGCTGCAAGGGCAAAAATTTTTACTAAAATCGGCAGAGAGATGTCTGTTATCGTAAAGGCAGGCGGCCCTGATCCTAATGTAAACTCAAAGCTTCGTGATTGTATTGCAAAAGCTAAATCACTTAATGTACCTAATGACAACATTGAGAGAATTATTAAAAAAGCATCAGGCGACGGCGACACTTCAAACTATGAAAACTGCGTTTATGAAGGCTACGGCCCATCAGGTGTTGCTGTAATTGTTGAATGCTTAACTGATAACCGCAACCGTACAGCAGGCGAAATGCGTCATTATTTTGATAAATTCGGCGGTAATCTCGGAGCTCAAGGCTCAGTTATGTTTATGTTTACCCGTCGTGGACTTATTGCTGTTGATGGCGAAGGCGTTAATGAAGATGAAGTTATGGAAGCTGCTTTAGAAGCAGGTGCGGATGACTTTAATGCTGAAGACGGTGTTTTTGAAATTATAACCGATCCTAATACTGTCGGTGATGTAAGCACTGTTTTAACTGAAAAGGGCTATAAAGTTATGTCGGCAGAGCCTGAATACTATCCTTCAACTTTTACAAGCATTACTGATGATGAATCAATGGAAAAAATGCAAAAATTGCTTGAAATGCTTGAAGATAATGATGATGTTCAAAATGTATGGCACAATCTTGATAACTTACCTGAAGAATAAGTTCATCGAAAATAAAAAGGCGACTAATTTTTGTTAGTCGCCTTGAATTTTGTTACAGTTTTGTTATATTGCTTGCGATATATAAGTATATATTGTATAATTAATTATATAACTCTTTATAGGAGGTAAGCTTTAATGGCAGATTTAGAAAAGTTGTGTTTTGGCTGTATGCGTGAAAAACCTGACTTTATGCCTGAATGCCCTTATTGTAAATATGACGGCACAAAAGATAATCAGCCTAATGCTTTGCCGATAAAAACTCTTTTACAAGAGCGTTATTATGTCGGTAAAATTTTAAATGAAAACTGTGAAGGTATTACTTATATCGGTTACGATGTTGAAAAACAAAGCGTTGTTAGAATTCGTGAGTTTTTCCCTGTTGGATTAGTCGATAGAATTAATACCTTGGTTAAACCGTTTTCAGAATATGGTTTTAATTTTGATAAACACCGTTCTGAATTTACTTCGCTTGCAAAATCTTTATCTCATATGAACGGTTTTGCAGGACTTCTTAATATTCTTGATATTTTTGATGAAAACGGTACAACTTATTATATTACAGAATATGTTGAAGCTATAACTCTTCGTGACTTTTTGCTCCGCAACGGCGGCGTTTTAAGCTACGAACAATTTAGACCATTGTTTATGCCGCTTTTAGCTACAATTTCATCGCTACATGCGGTTGATATCATACATAGGGGTATTTCGCCGGATACGATTTTAGTAGGAAAAGACGGTAAACTTCGTCTTACCGAATTTTGTATTCATGATGCAAGAACTGCAAGAACAGATTTGCAGGCAAGTTTGCACAAAGGTTATGCTGCAATAGAACAGTATGGCTTTGACGGTGAGCAAGGTCCTTGGACCGATGTTTATGCGCTCGGTGCATTAATGTATCGATTTTTGGTTGGTAATCCGCCGCCTGAAGCGACTGTTCGTGTAACCGAGGATAAAATGACTATTCCTGCGGAAGTTGCTAAAACTTTGCCGGGAAATGCACTTTCCGCACTTGCAAATTCACTTGAAATTATGCCTGAAGACCGAACAAAGTCTGTTGAAGAGTTTCGTTCCGAGCTTATTTCCACACCGAAATTAAGTACAAAATATAATAACAAAACCGGTGAAGTAAAAGCGGTTGCCAGCAAACAGTATAGAAATAAAATTCTTATTATCTCTGTTTGTGCAACAATTGTTGTTTTAGCAATTTTGTTTTGCGGTATGTGGATGTTGACAAATGCAAATAAAAATAATAACAATGAGCCTACTGTTACAACTACAGTGCCTACAACAACTCTCAATAATGTTACTTATGACAGCAACAAAGTTCCGAATTTTGTAGGTGTTAAGTACAGTGATATTTTATCATCACCTGAGTATATTAAGGTTAGAGCAAGATTTACTTTTGAAGTTAGTTCAAAACAGTATAGCTCTCAACCAAAAGGCGAAGTTATTTCTCAAACACCTAATGCAGGTACAGAGATAAAAGACGGACAGGTTATTAAATTAGTTGTTAGTCTCGGAAATCAAAACTTTTCAATGCCTAATGTTGTCGGTCTTACAAAACAGGACGCTTATATAAAATTGCTTGAAGTAGGTTTTTCTCCTGAAAATATTTCATTTGGTGAAAAATATTTGCCGAATGCATTACCGGAAGCAGTTGTTGATGTTACCCCTAATGTAGGAGAAACAGTTAACAGTGATATGAAAGTAACTGTAAATATAAATACTTATGTTACAACTACTTCAACTACCACAACAACAACTACAACAAAACCTACTACAACAACCGAAAAGCCTACTACAAAGACTACAACAAAATCTGCTGCAACAACTCCGCCTCATACGGCAGGACAGTAAGATAAGTAAACAGCGATGAGAAATTTTTTCTCACCGCTGTTTTTTTAATTTAGATTATCTTTATCAATTTTTCTTGTAAAGTTTAGTCTGTATTGCTTTGGCGAAATATCCTTTTTAGATTTAAATAAGCTTATAAAATAGCTAGGTGTAGAAAAGCCAATCATATCTGAAATTTCGCTGATTGGTTTATCGGTCGAAGATAAAAGCTGTTCTGCTTTTGTTATACGATAAGAATTTAAATATTCAGAAAAGCTTTGATTCATAACCTTTTTAAAGATTCTTGAAAAATAACTGTAACTTAAATTGCAATGTTCAGCTACGTCTTTTTCATTAATTGTTGCATAATTAGTCGAAACAAATTCAATAGCTGATTGAACAATACGAAGCGTTTCATCTGAATAATCAAACATATCCATTGAATCCAGATTTCTATCACGCCAATAACGAAGAACCCATAAAAATATTTTTAAAATATTAGCTCTTATAGCTAATTCATATCCATAGTCAGCGGTTATCCATTCATTCATAATTTCAGACATAATATCATGGATATACCTGTTTCCTATTTCTTCAGCAGAGAAAAATCGTTTGTTTTTTGAATTTTCAATAACAAACGGCATCATATATTTCATTTCAAAAACCGATTGATCGCTTGAATAAAGAATTTCCGGTAATACTTTAATTACTATATAAGATCCGTCTTTATAATTAGTCAGCTCGTGGCTTTCACCCGAATTTACAATAGCTAAATCACCGGTGTTAAATTGAACATAGTTACCGTTTATATAAATTGAAGAATTAGTATCAATACTATATAAAATTTCAATATATTCGTGGTAATGCGGATTAGGTGCATTATCTTCGTTCTTTTTACAATGTATATAGATACAATGAATCGGCATTTCAATACCATTACGGCGGAATTTGTTTTCATAAAAGCCTTTTTTCATAATTAAAAGTCCCCAATGACAAATATTTGATATTTTTAATCAAATATATTATACACTATTTTTTTCAAGTGTGCTATAATTTTCTCGAAAATAAGAAAAGTTTTTAAATTTACTTTTCAGAATTTGGAGATGATTTATTATGGGTAAAAAACTTAAATTCGGCATTGTTGGTTGTGGAAATATTTTCAACGGTGCTCATATTTATGCTTATGAAAACAATGATGATTTTGAGGCAGTGGCATTTTGCGATATTATTTTTGATAAAGCAATTTCTACCGCTGAAAAATTGGGCGTTTCTAAAGAACATTGTTATGAAAGCTTTGAAGAAATGCTCGAAAAAGAAGAGTTAGATGCGGTTGATATTTGTACTCCTAACTATCTTCATTCAGTTGTTGCGGTTGCAGCTTTAAATAAAGGTATTAATGTTTTTTGCGAAAAACCTGATGCTGTTTCTGTAGCAGAAGCTAATAAAATGAAAGAAGCTGCTGAGAAAAGCGGTAAAGTATTAATGGTTATGAGAAATAATCGTTTTAATAATTCTTCTAAATTCTTAAAGAGTTATATTGAAGCAGGAAAAATGGGAGATATTTATACTGCTCGATGTGCTTGGAGAAGAAGAAGAGGTATTCCTGGCAAAGGCGGTTGGTTTACAACTAAAGCACAATCAGGCGGCGGTCCGCTTATTGACCTTGGTGTTCATATGATTGACCTTGCAATTTGGCTTATGGGAAATCCAAAACCTGTTGCTGTAAGCGGCTGTACTTACTGCAAATTTGCCGATAACGAAGGTGAGTCTGATTCAGTTCATTCACAATTCGGTAACGCAGTAAAAGGCGGAACTTTTGATGTAGAAGATCTTGCAATGGGATTTATTCGTTTTGACAACGGTGCTTCAATGCAGATTGAATTTTCTTGGGCTTCTAATATTGAAAAAGAAAAAACATTTGTTGAGCTTCGTGGTACAAAAGCCGGTGCTTCAACATCAGCTTCTGATGGAAAATTCAAAATATTTACTGAAGAATTCGGAAAAACAGTTGATATTGAGCCTAATGTAGGCAAAGAAGCTGTAGGACAACATGCACAAAACATTTTACATTTTGTTGATGTTTTAAAAGGTAGATGTGAACCTGATTTTCTTCCTGAACAGGGCGTTAACATGGTAAAAATTCTTGAAGCTATGTATAAATCGGCTGAACTCGGCGAAGAAGTAAAACTTTAAGGAGGCATAATTTATGAAACTTGGAGTAATGAATCCTGTTTTAAACAGTTATTCTTTTGAAGATGCACTTAAATATCTTAATAGTTTAGGCGTTCAGGAAATGGAAATCGGTGCCGGCGGTTATCCGGGCGATAATCATTTAAAACCTGCCGAATTAATCGGTCATCCTGAAAAAGTCAAAGAATATAAAGATTTAATGGCAAAATATGATATTTCAATTTCAGCTATTGCGTGTCATGGCAATCCGCTTCATCCAAATAAAGAGTTTGCTGAAAAATCTGATACAGAGTTTAAAAATGCAATTTTAGCGGCTGAAGTTTTGGGCGTTGATACAATTATCGGATTTGCCGGTTGCCCTGGTGATTGCGAAGATTCAAAGCTTCCTAACTGGGTTACTTGTGCTTGGCCTGAAGATTATTTACAGGTGCTTGATTGGCAATGGAAAGAAAAAGTTATTCCTTATTGGAAGAAAACCGCTGAGTTTGCTAAAGCCCATGGAATAACAAAAATCGCTTTTGAAATGCACCCTGGATTTGTGGTTTACAACCCTGAAACTTGCCTTAAATTACGTGAGGCAGTCGGTGATATTATCGGTGCTAATGTTGATCCGTCGCATTTATTCTGGCAAGGAATTAATCCTGTTGAAGCTATTAAAAAGCTTAAAGGTGCAATTTATCATTTCCACGCAAAGGATACAAAAATTGATGAGCATAATACCGCAGTAAACGGCGTTTTGGATACAAAAAGCTACGGCGATATTCTCGGACGTTCTTGGGTGTTTAGAACTGTCGGTTATGGTCATGGAAAAGAAGTTTGGAATGATATTATTTCAACACTTAAAGCGGTAGGCTATGACGGTTCAATCAGCATTGAACATGAAGACGCATTAATGTCGCCTGAAGAAGGACTTGAAAAAGCAATTGCTTTCTTAAAAGAAGTTTTGATTTTTAAAACCGCAGGCGAGATGTGGTGGGCTTAAAATTTATCAATTAAAAAGGTAAGGCAATTTTTATGGATAAAATATATAATTTAGGCATTATCGGTTATGGCGGAATGGCTCATGGACATTATCTTTGCAGCGTTGACCATCCGAATGAAAGAGTTAAAACAAAAGGTGTTTTTGACTTAAACGAAAAACGAATGGAGTTAGCCAGAAGCGAAGGACTGGTTGCTTATAATTCCAGAGAGGAGTTGCTCTCTGATCCTGAGATTGATATAGTTTTGGTTGCTACTACAAATGAAGCACATAAAGAAATTTGTATTGATGCTTTACGACATAATAAAAATGTTATTTGCGAGAAACCCGTTACTATTACAAGCGATGAATTACTTGAAATTATGGCGGTTGCAAAAGAAACAGGAAAAGTATTTACAATCGACCAAAACCGTAGAACAAACCGTGATTTTCAACTTATGAAAAGAAATGTTGAAGCGGGCAAAATCGGCAAGGTTTATCATATTGAAAGCCGTGTTGAAGGCTCAAGAGGTATGCCGAAAGGCTGGCGTACATTAAAAGAGCTTGGCGGTGGAATGATGCTCGATTGGGGCGTTCATTTAATTGACCAGTTAATGTATATGAAGCCTGAAAAGGTAGTCAATGTTTTTTGTAAGATGTATAGTGTTGATTACAAAGAAGTTGATGATAATTTCCAAATGATTATGACATTTTCGGATGGCGTTACTGCATTAATTGAAGTTGCTACAAATAATTATATAACAAAGCCTAGATGGTATGTTTTAGGTAAAGACGGTACTTTACAGGTTGACGATTGGGATTGCAACGGCGAAATTGTCAGAGTAATTAACAAAGACAATGTTTGGGACGAAGAAATCTTTTATACAAAAGCAGGCCCGACAAAAACAATGGCTCCTAGACATCCTGATTCGGTTGAACATATAAAATTAACCGAGCCGCTGGATGTTGAAGACGGACTGGAAGTAGTTTATCGTCAGTTAGTCGGTGCAATCGAAGGCAAAGAACTTTTAATTAAACCTGAACAGGCACTCAGGGTTATGAAAGTAATGGAAGCGGCTTTTGAGTCAGCTAAAACAGGTAATGCGGTTAAAACCGATATTTAATGAAACGGAGTTTTACTATGATTAAAGTTACTGTATGGAACGAAAATGCACAAGAGGGCTTATGGAAAAACGAAGATGTTCTTAAATTATACCCAAATGGAATTCATGAATATTTAGCATCATTTTTAAAGGATGATTTTGATGTTAAAACAACATCGCTTTATAATAATGATGGCGAATTACAGGAAAATGCGGGCATTACAAAAGAGTTACTTGATGATACTGATGTGCTTATTTGGTGGGCTCATTGCAAACACGGTGATGTTTCGGATGAAATCGCTCAAATGGTAAAAGATGCAGTTTTGCGTGGAATGGGTATTATTTTCTTACATTCCGCACATTTATCAAAACCGTTTAAAGCACTTATGGGAACTTCTTGTACTTTGCATTGGCGTGAAGAAGACGATAAAGAGCGTCTTTGGGTCGTTTCACCATCTCACCCTATCGCAAAAGGCATAGGCGATCATATTACTTTACCGATAGAAGAAATGTACGGTGAGCCGTTTGGTATTCCTGAGCCTGATAAGCTTGTATTTATCGGCTGGTACTCGGGCGGAGAAGTATTTAGATCCGGTGCTTGTTGGCGTAGAGAAAACGGTAAGGTTTTCTATTTTCAACCGGGCCACGAAACTTTTCCTACTTATCATAATAAAGATATTCAGCGTGTTATTAAAAATGCGGTTGAATGGTGTTATAGTGAGTATAAAGTAAAAGAAATTACTTGCCCTAATGTTGCAGCACAAAATGATTAAAGTTTAAAATAGAAAGTATTTATGAAAAGTAAAAAAGGCTTAAAGGTTTTAAAAACCTTTAAGCCTTTTTCGTTTTGCTAAAGTGTTCAATAATTTTCTTTCGAGAAACAATTCCGATAAAATTGTTTGTATCATCAACAATTGGCACAAAGTTTTGATTTAACGAAAGAGAAACTAATTCATCAATTGATGAAGTAATTTTAACGCTTTTGTATCTATCTATATTTAAAATTTCTTTTATTGAGATTTTTTCCAGCTTTTTATCGTTTACTTCCATCTTGTTTAAATATCTATCAACAATCAACCATAAAAAATCGCCTTCTGATACTGTTGCAACGTATTTTCCGTCTTTAGTTATAACAGGTATCGCAGTATATCCGTGATACTTCATTTTTTCGAGTCCCTGACGAACCGTAAAATCATCATAAAGGAAAGAAACCTCGCTTTTAGGCGTTAAAAAGAAAGCAACATTCATTATTAAAATTCTCCTTTTAAAATCTTGTTTTCATCGGGGATTGTTTTACTTAGTGAATAATTAGAAAATCCCTTTTTTTCCGTAACCTCAGTAATAACTGATAGATAATCGGGAATTGGCGGAATAACATTTTCATTTTCAAGCTCTACTTCTAAAAAAGCGATTTTTTGCCAAAAAGAAAAAATATCAATTTCATAAATAAACCCGTTTTCATTTATACAATAACGAGTTTTTTCAATAATATTGTGATTTTTAAGACGCTTTTCAAAAAGTTTATTATACTCTTCATTTGAAATTTCACGTTCGTTTTCAATTCTTTTTATATTGCTGATTTTCTTCTTTTCTGTAAGTATAAATCTTGTTTTACCGTTTTCAACAACTTTTCTTATTCTGCAATTAAATCCTTTATCATCTAATCCGATATATGTTTGGGTTATATTTATTTGCCTGTTAGAAAGCTTTCTGATTTTGTTTAAATCAGGGTTTTTTATAATATACTTTCTCTCAATTTCAAAATTTTCTATCATAAATTTAAATCCTTTTTTATTATCCAAAACTATTATAATTCTAATTTAAACTTTTTACAACCGTATAAAGAAATTATTTATAATTTTTTAAAAATTAATAAATACAACTGCAAATTGTGTGGATATAATTGACATTTTTGAATTAGTATTGTAAAATATTGGTATCAAGAAAGGAGTTATAAAAGGATGTTAAAAATTAAAGAATTCAGAGAAAAAAACGATTATACTCAAAGGTATGTAGCTTATAAGATTGGAGTTAGTCAACAAGCGGTTGTAAAATGGGAACAAGGAAGCTCTGTTCCAAGCGTCACTCACCTAATAATGCTTTCTTCGTTAATCGGTTGTTCCATAGATGAATTAGTAAATACAAAAAAATAATCGAAATCGGATATAAGTACTGTTTATCGGTCGCACTTTTGTTTATTATAATAATGCCCCGTAAATTTAAGGATGTAGAAATAATGACATATAATGAAAAAATAGCGGTTTTTGAAAGCTATATGATTTTGGATGCCTACATTGATGAATTGCTTGATGAAAAAGAGAAATGGTACTCGCGAGCACTTGTTTTAAATAAGTTTGGTGAGAACAAAAAATCTATTGAAAAGGTCTGTTTTTTAGAAAAAAGGATTGATGAAAAAATTGACGAATTAGTTGATTTGCGTCAATATATTAATGAGGCTATTGAAAGGCTTAATGATTTAACTTTGCAAAAAATCCTTTATTTGAAGTATTTTAAAGGAAAATCTTTTGAAAAAATCGGTGAAGAAATGAATTATTGCACAAAACAAATAAGTCGCCTTCATAAAAAGGCGATTGAACTGATTGATTTAAATTAAATTATAAAAATTATTCAAGCAATATTAAAAATCAAATAGCTTTTTTAAGACAAACAAAAACGGATAAGGCTTTAAGCCTTATCCGTTTTATTATTTGCATGCAAAATAAATTATAAGTAATTAATTAAACATTACCTGTAATCTTATGACCGCTCCAAACATCAGCATAAGTTTTTGTAAGTGCATTTTTGTTACTGCTGATTGCCTGTGCAGGAGTGCTGCTACCTGTAAGCACTTTATTAATTACAGATGAAGTTGTAATGCTAGCTGTGCTATCTTCACAAATTTCTGTCCAGCTAAATTTAATTTTGTTACCGCCTCTACCGAATTTGATGTTACTAGCATTTGTAATAGCATCAGAAGCTGAGAGCCAGTTTTTCCATTTATACTGGAAGTTTCTGTTGATGTAACGATAGTTGTAACGATAGTATTCATTTCTGATAAAGAGAATCTTAGCAGCATCTTTCTGATTTACGATCGGAACGAATGCAACGAACTGAGGAATACTAATGTTAGTGTAAGATTTAGAAGCTTTTTTGTTAGGGAATGGTGCAATACCAATATCGCCTTTAACAGATGAACCGGCAAAATTCTGGATATCATCATGGAAACCAAAGAACATAGCAACTTTGCCTTCAGCAAGTTGGTTTTTAGCATAGTTCCAAGCTTTACCTACAAAAGATTCAGCCCAAGCTTTTTTACCAACACACCAGTTAGAAAGCTCTGTTAAAGCGCTTTTAACTTTTGAATCAGTAATATTAGTAGTTGGTTGTTGACCTCTTGAAACTTTAGTAAGCTTTGTACCGTATTGGTTAGCAATAGCCTCTAAAAGAATATCAGTATGTGAGCAACCGAAACCTGTAACGTTTTTATCGTTATCAAATTTCTTAGCATATTTCTGTAAAGTTTCCCAATCCCATTTACCTTGGCTTGCAAGTTTAGCAGGATCAGCTAATTTCTTCTTATTAAGAAGTTTTTTGTTGTAAATGATACAGAAAGGAGTTGTATATTCATCTTCGTAAGGAATCCAACCATACTGTTTACCATCAATGTTTAAGAAACCTTTAGCGTCTGAAATGTACCAAGGGTCATTGAAGTCAACGCCTGTTTGTCTCATAGCGGATGTAAGGTCAGAAATATAACCTTTTTGGAAGTAAGAAGCAAAGTAAGTATCCTGAGCATAATACAAACCATTCTCACATTTCTTAGCAGCAAGCTCAGAAGCAAGAGTTTCGTTGTATTTTGAGAATTTACCTGATTCTTTAATCTTTACACCATAAAGATCTTCTACTTCTTTAATTGAAGATTCAGCAGAAGCTTTACATTTTTTATCGCCATAGATGTTTTCCCATGGATATAAAATTTTAAGTGTAAAACCTTTAAGGCTCTTAACGAATTTAGCAGAAGCGTTACCTGCTTTGTTAGTTGTACGAGGAATTAACGCACCTGTTTGAGAAACACCTTTGCTAGTGTCTACAAGAGCTTTATTTACTTTTGTTTTTTTAGTTGTTGCAACACCATCTGTTTTATTGTTGGTTTTGCCTTGTTTATCAGTGGTTTCACCAGCAACAGTAGTTGTTGTTTCGCCAGCAGTAGCAGTAACATCGTCTGCTACAGTTGTTTCAGTTGCTTTAGTTGGGTTGTCATTGTTTGCTTCATCGCCACCGCATGCAACAAGGGACAATGAAAATACAATTACAAGCATTAAAGCAAGCAATTTCGAAAATTTAGACATAATTTTACCTCCGTTTAGATTTGCACTTTAGCCTAAAATTCACAGTTAGATTACTGTACATACTAATATTACAACAATTAAAGAAAATAGTCAATAATTTTATGGTAAAATTAACACAAAATTATGCACAAAAAATATATTATATTTTTGTGAATAATTTTTAAATTTTTATTGGTTATAATAGTTTATATAGTTTATTTTAAAAAGGTTTTTGATTTGATGAAAAAGAACATATTTAAGTTAATATTCGGTTTTTTAACAGGCGTTTTAAACGGTCTTTTCGGAGCAGGCGGCGGAGTAGTTGCAGTAGAAACTTTGAAACATACGGGACTAGATCAAAAATCAGCTCAATCTACATCAATTGCAGTAATTCTGCCACTGTGTATTTTATCAGCGATAATTTATTATTTTAATGGAAAAATCGAGTTGGATAATAATATGTGGATTTTATTGCCGTCCGGATTGATAGGTGCATTTTTTGGTACATTTTTAATGAAAAAGATTTCTTGTAATTTATTAAAAAAGATATTTTGCGTTTTTATGATTTATTCGGGTATCAGAATGATTTTTTAAAAAGGGGAAGCTTATGGATTGGTTGTGGCTTATATTAGGCGGTTTTTTAAGCGGAGCACTCGGCAGTTTAGGCGTCGGCGGCGGTGGAGTTTTAATAATATTTTTAACATTTTTTATGAATGTTTCGCGTGAAAATGCCGCAGGAATAAATCTGTTGTTTTTTATTCCGATTGCACTTTTTTCTGTAATTATTTACTTAAAGCAAAAACGAATTGATATAAAAAAGGCTTTATGGCTTGCTTTTTCAGGTGTTTTCGGCAGCTTGTTAGGCGTTTATTTAGGCGGAGTAATAAAAAGTGATATTGTTTCAAAGCTTTTTGGTTTATGTCTTATTGCCGTTAGCGTAAAAACCTTTTTTGAAAAAGAGAAAAAGGGATAGTTATTCATTTTCGCTCAGCGGAAAACAACAAAGAAAATAATCGCAATTTTCACAGCAAATTTCAATAGGCTTTCCTTTTTCATTTATGTGTTCGCCATTGCCTAAACAGCTTTTACCACCGTTTCCCGGCGTTAATTCTATTTTCATATAATCATCAATAATCATAAAAACCTCCTGTTTGTTTGCGTTGTATAGTGTGAAAAAGCCTTACGCATAAATTAATTAGATGAATTCATTATACAACGAAATAATCTATGTGTAAAGATAAAAAATGATATATTATCTTATTAGAGAATATATGTTGGAGATGTATCTTATGATTAGATTAAAAGCACTCGAGTTGCTCGAGAAAAAAGGCAAAACAAAGTACTGGTTATACAAACAACTTGGTATGAGTTATCAAAATTTCAGCAATATGGTAAACAACAAGACAAAGTCGATCAGATATGAAAATATCGAAACAATGTGTTTGTTGCTGGAATGTACTCCAAACGATTTGCTTGAAATCACCGAAGACTAAAAACTACCGCTTATAATTTAAGCGGTAGTTTTTTTTAGTTTATTTATTTACAACATTTTGCGGGTTGCCTGATAAAAACGCTTTTATATTTTCTTCTACTATTTTTAAAAGTCTTTCTCTGGTTTCGAGTGCCGCCCAGGCAATATGCGGCGTTATAACGCAATTTTTCGCATTGTATAGCGGACAGTTTTTGTTCATTGGCTCGGTTGTTAAAACATCAACGCCTGCTCCGCCTAATTGACCGCATTCAAGTGCATCTTTTAAATCATTTTCATTTACAATCGGACCGCGAGCGGTGTTGATCAAAATTGCACCTTTTTTCATTTTTGAAAACGCTTGTTTGTTCATCATTTCTTTTGATTGCTCATTTAGCGGACAATGAAGAGATACAATATCGCTGTTTTTAAGCAAAGTATCAAAATCAACTTGTGAAACAGTATTATCATTGATTTTACTGCGGTTGAAAACCAAAACATTCATTTTAAATGCTTTTGCAATCTCGGCTACTCGTTTACCGATTGAGCCATAACCGACCAGCCCGATAGTTTTGTTATTAATCTCGGTTAGCGGCAACGGAAAACAAGAAAAAGTTTCGCTGTTAATCCAATCGCCGTTTGAAACAAACGAATTATACTCGCTGACTCTATTTGTAAAATGAAAAATCAGCGAAAAAGTGTGTTGTGCAACCGCTTCGGTAGAATAGGCAGGTGCATTACAAACAACAATGTTGCTTTTTTTAGCAAAAGCAATATCAATATTATTAAATCCTGTTGCAAAAAGTCCGATATATTTAAGCTTTTTCGCTTTTTTCATAGTTTCGGCAGTAATTTCGGTTTTATTACAAATAACCATATCAGCGTCTGCTATTCTTTCATCAAGCTCTTGTGCTAAGGTCATTTGATATATGTCAACGTCACCGTAATTTTTGAAAAAATCCAAACTAATATCACCATCGGTAAGCGTTTTAGCATCGGTAATAACAATTTTCATAAAAAATAAATCCTTATCTAAAAATCAAAAAGCCTGATAAAAAATCAGGCTTTTGTATGTTATTTAATTAGTGGCAAATTGCCATTTCAGTATCTTTATCAAAGAGATGAATCTTTTCAGGTTCAAATGTGATATCGATATCTTCGCCCATTTTAGCAGTTGTTGTAGGAGCAACACGAGCTGTTAAGTAGTGAGTTTCGCAGTTAACATAGAGATATGTTTCAGCACCCATAAGCTCAGTAACTTCAACATTAGCTTCAACTTTACCGTCTGGGAATTCTTTTAAGAGTTTTGGTTCGTCATGAATGTGTTCAGGACGGATACCCATAATAACTTCTTTATCAACATAGTTATCAAGTTGACCTTTTGCATTTTTGTATGCAGGAAGTTTGATTTTAAATTTAACACCAAGACGATGTTTTGTATCTTCTGAACCAAATTCAACAAAGAAGTCTTCGCCTTCTTTTCTTACAACAGAATCAATAAAGTTCATTTGAGGTGAACCGATAAATCCGGCAACGAATGTGTTGCATGGAATATCATAAAGATGCTGTGGAGTATCAACCTGTTGAATAAGACCGTCTTTCATAACAACGATTCTATCAGCCATTGTCATAGCTTCGGTCTGGTCATGTGTTACATAGATAAATGTAGTACCGAGTCTTTGATGAAGTTTTGTAAGCTCAGTTCTCATTTGAGCACGAAGTTTAGCATCAAGGTTTGACAAAGGTTCGTCAAGTAAGAATACCTGTGGTTCACGAACGAGCGCACGACCAAGAGCAACACGCTGACGTTGACCACCTGAAAGAGCCTTTGGTTTTCTGTCTAATAAATGAGCAATATCAAGAATTCTAGCAGCTTCATCTACACGACGTTTGATTTCATCACGTGGAGTTTTACGAAGTTTTAAGCCAAATGCCATATTCTCGAAAACTGACATATGAGGATAAAGCGCATAGTTCTGGAACACCATTGCAATATCTCTGTCTTTAGGTGCTACATCGTTAACCAAACGGTCGCCGATATAAAGTTCACCTTCTGAAATTTCTTCAAGACCGGCAATCATACGAAGAGTTGTAGATTTACCGCAACCTGAAGGACCTACTAAAACAATAAATTCTTTATCTTTAATTTCAAGATTGAAATCAGATACAGCAATTACGCCGCCAGGATATTTTTTATAAATACCTTTTAAAGATAAGCCTGCCATATTTTTTCCTCCTATAATACACAAGGGCATACAGTGCCCTAGCTTGTATTGATAATAATAGCATATATATCAAAAAATTGCAATAAAATTTAATGCCAAAAAATCATTAACATTATTATGCAAAATTCACAATAAAAATTGCAAAAATGTGATATTTAGCCGATTTTATATTAACATTTTGTGAATTTGAACAAATTACAAGAAAATATTTTCCAATTCTTTATTTGACAGTATTCTGGCATTTCCGACTTCAAGCGAGTTATCGAGAACTAATTTTCCGATAGAAATACGTTTTAAAGTTAAAACCTTGTTATTCATGGCACCTGCCATTCGTTTGATTTGGTGGTACTTGCCTTCGCTGATGACAAAGTCAACAGTTTTTCTGTCATCGCTGACAATTTCAATTTCAGCCGGCAAAAGCTTTGTACCGTCTTTAAGCGTCAACCCTGATTTTGCTTTAGCGATGTTTTCATCGGTAACAGGACTTTCAAGCGTTGCACGGTATCGTTTTTGAATGTGCTTTTTAGGCGAGATAACATTATGTGAAAATTCGCCGTCATTTGTGATAATAAGCAAACCTGTTGTATCTTTATCTAGTCTGCCGACACAAAATAAGTCTTTTTGTTTTAATGAATCATCTAAAACAGTCGGTGCGTAAGGAGCAGAGTCTTTATCATCGCAAACAACACCGCTTGGCTTGTTCATCATTATATAAACGTTTTTGTTATATGTAATTTTTTCGCCGTTTACTGTGATTTCATCGGTTTCATCGGCTTTAGCATTAGTGCTTTTAATACGCTGACCGTTTAATAAAACCTGACCGATTTTTATAAGTCTGCGTGCGTCGGTTCGTGAAATACACATTTTTGTAGAAACGATTTTATCAATTCTCTCCATTTTTACCTCTGGTTATTCTAGTTTAAACCCGTGCATAAATCCGTTTAACTCGGTCGAATGAATATCACCGCCGATTATTGTATCGCCTTTTACTAAAATTGTGGCATAAACATATTCGGAATTTTTAGGGTAGTTATTTATTTTTATACTGTAAAGCTTGACCTTTTCGCCCTTATAGGCTGATAAATCAAAGCCTTGAGATAGCTGAATACTGTTGTAAGCGTCATAAACATTATCAAATTTTGCGGGAATAACTGTATCTTTTTCGTCTTCGTTATCCTTGTTCGCTTCCCAGCCGTATTGTTTTAAAAAAGCTATTCGCTGAGCCGAAGTTTTTCCGTTTAAATTAACAATTTCGGGTTTATTTATTCGGTTTATATAAATCGCCGAAAAGGTGAGCAGCGGAATCAGAAGTATAGCAATTCCTATAAAAATTTTTGTTTTTGTAATTTTTGCGGTAAAGCCTATCATATTAAATGTCCCCTTACTTTGCATTTTTTATTTAAGTATATGCGTAAGGGGACAAGATTTATTAATATTTATTTGTTAAATGCCATAAAAGCTTTGTAAGCCATAAATAAATCAAGTTTTGAAATTACTTCAAAAGGTGAGTGCATTGAGAGAACAGGCACGCCAAGGTCAACTGTTTCAACATCCATATTAGCAATGTATTTTGCAACAGTTCCGCCGCCGCCTGCGTCTACTTTACCGAGTTCGCCTGTTTGCCAAACAACTTTGTTATCATTAAGAAGCTTTGAAACAAATCCCATATACTCGGCTGATGCGTCAGATGTGCCGCCTTTGCCACGAGCGCCTGTGTATTTAGTTATTACAACGCCTTTGTTTACAAATGATGAATTTCTCTTTTCGGAAACATCAGGAAAAGTAGGGTCAAATGCAGCGTTTACATCTGCTGACAAGCATTTTGAATTTCTTAAAACTCTGTAACCCTGAACGCCGTTTGCAAGTGCAAGATCGGTAATAAAGTTGCGTAAATAATCGCAAAGCAAGCCTGTGTTGCCGTCTGATCCTGTTTCTTCTTTATCGGTTAAAACAGTAACAGTTGTGTATTCAGGGGCTTCGGTATCAAGTGCCGCCATAAGTGCCGGATAAGCACAAACTCTGTCATCGTGGCCGTATCCGCCAACGAGTGAGCGGTCAAAGCCAATGTCGCAAGCGTTAAATGACGGAACAAATTCAAGCTCGGCGGCTCTGAAATCTTCTTCAACAAAGCCGTATTTTTCGTTAATAAGTTTCATCAAATTAAGTTTGATTGCCTCTGATTCACTATCGTCTTTAAACGGACGAGAACCGATTAAAATATTAAGTTCTTCGCCTTTGATACCTTCGTTTAAAGTGCGTTTGCCTTGTTCTGCACCAAGGTGTGGAAGTAAATCGGTAATAACAAATTTAGGATCGTTTTCGCCGTCGCCCAAAGAAATTTCAATTTTTTCGCCTTTAGAGTTGATAACAACGCCGTAAAGCGAAAGCGGCATAGCAGTCCATTGATACTTTTTAATTCCGCCGTAATAATGAGTTTTAAAGTAACCGAGTTCTTCATTTTCAAAAAGCGGGTTTGCTTTTAAATCAATTCTTGGTGAATCAATATGTGCGGCAACAATTCGGGTGCCTTCTTTAATATCTTTTTTACCGATAACCGAAAGAATAATTGCTTTGCCGTGTTGATTTAAATAAACTTTGTCGCCTGTTTTATATTTTTTGTCAGGATCAAATTCTTCAAAGCCTTTTTCTTCTGCTAATAAAATTGCATTTTTAACGCAAAGACGCTCGGTTTTTGAAGCGTTTAAAAAGGTTTTATAGCCTTCTGCAAAATCGTTAATGTCTTTTTCTTCACATTCGTCTATTTTAAAATAGCCGTTTTTGTCATTAAGAAAAAGTTTTTCTTTTAATTCTTTTGCCTGTGTTTTCTCGTCCATAGTAAAAATCTCCTTCTTTAGTCTATATTATAAATAGTTTTATATTTTTCGACTGTATTTATTACCTTATCAACATAACTTTCAGTTTCGCTGTAAGGAATTTTATCTAAATTTACACCGTCGGAAGAATATTTTTCATCTTTAAGCCACTTATTAGTAACTCCTCTTCCGGCGTGATAAGCGGCAAGTGCGGTTTTTACTGATTTAAACTCTTTAATATGTCGTTTTAAAAGTCGGCAACCTGCTTGAATATTAGTTTCCGGATCAAAAAGTTCATCGGAATTATCAACTTTTTTGCCGTGTTTTGAAGAAACCCACTCATAAGTTTCGGGAGTAAGCTGCATAAGTCCTTTAGCGCCGATTTTTGAAACAGCATTTTTATCAAAACCGCTTTCACATTTTATAACCGCAAAAACAAGCGATTTATCAAGGTCGTTTTCTTCGGCATATTTATTGACTAAATCAGCGTAATCAGTAGGATATATGAATTTTTCTATTTTTTTGTAAGCGGTCATTCCGCCGTAAATCAGTACACAGATTAAAACAATCCATAGTACGAGTTTAAATAATTTTTTCAATGTTTCTCCTAAATATCAAGCGATAAAATAAATTTTTTAACATTCATTTGTAGTTTATCTAATTCGCCGTCATTTATAATAATATAGTCGCAATTTTTAATAAAAAATTCATCAGGCTTACCGGCGTTTAATCTTGTATTTGCCTGTTCTTCTGTTATATTATCACGAATCATAATTCGTTTTTTGCGAACACTTTTATCAGCCAAAACACCGACTGTAATATCGCAAAATTGTTCGCATTTTGCCTCAAAAAGCTGCGGAGCGTCAAGAATAATTACTTTTTCGCCCTGCAATTTGTAATTTTTAATTTGGTTATGTATTTCTTTTTTTATAAAAGGGTGAGCAACCGAGTTTAAAAGTTCGGTTTTTTCTTTACTCGAAAAAGCCCTTTTTGCCAGTTCTTTTCGGTTTAAACTGCCGTCGTCGCACAAAACATCTTCGCCAAAGGCTTTTACAATAGCTTTTAAACATTCGCTGCCCGGCAACATAACTTCTCTTGAAATTTTATCAGCGTCAACAGTTTTAAAGCCGAGCATTTTAACAACGGTTGATTTGCCCGCACCCGAAGCACCTGTTAAACCTATAATTTTCAAAGCTTAATCACCTCAAACCCTGCCGCACGAAGTAGACGGTTTACAACCGCAAGTCCAACTCCTGTGGTTTCGGGCAACCTTGCCAAAACAAGTTTTGCACCCATTAAATCAAACTGATGTAGATTATAAAAAAGTTTTGCGGCTGCCGATTTATCATCGTGGTTTTTGCCGTAAGTTAAATATTTTTTATTTATATGCTCGGCGTCTTCATCATAGCACAAAGCAAATACATTGTCACCTTGATATTGGTTTACATAACTGTAATATTTTTCATCATCAGCGTCAATAATTACAACTTTTGCACTCGGTGAGTAGTGTTTATATTTCATACCTGGCGACAAAACCTTTTCGCCTTTTTCAATAGGATGTAAAATAGCATTATCAATAATAATATCGCCGATAGTTTCTTTTATTTGCTCTGCGGTAACAAAGCCGGGACGAAGCAATCTCGGAGTATCGCCAACCATTAAAATTACTGTTGATTCAAGACCGACTTCACATTCTCCGCCATCTACAATTGCGTCAACTCTGCCGTTTAAATCAGAAAAGCAATGTTCAGCGGTAACAGGGCTAACACCGCCCGATAAATTAGCACTGGGTGCTGCAATAGGCAGTTTAGCGGCAGAAATAATCGCTCTTGCAACAGGGTGGGACGGCATTCTTATAGCAACTGTATCCATTCCGCAAGTAACCGCATCGGGAATTTTATCGGATTTTTTAAAAATCATAGTCAGCGGACCCGGCCAAAATTTTTCTGCCAAAGCTTTGGCTTTTTCGGGAATTTCTTTTACAAGCGGATAAATTTCATCAAATTTTGTAATATGAACAATAAGCGGATTATCAGCGGCTCTGCCTTTAGCGGTATAAACATTTTTAACCGCAGTTTCATTAAAAGCGTTTGCACCGAGTCCGTATACAGTTTCGGTAGGTATAACGCAAAGACCGCCGTTTTTTAAAATTTCAGCGGCAGCTTCAATATCTTTTTTTGTTGAAGATAACATTTGCGTTTCCATTGTTTGATTTCTCCCATTAAAATTTGCTGTAAGTTGCAATGTTTTTTGTCCTAACCGCTCGAACTTCAACTGATACTTTTAGTTTTCGCTGTCTGCTTTTAATTGTTCTGCACGGTCAGCGGTAATTAATGCGTCAATAACTTCATCAAGATCGCCGTTCATAAACTGCTCCAGTTTATAGATAGTAAGACCGATTCTGTGGTCGGTAACACGGGACTGTGGGAAGTTGTAAGTTCTGATTCTTTGTGAACGGTCGCCCGAACCGATCATAGTTTTTCTTGTTTGAGCAATTTCATCAGCCTGCTCTTGTTGCATTTTATCATAAATTCTTGAACGAAGAATTTTCATAGCTTTTTCTTTGTTTTTATGTTGTGAACGCTCATCTTGACACTCAACGATTGTGCCTGTTGGCAAGTGGGTAATTCTAATGGCAGATTCGGTTTTATTTACATGCTGACCGCCTGCACCCGATGAACGATAGGTATCAATTTGCAAGTCTGCCGGATTAATTTCAATTTCAACATCTTCTGCTTCAGGCAATACCGCAACAGTAACCGCTGAAGTATGAATTCTGCCCTGACTTTCGGTTTCAGGTACACGCTGAACACGGTGTCCGCCCGATTCAAATTTAAGTCTTGAATAAGCACCCTCGCCCTCAACCATAAATGAAACTTCTTTGTATCCGCCAAGACCTGTTTCGTTAGCGGAAAGCATATCAACCTTCCAGCCTTTGCTTTCGGCATACATTGTATACATACGGAGCAACTCGCCTGCAAAAAGTGCTGCTTCTTCGCCGCCTGCGCCGCCACGAATTTCAATAATAACGTTTTTATCATCGTTAGGGTCGGTTGGCAAAAGAAGAATTTTAAGCTCTTCTGCACATTTTTCCATTATTTCTTTTGAAGAAGACATTTCTTCATCAAGCATTTCTTTAAAATCTTTATCAAGTCCGCCTTCGGCTATCATAGCTTTAGCATCTTCAATATTTTTCTTAGCTGTTTCATATTCTCTGAATTTTTCAACAATCGGAGTTAATTTTTTATTTTCTCTCATAAGGTTGGTATAAAGTTTTTGGTCGGTAACAACAGCCGGATCCATTAACTGTTGCTCAATCTCTTCAAAACGCTTTTCAACTTCAATCAACTTGTCAAACATACTATAAAAATTCCCTTTCTGTTTATGAATTAATCATTTTTATTATCAGATTTAATTTGTTCTTTTTGCTCTTTTTTTCTGTTTTCTTTTAAATTTTTATTATCCTTGTAAGAACCGACAACCGAGCCTGCACCGAGACCGAAAATCATACCAACGCTCATAATAACAGGCAGATTATCAAAAACAAGTCCGAAAATCATACCTAAAGCAGTGCCGATACAAAGTCCAATAGTAGTGCCCAGTCCTGTATAATTAGTCTTTTTTTCATTACTCATAATTTTCTCTCCTAAAACTATAAATACTCGCCGTCACGAAAGACTTTTCGAATATTTTTTTCACAAGCGGAACGAGGTAACATTATTTCATGGTTACAACCCAAACATTTTATTTTAAAGTCCATTCCGATTCTGAGAACCTTAAAATCTTTTGATTTACAAGGGTGCGGTTTTTTCATTGTAATAACATCGCCTACACGAATATCCATACATTTTCACCTAAATACAAATTTATTCAACTTATATTATATAATATATTTGTAAGATAATCAAATATATTTTTAAAAAATTAAAGAAAATTTAAAAAAATTATATCAAAAATTTCGATAATAAAAAACGCTATTTAAGTAGAATTTTGACTTAAATAGCGCATAATTAATTTTAGATTTTATATTACATAATCGTTTGAGTACATTTCAACTTGTCTGTTAAGCAAATCTTTCAGCGTTATTCCGCTTAAATAATCATCAATAACTTTGTTTAAGCCTTGCCAAAGCTGTAATGTAACACAAGTTGAGCTTCGTTCACAACCTATCGGGTTTTTATCAAGACAGGCAACAGGAGCTAAACTGCCTTCGGTTAATTCTAAAATATCTTTAATTGTATATTTATCAGGGTCTTTTGCTAATCTGTAGCCGCCTTGAAAACCACGGCTTGTAACCAAAAAGTCCGAACGATTTAAAATAGGAACAATTTGTTCAAGGTATTTTTTTGATAAATCCTGTCTTTTTGCAATATCTTTAAGTGCAATATATCCATCGCCCTGATGCTCTGCTAAATCAAGCATCATTCTGATAGCATATCTGCCTTTCGTTGAAATTTTCATATATAATCTACCTCTGTTTTCTTTATAACCTAATAATAACATAGTTTTTATAGGTTTTCAAGTAAAAGGCAGAAAAATTTTATAAAATCAAGCGTTTATTGACAAAATAACAAGCAATATGGTACTATTATTTTATAAATTTTCAGTGAGGAAAAAGTTATGACGCTTCAACAAATTCACTATATTATAATTATATCAGAAACCGGCTCTTTTAACAAGGCGGCTGAAATTCTTTATGTTTCCCAGCCTTCTCTTACAAACGCTATAAAAGAAGTTGAAAAAGAATTTGGAATAAGTATTTTTAATCGTAGCGGAAGAGGCGTTTCATTAACTCCTGACGGAGCGGAGTTCTTGCTTTATGCAAAACAGGTTTATAACCAATATGAAAGCTTGCTTGAAAAATACTCTCAAACAGGAAGCTTAAAGAAAAAGTTCGGCGTTTCAACTCAACATTATTCTTTTGCTACTAAAGCGTTTGTTGAAATGGTAAAAGATTTTGATATGTCAAAATATGAATTTGCAATAAGAGAAACAAAAACCCGTGAAGTAATAAGTGATGTAAGCACCCTTAAAAGTGAAATAGGAATATTATATTTAAGTGACTTTAATAAAATGGCTATTTTAAAACTTCTTAATTCGGCGAATTTGGAGTTTCATAAATTGATTGATTGCAACGCTTTCGTTTATATTTGGAAAGGTCATCCGCTTGCAAACGAAAAGTCAATAAGTTTATCTCAACTTGAAAAATATCCTTGCCTTTCATTTGAGCAGGGAGATAACAGTTCATTCTATTTTGCCGAAGAAATTTTGACAACAAATGAGTATTCAAGAACAATTAAGGCTAATGATAGGGCTACTATGCTTAATTTAATGGTCGGACTTAACGGTTATACTCTTTGTTCGGGTATTATTTGTGAAGAATTAAACGGCAGCGATTATATTGCGATTCCTTTTGAAGCCGATGAAAACAATAAAAATAATGTTATGCAAATCGGATATATTACTAAAAAGAATGCCTTGCCCAGTAAAATGTGCAGAATTTATATTGAGAAATTAAAAGAATATTTAAAAACAAATTAATAACGATATAGCTATAATTTTTATATAGTGGCGGCGTTATAGCTTAAAACTATAACTAAATATATTTATGCAGTATTGGACAAATCGTATAATAAGCGTTATAATGTGAAACAAGTTGAAGGAGGTACTTAAAAATGTCGAAACAATTTAATAATTTAAAACAAGTACGCTCCGTTAGGTTTAATTGTAGCGGAGTTCGATGTTGTAACAGCCGAATGTGAAATGATTAAATCTTAAAATCTTAAAAACTAAAAAACAAAATTCAAAAATATTTTATTAAAGAGGTAATTAAATATGAAAAAAATAATTTCAATTCTACTTATTGTTGCGTTAGCAGTAACATCATTAACAGTTTTCGCTTCTTGCGGAAGTGATTCAAAAGACTCAAAGGATTCAAAATCTTATACAATCGCAGTTCCGAATGATACAACAAATGAAGCAAGAGCTTTATTGTTGTTACAAGACCAAGGTTACATTAAACTTAAAGACGGTGCAGGCATTACAGCTACTATAAAAGATATCGCTGAAAACCCTTACAACATTGAGTTTAAAGAAGTTGAAGCAGCTCAGCTTCCGAATATTTTACAAGATGTTGATTTTGGTATTATTAACTCAAACTATGCTATTGAAGCAAAATTAAATCCAACAAAAGATTCTTTGGCAATTGAAGGCTCTTCTTCAGAATATTCAAACATTATTGCAGTAAAAGAAGGCAACGAAAACAGCGATAAAATCAAAGCATTAGTTGCTGCTCTTGAAAGCCAAAAAGTTGCTGATTTTATTAAAGATAAATATTCTGGCGCAGTTGTAAGCGTTGTTGATAAACCACTTGCTGACGGTTTCGATTCAACTGTTGATTACGCAAAATTAAAAGGTGCAAAAATCACAGTTGCCGCTTCTCCTACACCACACGCTGAAATTTTAGCAGTTGCTAAAGAAATTTTAGCTGAAAAAGATATTACTCTTGATGTAAAAGAGTTTACTGATTATGTTCAACCGAACAATGTTGTAGAAAGCGGAGATGTTGATGCTAACTACTTCCAGCACAAACCTTATCTTGATGATTTTAATAAAGAAAACAATACTCATATTGTTTCTGTTGCTGCAATTCATGTTGAACCAATGGGCATTTACGGTGGCAAACAAAAATCACTTGATGTTATCAAAAAGTAAATAAAAATTTTTCAGCCGGCTGCTAATTAAAGTAGCAGTCGGCTTACTTTCGTTTTATAAGAATATTTTTTGGAGGAAAAAATGAATGATTAAGATAAATAATTTATCAAAATCGTTTACTACTGCCGGCGGTCAGGTTGATGCACTTAAAAATATTTCGCTTACTATTCCTGACGGCGAAATTTACGGTATTATTGGTATGAGCGGTGCGGGAAAAAGTACACTTGTTCGTTGTATCAATATGCTTGAGCGACCAACCGATGGCAGCATTATAATAGACGATAAGGATATGGGTGCTCTGTCACAAAAAGAGCTTAGAGAAGAACGTAGAAACATTACTATGATTTTTCAAGGCTTTAATTTGCTTATGCAAAGAAATTGCCTAAAAAATGTTTGTTTTCCGCTTGAATTAGCCGGTGTAAACAAAGCAGAGGCTAAAAAAAGAGCACAAGAGTTGCTCGAGACAGTCGGTCTCGGCGATAAAGCTAAAGCATATCCTGCTCAACTTTCAGGCGGTCAACAACAGCGTGTTGCAATTGCAAGAGCACTTGCTACAAATCCTAGAGTTTTGCTTTGTGATGAAGCAACAAGTGCACTTGATCCGCAAACAACTCATTCGATATTATCGCTTATTCGAGAAATTAATAAAAATCTCGGTATTACAGTTATTGTTATTACCCACCAAATGAGCGTTGTTGAAGAAATTTGTGATAGAGTTGCTATTTTAAATGAGGGTGTTGTAGTAGAAGAAGGAAAGGTATCTGATATTTTCTCTTCACCAAAATCTGAAACGGCGAAAAATTTGGTTTTCCCTAACGGTTATGATGAGAAGATCGGAAAAGACAAAAATCAGCGTTATATTCGTGTTGTTTTCAATGGTGCGAGTGCTACTGATACACCGATGATTGCAAAAATGGCTACTGAAAAAAATATTTATGCTAATATTTTATCAGCGTCAACAAAGTCAATCGGCGAAAAGGCTTACGGCAATATGATTTTAGGCTTGCCGAATGATGAAAATGCCGTTGCCGATGCAATTGAATTTTTAACTGATGAAAATATTATTGTAGAGGAGGTTGAATAGTATGTTTGATTTTTTATCTTCGCCTGATGTTGTAGAAGCGCTTGATATTTTTAAAACCGAATTTCCGCTTGCTGTGTGGGAAACATTTTATGTAACTGTACTTTCAACACTTTTCGCAATTATAATCGGTTTGCCGCTTGGCGTGCTTTTGGTTGCAGGCGAAAAAGGCAAAATTATTAAAATTCCAAAACCTGTTTTGCATATTACAAATGTTATTATAAACCTTCTTCGTTCCGTTCCGTTTTTAATACTTATGATTTTGGTTTTTCCTATTACAAGATTTATTGTCGGAACTCCGGTAGGTACAGTAGCGTCAATTGTTCCGCTTGTTATTGCAGCTTTTCCTTTTGTTGCAAGACTTGTTGAAAGCAGCTTAAGAGAAGTTGATCCTAATATTGTTGAAGCGGCACAAAGTATGGGGGCAACACCTTTTCAAATTATTGCAAAGGTAATGATTCCGGAAAGCTTACCATCTCTTATTTCTAATGCAACAATCGCTATTACAACAGTTCTCGGCTATTCGGCGATGAGCGGTATTATCGGCGGTGGCGGTCTTGGTAAAATTGCTATTAACTATGGTTATTACCGATATAAATATATTGTAATGGTTTTTGCAGTAATTCTTTTAATAGTCTTAGTTCAAATTTTCCAAAGCATTGGCACACGCCTTGCTGTAAAACTTGATAAAAGGTTAAAACAATAACTCTTTTAAGCGTTTGTGAATTTTTTTGATTTACAAACGCTTCTTTCTTGAAAGAAATAAAAATTTATGATAATATAAAATGAAAATAAAAAGATATGTTAGCGTAAAACGGTATTATAACTTCATTTAATCAACTTTATGTTAATTTAGATAAATAAGGATTAATTTAATAATGAGTATTTTAGATGTAAAAAATTTAACACAGATTTTTGGCGATAAAAAGCTTTTTTCTCATGCCAATATGCAACTTTTCGGCGGAGATAAATTAGGGCTTACCGGTTTAAACGGTGCAGGAAAATCGACTTTTATAAATATTTTAATCGGTGAAGTTGTGCCTGATGAAGGCTTTGTTAAATGGAATCCGAGATTTAAGCTCGGCTACCTTGACCAAGAGGCAAAAATTAAAAAATCGGTTTCGGTAAAAGATTATCTTTTAGAGGCATTTTTACATCTTTTTAAGATTGATGAACAGTTGCAGAAAATTGATAATGAAATCGGAGAGTGTGACGATGTAGATCGCCAAATGGAGCTTTGCGAACAGGCAGAGGAGCTGCGTGAAGAACTTGAAGCGGAAGACTTTTATTCAGTAAACAGCAATGTTGATAAGGTTGCGGCAGGTCTTGGCATTACAGGCTTCGGAATGGATACAGATGTTAAAACGCTTAGCGGCGGACAGCGAGCAAAGGTTATGCTTGCAAAACTTTTGCTTGAAAATCCCGATGTTTTGTTGCTTGATGAGCCTACTAACTTTTTGGATAAAGAGCATATTGCCTGGCTTACAAAATATTTAAACGGATTTAAGGGTTCATTTATTTTAGTCAGCCACGATTTTGAGTTTTTAAACGAGGTTGTAAACTGCATTTGCGATATAGATAACGGGCAGATTACAAGATTTAACGGCGATTATAAAACTTTTGTTAAATTAAAAGAGTTAAAACAAGCAGAACTTTTAAAAAATTATAATTCGCAACAAAAAGAAATCAATAAATTACAAACATTTATTGATAAAAATATTGTTCGTGCTTCTACTTCAAAACAGGCGAAAAGCCGACAAAAAAAGCTTGATAAAATGGAGAAGATAGATAAGCCGACTACTGCGGTAAAACCGAGCTTTCTGTTTGATTATACTCCGGCTGTCGGTCAAGTTATGTTAACTACTAAAAATCTTGAAATAGGCTATTATTATCCATTAGTGCCTGAAATTAATGTAGAATTAAGGGTCGGCAAAAAGTTAGCCGTAACAGGATTTAACGGTATCGGTAAAACAACTTTTATAAAAACAATTAACGGACTTATTCCGCCGATTTCAGGTGAGTATGAACTGGCTGATAACGTTAAAATCGGCTATTACAAACAAGAGAACGAATGGGATGACGATAGCCTAACCGCATTAGAAGAAATAAAAAACTGTTATCCGCGTCTTAATGACAGAGAAATCAGAACAGCATTGTCAAGATGCGGTTTGCAAGGCGAAAAGGTTTTGCAAAAGTTGTCTACTTTGAGTGGCGGCGAACAATCAAAAGTTAAGTTATGTAAACTAACCTTGCAAAAATACAATCTTTTATTGCTTGATGAGCCTACAAACCATCTAGATGTAAATGCGATAGAGCAATTAAAAGTGGCAATAAAGAAATTTGAAGGAACAGTTTTATTTGTTTCGCATAGCAAAGAATTTTGCCGGGCAGTCGCCGATGATGTTTTAGATTTTGAAAAATTATTTGATTAATAAAAAACGCTTACACTTTATAAAACAGTGTAAGCGTTTTTTGCTTTTTATTTTTTATCTGCTTTTTTGCCTTTTATTATGTTTAATAAAATATAAATTAAAATTAGTGCTGTAACAGTTGAGATCAAAAAGATATACATTGAACTAACAGATACTTTATTATCAAAGAAATAAATATTACAGTCAATTGAATCTTTAATTCCGTCTAAAACTTTATCCGGAAATCCCAGATCGGTCATTTCTTTAAAACAGCCGTTTAGTGCGTGATTGCGTATTAATGAAGTGCCGTAAGTTCCCGGTAGGAATGATAAAACTTTTTGAAGTCCTTCGCCAAATTGTGAAATCGGCATATATGCACCACAGATAAATCCGTAGCCTGCACTGACGATGGTACCGATAGCGGAAATTTGACCTTGGGTTGATAAAAATATATTTATTATTGAAGAAAGTGCTGTGCCAAACATAACAAGTATAAATACATCTATAAATATTAAAATTATATCTAATACACTTAAATACCAACCGACAAGCGAAAGATAAATAAAGCAAGCTATTGCGGCAATAACACAAACAATCAAGGTAACTAAAACAGTTGCAATATAGTAGCTGATTGACAGGGTTGAAGATTTAATAGGTGAAACGGTAAGGTCGTTTCTTGAGCCTGTTACCTTATCTGATACCATTAAAAAGTTTGAACAAAAAGCTACGGTAATACAACAAACCGCTAAAAGCGATGAAAGCAGTTCTCCGCCAACAGTACCATCTATTAATGTTTCAGGTAATTTAATGTTTGTAGCAAAACTTGAAAATGACATTTCAAAACTGTCTTTATAAACATCGCCTAAAAAAGTTGTATAAAGAACCAGAAGAATAATAGGGGTTATAAGAGATGCAAAAAACATACCTTTATCTTTGAAAAATAATTTTATATTTCTTTTAATCATTAAACCTAACATTATTTTTCGTCACCTCCATGAAGAGCTTTGCCGGTAACAGCAAGAAAAACATCATCCATCTTACCCTTTACTATTTCATAATCTGTAAAAACATCAGGGTGGCTAATTATTAAATCGGTAGCGGCTTTTGTATTTGCAACCGAAACTTTATAAGAATTTTTTAAAGCTTCGTAAGGAGCATTTAGTTTTTTAACAGAATCTTCTTTAGTATTATAAAGTGTAATAAAGTCGCCGGTGTACTGATTTTTAAGTTCAATCGGTGTTCCTTCGGCAACAATTTTACCTGAATCAAGAATTACAACATAATCAGCGTCAGCGGCTTCTTCCATATAATGAGTGGTTAAAAATACAGTTATATTTTCTTTTTTACGAAGCGTAGCTATTACATCCCAGACAGTTTTTCTGGTTTGTGGGTCAAGTCCCGTTGTAGGTTCATCAAGAATAAGAATTTTTGGTTTATGAATAATGGCTCTTGCAATATCAATTCTTCTTCTTTGACCGCCCGATAATTTACCGACAGGGCGTTTAAGCAAATCTTTTAAATCGAGCAATTCGGATAATTCGTAAAGTCGATTTTCAAAATCTTTTCCTAAAATGCCGTAAAGAGAGGCACGGTTTTGCAAGTTGTCATAAACAGTCAGCGGTTTATCAAGCAATGAGTTTTGAAAAACAACTCCGATTTGAGATTTTATTTTATCCATATTTTTTTCAGGATTTTCGCCTATAATTTTAATTTCGCCCGCATCTTTTTCAAGCTGACCGCAAATTATTGAAATAGTTGTGCTTTTGCCTGCACCGTTTACACCTAAAAAGGCAAAAAGCTCACCTGTTTTAACTTTAAATGAAATATCATTTACTGCTTTTACATCTTTAAAAGACTTTTTTAAATGCTTAATTTCAATAATATTCAAAACTTAATCCTCCTTGTTTTCTTTATTAATTCTATCTTTCATAGCAAGATAAGAAGTAGTAAGAAGATCATCTATCTGTTCATCAGTGAATTTTACCGTGTTTGTTGCTATCATAGTTGCTACTCCGTGAACAAAAATCCATAAGTAAAAATAAATTTTTTCGCTGTCATCACTTGAAAAACCGGTAGAAGACATTGCTTTATTTAAAACTTCATTATGATTTTCATCAAATTCATTCGGCGATGGCGTTGAGTTTTTATTATCATTCATAAACAGCAATTTAAAAAGCTGTGGCTCATCTTTTGCAAAGTTAATATAAGCTAAACCCGAAGCTTTAAACGGCTTTTCTTTTAAAAGGGCTTCCTTTATATATTCATTATATAAATCACGAGCTTTTCTAATAAGTTTTTCTTTTAGTTCTTCCATTGTTTTAAATTGAGAGAAAATAGGCTGAGTTGAACAGTTGAGTGCTTTTCCGATTGCACGGGCATTTATTGAATCAATACCTTTTTCTTTAAGAATTTCAAAAGCCGAATTTATTATTTTTTCAGCAGTTATTCTTTGAATAGGTGGCATTACTTTATCACATCCTTTTAAATATCATTTGTTATATATCATATATTATATAACTATTGATATTTTTTGTCAAGCAGAAAAAATAATTAACAAAGTATTAACGCAATAATATATATGCAAATTGCACAAAAGAGTTATTAAATATGTTTGTAACAGCTTAGAAAATTTTATGTTTTTAAGAAAAAAGGTTTAAAAAATTATTAAGTTTTTTTAATAACTTAAGATTTGAGCAGCTTTTCGACAAAATTCTTCAAATTAAATTATGTTAGTTTTAACAACAAAATATCACAAATTAACAAGAAACAGCCTTTTATATATGATAATATTAGACATCATTGAATAAATATCTCTATTCATTTGTGCAATTTGCACAAATGAAAACACATCTTTCTGTACAAGGTGCTGAACAATCTGTGTATCAGTGTTATATACATAGGGCTTGTTCATATTTTGTTTACAAAAAGAATATTATTAATGGAGTATTTAGGAAATAGAAAATCTATCCGAATTTTCGGATAAAAATGATTATTAGGAGAATTGGTGATGGCTAAGATTATTTCAATCGTTTTAGCAGCGCTTGTCGCAGTTTCATGTTTTAGCGTAAGCGCATTTGCCGTAACTGATGATGTTTCACAGGCAGCAGCAGAATCAGGCTACGACAAAAATCAGACAAGTATCGCCGTTTCGGGTAATGTTACCTATAACGAACTTGATACTTACGAAGATTATTTAAACAAAAATGCCGATATTCCTGACGGACAAGATAACGTTGTTATTAATGCGTCTAATCTTGTTGAAGAGTCGGGAGGCGTAAAGGTTGAAAATGGCGAGAAGTATCCTTCTGAAAACGGTGAGAATTATAAAAAGGTAGTTTACACCGGTGAGACAGGTACTGCTCAGTTTAAATTCACCTTGAAAAAAGCCGGCAAATACAATGTTGTTTTAAAATATCATACCGTTACTGGTAAAGATATTAACATTGTTAGAGAACTTAAGATAAACGGTGTTACTCCGTTTTCTAATGCAGCCGAATGTACTTTTACAAGAAACTTTGTTGATGTTCTTACAAAAGATAAAGACGGCAAAGAAGGCTTTAAAAAGGATTATCTCGGTAACGAGTTAAGACCTGACCAAAAAGAAGTATTAGGTTGGAAGAGTCAGTATTTTTATGATTATTTAGGTTTCTATACTGATCCTCTTGAATTTGCTTTCCAAAAAGGCGACAACACAATTACTTTAGAGTCAGTTAAAGAGCCTGTTGTTATCGGTAGCATTGAACTTGTTCCGATTAAAGATGTTCAAAGCTATGATACATATATAAAACAATATGACGGTGCTAAAAAGTATGAAGGCGATGAAAAATTCATTGAAGGTGAAGCTGCTACATTAAAATCTGATAAAACACTTTATCCTTCAGCTGATGTTTCAACCGCTTCAACTTCAACTTATGGCGAAAAAACTTCTGCTTATACTCAATCAGTTAATATGATCGGCGGTACCAACTGGCAGTATATGCAACAGGCTATTACTTGGACTGTTGGCGATGATGTTAAGGAAGGTCTTTATTCTTTGAACTTCAAATATCGTCAAAATACTAATGATGGTATGCGCTCACCTAGAAAACTTTATATTAATGGTGAAATTCCTTTTGCTGAAGCTAAAGCACTTGAGTTTAACTATACAACCGATTGGGCAATATATTCTCCACAAAAAGCTGACGGTTCAGAATGTTTGGTATATTTAAAAGCAGGAGATACAATTACTCTTGAAACTACCCTTTCTAAAATGGGTAAATACCTTAATATGACAAATGAAACTCTTAATAATATTAACGAAATTTATCGTCAGATTATTAAGATTACAAATACAGAGCCTGATGCAAATCGTGACTATCAGTTAGATGAGCTTATTCCTGATGATATTAAAGCATTGGGCAAATGTGCAGAAACTTTACAGAAAATAGTTGATGGTATTAAAGAATATACCGGCGAGTCAAGCTCAGGTCTTTCAACACTTGATACTCTTATTCGTCAGATGACTAAGATGAGTGAAGATCCTGATACAATCGGTAAAGAACTTTCTTACTTTAAAACAAATGTAGGTTCTTTAGGTACATGGCTCAATTCAGCGTCTTATACTCCGCTTGAGATAGATTATATTTCACTTTCACAACCTGATTCTGAAATTAAAGATCCTGAAGTCGGTTTCTTCTCAAGTCTCGGTTATAGCATTAACAGATTTATCTCTTCTTTCGTTGTAGATTACAATGCAATCGGTAATGATAAAGAGATTGACGATTCAGACAGCAGTACTATTACTGTTTGGATGGCAACCGGTCGTGACCAATTCCAAATTCTTCGTCAATTGATCAACAACTCATATACTGCTGAAACAGGTAACCAAGTTAACCTTGAGCTTGTAAATGTAGGTGCGGTTCTTCCTGCTACTGTTGCTGGTATCGGACCTGATGTTGTTATCGACCAGGCAACTACTGAGCCTGTAAACTTTGCACTTCGTAACGCTATTTATGATCTAAAGAATTTTAAAGATGATAAAGGCACAGAAGGAAGCGATTGGGATTTATCTTATAATGATGTTATAAGTCAATTCTATTCAGAAGCATTAAATCCATTCTATTTTGACCGTAAAGGTCATGGTAAAGAAGAAGACACCGGTCTTTATGCTTTACCAGAAAAACAGGACTTCCAGGTTATGTTCTATCGTACTGATGTCCTTGCTGCCGAAGGTATTTCAATTCCTAAAACATGGGGCGAATTAATCTCTACTATCACAGCTTTAAATAAAAAGAATCTTGAGTTTGGTATGCCAACCAGTACACAAGTTACTAACGGCGGTACTAATATGTTCTATACAATGCTTCGTCAGTTAGGCGGCGATATGTTTACTGCTGATTACAGAAGTACAGCTTTACAAACAGATCAAGCTACTAAAGCATTCAAACAATGGACTAACTTCTATGTAAACTATGGTTTACCTGTAACATACGACTTTAAAAACCGTTTCAGAACAGGTGAAATGCCACTCGGTATTGATTCGTTTACATTATATAATACACTTGCTGTATCTGCTCCGGAAATTAACGGCAGATGGGGTTATACACTTCTTCCGGGTACTGAAAGAGTTGACAGCCAGGGAAGAAAATATATTGACCATTCTTCAGCAATTACAAATAACTGTTCATTTATTTTGGCTGACAATGTAAACTATGAACTTTCTTGGAAGTTCTTAAAATGGTGGTTGTCAACTAATACTCAATCTTCATTTGGTAACCAGTTAGAGTGTGTACTCGGTCCTTCTGCCCGTTATAATACTGCTAACACAGCTGCTTTTGAACAATTACCTTGGTCAGCTGATGAAAAGGCTATCTTGAATGAACAATTGTCATGGGGTCAAGCTCTTCCGCAGATCGCAGGTAGCTACTTCATTGACAGACATATTAACAACGCATTCAGAAAAGTAATTTATAAAGAAAAAGATGCAAAAGATACACTTTATGATTACTCAAATATTATCAATGCCGAGATCACAAAGAAACGTTCTGAGTTTGGTCTTCCATTGGTAGACGATAAAGAATAAGGAGGGAGATAATAATGGCTAATTCATCTGCATTAACTAAAGAGATTAAAGCTACTGACAGAAAGCTTCTTAAAAAGAAGTTTCAGAATAACTGGGATTGCTATTTATATATGGCTCCTTACGGAATTATCTTCTTCTGTTTTACTATTCTTCCTGTATTAGCATCAATCGTTTTAAGTTTTACTTATTATAATGTACTTGAGCTTCCGCATTTTATCGGACTCGAAAACTACAGACAGCTTATCGGTAATGACGATGTATTCATAACTGCGGTTAAGAATACATTGACCATTGCGGTAATCACCGGTCCTGTCGGTTACTTAATGTGCGTTTTGTTCTCTTGGCTTATTAATGAGCTTGGTCCAAAAACCCGTGCAGTAATGGTAACAGTTCTTTACGCACCTTCAATTTCAGGTGCGGCTTATACAATCTTTACTATTATGTTCTCAGGTGACGCATATGGTTGGGTAAACGGTATGTTGCTTAACATCGGACTGATAGATGAACCGATTCAGTTTATGACGGATACGGATTATATGATTTGGATTTGTATGCTGGTTGTAATTTGGATGTCGCTTGGTACCGGCTTCTTGTCAAACGTTGCAGGTTTCAGAACAATTGACCGTTCACAATATGAAGCAGGCTATGTTGAAGGTATCAGAAACCGCTGGCAAGAACTTTGGTTCATTACATTACCTAGTATGTTACCACAGTTGATGTTCTCAGCCGTTATGAGTATTACTCAGGCATTCTCAGTAGGTGCTGTTACTACCGCATTGTTTGGTAATCCAAGTACAGACTATGCTGTTCATACAATTCTTAACCATATCGATGACTACGGTGGAGTTCGTTTTGAAATGGGTTATGCTTGTGCAATCGCTACTGTTTTATTTGCATTAATGGTTGCTTCAAACGAAATTATCCAAAGAGCTTTAAGAAAGGTGGGACAGTAATATGGCATCTGCAACAAAAACTGTTGACCTTAAAAAACTTAAGGCAAACAAAAAGAAATTTAATCCGGGCCCGGCGAGAAGCCGTGGCGGTATTATTGCCAACTTCTTGTTCTTGTGTGCAATTGGTTTTATAATGTTCATTCCAATGCTTTATGTATTTTGTAATGCGTTTAAACCAATGGATGAGTTGTTCCTTTTCCCACCAAGACTTCTTTTTAGAAATCCTACTCTTTCTAACTTTAAGAGTATCTCAACTCTTATGAGTTCTTCTTGGGTACCTTTTTCAAGATATATTTTTAACACTGTTTTCGTAACAGTTGTTGCTACTTTCTTCCATATAATTCTTGCTTCTCTTGCTGCTTATGTACTTGAGAAAAGAGATTTCCCCGGAAGAAACTTTATGTCAAAGTTAATCGTATTGTCCCTTATGTTTACACCGGCTGTAACAACCATTCCTAACTATATTATTCAGTCTAAGCTCGGAATGATTGATACATATTGGGTAATGATTATTCCTTATGTAGGTAGTTCAATGGGACTTTACCTTATGAAGCAGTTTATGGCTTCTTCAATTCCGAATGTTCTTCTTGAAGCTGCACGTATTGACGGTGCGAGTGAATTGAAAATTTTCTCGGGAATTGTAATGCCGCTTGTAAAACCGGCTTGGTTGACAATGCTTATGACATCTGTTCAATCAATGTGGGGTATCACAGCATCAACTACTGTGTTTACTGAGGCGAAAAAACCGTTGCAGTATGCTCTTTCTCAAATCGCTGCCGGCGGTATTGCTCGTACAGGTTCTGCAGCCGCAATTTCACTTATTATGATTTTGCCGCCGCTTATCATATTCATTCTTTCACAAACACAGATTCTTGATACAATGGCTTCATCAGGTATTAAAGAATAAGAAAGGGGAGGATAACAAGTGAAAAAGAAAATTATAGTTTTTATTCTTGTACTTGTAACCTTATTCGGGTTTAGTGCAAACGCTGCCTCCTCATATAAATCTTATGTTTATGATAATAACGGTAAAGATTACGAGGCTCCTGACTCTTTCTATTTTGATAAGCAGTATGACCTTGTTAATATGAAAGACAGCAATGGCAAAAAAGTAGGTATGTTGACACCTAATGACATTTGCGTTAAAAATGACTTGATTTATATATCAGGTAATGACGAAAATGAATTGGGTATGGTACTTGTTCTTAATAAAGATTACACTTTTAACAGCGTAATCAAAAGCTTTAAACATACTATTAAGCTTGAAGACGGTACTACAAAAACATTTAATGATCGTTTCGGTAGTATCACAAGCACTTTTATTGATAAAGACGGCAACTTATTTATATGTGACTTAAACGGTGCAACACCTGATAATTCAGATATAAGCGTTAAAGAAGATATTCATGATGACGGATCTTCGGGCCGTGTAATTAAGTTAAATCCTAATTTTGAACAACAATTAGTAATTAGCGGTATTAAAAGCGAAATTTTACCTAATGATTTTTCTTTTCAACCTAAGAAAATAGTTGTTGATAATTACGGCAGAATTTTTGTATTGTCTCAAGGATTTACAATGGGTATTATGGAGCTTGATTCTGACGGCGGATTTGTTCAGTGTATCGGTGCTCCTGCTGTAACTTATAACCCAATCGAACTTTTGTGGAGAGCTATCAGTACAGAGGCACAACGTTCTTCAATGGAAGATTTCGTACCTACTGAATATAGTGGTATTGAAATTGATGATGAAGGATTTATCTTTGTAACAAACAGCACATTTGCAAAATCAACTTACAGTGATATTAATTGTGTTTCAAGATTAAATGCTAAAGGTACTGATGTACTTAGAACTGCAGGCGACAATTTACCTTATGGTGATACAGACGCTTCTTGGAGATCTACTTTAGAAGGTCCTTCAAAGCTTGTTGATATTAAATCACTTGATTACGGCAACTATGCTGTACTCGATTCTTTAAGAGGTAAAGTGTTCTTCTATAATGTAGATGGCGTAAACCTTTTTGAATTTGGTACTGTTGCCGATGACCCTGATGACGACCATGTAACATATATTGAAGGTAACCTTGATGTACCTGTTGCAATTGAATGGTTAAATAATCAGTGTTTGGTTCTTGATTCAGAGCTTCATTGTATTAACACTTATTCAATGACTTCTTATGCTGAGAAAATCATTGAAGCTTCAAAACTTCATGAAGAAGATAAATATGATGAAGAAATGACTATTTGGAATGAAGTTCTTACTTTGAACAACAACTCAGTAGCTGCTAAACAGAACATAGCAAAAGTTTATTACCGTGATGGTGATTGGCAGACTGCTATGAAGTACTTTAAAGAGATTAAAGACCAAGAAAACTATTCAAAGGCTTATAAATATCAACGTCAAGAGTATATTAATAATTACTTTACAGCTGCAGTTGCAGTTATTGCTGTATTTGTAATCTTGTTGATAATCTTTAAAAAATGGCGTAAAAACCATAAAAAAGAAGTTGATGAAAATTCTCTTTGGGCAAAAATTAAATTCTCTAAAAAGGTAATGGTTAGACCGTTACATTCAGGTTGGATACTTTCCAGAGAGAATAAAGGCTCAGTTCCGGCAGCAACAATTATTCTTATAGCTGTTTCAATTATGAGTTTGTTACAAGCAAGATTTACAGGCTTTGTATTTAATGCTAATGCAGAAGATGTTAATATCTTTGCGGAATTTGCAAAGATTTGTGTTCCGGTATTGTTATTCTCGGTTTGTAACTGGTGTGTAACATCTCTTATGGCGGGTGAAGGTAACTTTAAAGCGATTTATATGTCGGCTTGTTACTCTTTAACACCAATCTTGTTCTTGTATCCGATAGCGATTATTTTATCAAACGTTATGGTACTTGAAGAAGGCGACTTCTATTCAGTATTCGTTTCAATTGCACTTATTTGGGTAATCGGTTTGATATTCTTTTCAAATATGAGAGTTCATGATTATTCTTTAGGCATGGCGATTATAGAAATTGTTGTAACACTTGTTGTTATGATTCTTATAGTATTCTTAGCAATACTCTTTATGGCTTTAATTCAACAAATGTATTCATTCGTTGAAAATATCTTTAAAGAAATAGCGACCAGGTAGAAAGGAGGAAAAGATAAATGTTTAAAAAAGTTTTATCAGTTGCAATGATGGTTGCCATCATTCTTACTACATTAACCTTCTCCTCCTGTGGCGGGGTCGAAAGTAAAAATCCTGAAAGACCAAAAAATATTCCTATGTCAGGAACAACAGAGTCTGATTTATCCAGCGATGAATATCGTAAGGTTTCGGAAAATGATAAGTTAGAATTTTGGTTTAACGATTATACAACCGATATTAAAATTGTAAATAAACAAACAGGCTATACTTGGACATCTGAATATTATGATCCAGATGCTGATGAGTATTATAAAGGTCAGATTATTTCATTACAGTATACTGATAAATCAGGTGCTGAAAATGAAAAAATCACTGATGTTGACAGTATTGAAAACGGTCAGTATAAAATCACCGATATTGATAACGGTATTAAAGTTCAATATGGTATTGGTGATGTTGGTTATGAAATCAACTTTCCTATGGCTTTGTCAGTTAAGCGTTATAATGAAATTGTAAAGCGTTTGGGTGAAGATTCAGATTACGCTTATACATTAACTGATTATTATGAACAATTTGACTTTTCAACTGAAGAAGGTCGTTCAGGTTATGAAAAAGATACTCTTCAAATGATGAAAAGTAAATATACTAAGGCTGTTAATGAGCCTTGGTACTATATGACCGGTGAAACTAATTACGAAGATGTTATCACACTTAACAAAATTTTTGAATCAATCAATTATAGTGATGAAGAGTTTAAATCAGATAATAAGGGCGTAACAGTTCCTGAAACTAACCCGATTGAGTTTAATATTTCAATTTGTTATGCACTTACTGATAAAGGCTTAAGCGTTTCAATTCCTGAAAAAGAAATTTACTATAATGAAGAGTATCCTCTTGAGAGCATTGCGGTTTTACCTTGCTTGCTTGATTTCTCAAATGATACAGATGGATATTTCTTGTTACCTGATGGCTCCGGCTCTATTATGAACTTTAATAATAATAAAGAGCAGCTTCGTGATAAATCAGTTTATGTTCAAATGTACGGCGTTGACAACTCAAGAGTTGTTGATGAAAAAACCGCTTATTATAACGACGCTATTTTCCCTGTTTTCGGTACTTGTGTAAAAGGTCAAAGCAAAACAGCCGATAATAATAAGATTAAGAATTATAACGGTTTGTTCGGTATAATTGAATCCGGCGAAACCTTTGCCGGTATAGAAGCTAATAACTTTGATGCCGATGCAGGAAAACATAATAATATGAAGCTCGAATTTAGAATTAATGAGCGTGTTAGAATTGATAAATTTACTGCTTCGGGCGATACCGACCAAGATTCAAAATACTGTAAATATCAGTTCCAAAGATATTTAGGTGATATTAAGTTTAACCTTGATGTGTTAAGCGGATCAGACGCTACATATTCAGGAATGGCTAATTATTATTCTGATTATTTATTTGGTTCGGATGTTAATACAACTGCTAAAGATTATTATTCAACAGTTGAAACAGTAGGCGTTATCAATACTACCGAAAAATTCTTTGGTATTGAATATAATACAAAACAACCTTTAACTACATTTGACCAAATTGCTAAAATTGCCGGCGATCTTCAGTCAAAAGGATTTAAAAATATGAATATTAAACTTTCCGGTTGGTGTAACGGCGGTTACGAACACGGAATGGTTGATAGTATTGATGTTTTAAGTGATATTGGCGGCGAAGACGGTCTTAAAGAGCTTAATAAAACTTTATCTAAAAAGGGTATAGGTCTTTATCCTGATATTGACTTCCAAAACTCTTATGTTTCAGAAGGCTCTGTTAGTTCAAAATATATTGCAAGTTCATTAAACGGAAGTAAATCAATAATCAGCAATTTCAGCCCTGTTGATTATACTGTCGGTGAAAAACTTTCTAAATATGCTTTGAATGCTAAAGGTTATACTAAAAACTTTGAAGGCTTTATGTCAGATTATAAAGATTTTGGCATTAAGAATATTTCTTATCGTTCTATTGGTAGCGAAATTACTTCAAACTTTAAAGATGATGAAGGTTATACCGAACGTCAAGAAACACTTCAAAATCTTAAAAAGCTTGTTAAATCTGCAAAAGATGACGGCTATAAGATAATGGGTTCTTCTGGTCAGGCGGCTTATCTTAATTATCTTGATGTAATTAATAATATGCCTGTTGAGTCAGATCATTTTGATAAATGTGACTATAGTGTTCCGTTTACCGCAATGGTATTGTCGGGACATAAAGATTATACTTATAAACCAATCAACTTGAGTAATCACAATCGTAAGGATTTATTGCAATTAATTGAGTCCGGTGCAGGTGCTTATTACCAAATTACCGGTACATTCTATGAGAAAATTGCTGATACTTCTTATGATTCAATGTATTCAACCGTTTACGATGATATTAAAGATGAAATTGCTGATACTTATTCTTATGTATCAGGAGCACTTGACGGAGTTTACGGTTTGAAAATTACTAACCATGAACAAGTTGCTGAAAATGTTTATAAAACAACTTTTGCAAACGGAACCAGCATCTATGTAAACTATAACGACAGTGATTATGTTGGCAACGGCATTAAAATTGCGGCTCAAGACTACTTTAAAGTAAAGGGGGATAAAGAATAATGGCTAAAAAAGTTTCACTTGAAGTTAAACAAAGAAGATACGGTTATTTATTCTGTCTTCCTTTTATAATCGGTGCGATAATTTTCTTGATTTATCCACTTATTCAATCTGTTGTTTTCAGTTTTGCAACTGTAAAATACGGTGAAGGCCTTTTAGGTTTCACTCTTTCAAACTGGGGCTTCTCAAATTACAACAAAATTTGGCTTGAAGAAACAACATTCAGAGATGTAGTATTTACTTCTCTAAAAGATATGATTAATGTTGTAGTTGTTGTAATTTTTGCATTCTTTATGGCGAGTGTATTAAATACAAAATTCCGTGGACGCGGTTTTGCTCGTTCAGTAATGTTTATGCCTGTTATTATTTCTTCCGGTCTTGTAGTTACACTTTCAGGCGACGCTCTTGCTCAGTCAATCGTTTCAGCCGGTAATAGATTTGCTGAAACAAGCTCGGGTTCAGCTATTCAGGTTACTGAAGTGTTCCAAAATATGCTTGAAGATATGGATATAAGCGAGTGGCTTATTGATTTGATTGTTAATTCGGTTTCAGGTATTACATCAATCGTTTCAATGGCGGCAGTATCAATAGTAATCTTTATTGCCGGACTTCAAAGTATATCTCCTTCAATTTACGAAGCTTCTTATATTGAGGGTGCTACTAAATGGGAAGTTTTCTGGAAAATCAGTCTTCCAATGGTTTCTCCGCTTATCCTTTTGTCAGTTGTTTATACGATCGTTGATAACTTTAACGGCTCAAATAATGCGGTTATCGCCAGAATCCATAATGCAATTGTTCAAACGAAGTTTGATATTGCGTCGGCAATGGCGGTAAGTTATTCGTTGATTATACTTGTCATTCTCGTAATCGTATTTGCGATTTTGAACAAAGTTGTATTCTATCAAGATTAAGGAGGGAGAAGATAATTATGAGTACTTTAACAAAAACTGCTTCAAAAATTGATAAAGTAAAACTCAAAAAGTACACTTCGAAATATGTAATTTCTATTGTTAGATTAATATTTATTATCGGTATGTGCTTTGTTGTGCTTTTCCCTTTATTCCAAAAAATCGTATTATCAATTATGGCTTCTACCGATCTTTATGATGCAACAGTAAGCTATATTCCTAAACATTTGACTATCAGCAACTACTCTGCTGCTTGGACAAAACTCGGCGGAACTGCTACATTTTTAAGAACAATCGGTCTTACAGTTACAACTTCTGTTTTAATTGTTATTAGTTCAACTTTAGTTGGTTATGGCTTAGCAAGATTTAAATTTAAATTAAACGGTCTTGTTTTCGGACTTGTTATTTTAGCTTTGGTTTTGCCTAGTGACCTTTTGTTTACACCAAGATATATTATGTTCTCAAACCTTAATATGCTTAATACAAGCTGGATTCCTATGCTTGCATTTTCAATAACTTGTACAGGTCTTAAGTGTTCATTGTATATCTTCCTTATGCGTCAGTTCTTTAAAGGTCAACCTCATGAGCTTGAAGAAGCTGCTTATGTTGATGGTGCAGGTCCACTTAAAACATTCGTTTCGATTATGTTGCCGGGTGCGGTTTCAATGATGATTACAGTATTCTTGTTCGCATTCGTATGGCAGTGGCTTGATGATTCTTATACATCAATCTTTATGCAAAAAGTTGATCTTATTTCAACAAAATATTCTAGCTTAACTTATGACTTTAGTGATACATCAGCTTTGTCTGATCTTAATATTTCACTTACAAAGAGTGCAGGTGTTATTATCATTATCGCACCGCTCGTAGCACTCTATGCGTTTACACAACGTTACTTCGTTGAAAGTATTTCACGAAGCGGTCTTGTTGGCTAATTATTTGAATTTAAAAAATCCGTCTGTTTTTCAGACGGATTTTTTTGTTTTGTTGAATTAAATAAAATTTTGTGGTATACTAACTTTAGTTGTAAAGTTTTTGGAGGATTTTTAATGCAAAAGAAGTATATTTTCTTTGATTTTGACGGAACTTTAGTTGACACAAGCAGTGGAATTTATATCGCTTTAAAATCAGTTTTTAAAGCATATAATCAGCCTATTTTAGATGAAAAAGGTATGAGAAAATATATCGGTCCGCCGCTTGAATATTCTTTTTCAACCTTCAATGGCTTAAGTGAAAAAGATGCTTTAGACGCAACTGAAATTTTTAGAAAAAGTTATAAAACCGAAGGTGTTTATAAACATAAACTTTATGATGATATTGAAGAATTATTAAAAAAATTAAAAAATGCCGGTAAGATTTTAGCTGTTGCCACCTCTAAACCGGAGGATTTTGCAAAATTAATTTTAGAATCATATAATTTAACAGAGTATTTTACTGTTATATCCGGTGCAACATTCGACGGAACAAGAAGTAAGAAAAAAGATGTTTTACAATATGCGGTTGATGAGCTTGAAATAACCGATTTAAGCGAATGTGTTTTAATCGGAGATACTAAAAACGATGTTAATGGTGCAACACAAGTCGGAATGGACTGTGTTGGCGTTTTATATGGCTTTGGATTAAAAAGTGAACTTGAAGAAGCCGGGGCTAAGGCTACCGTTCAAACTCCGCTTGATATTTTAAAAATAATCGAATAAAGGAAGTGAATAGAATTTGAAACAGATTTTTGATAAACCTGCCTTAACTATTGCTCCTTGCAATAGGGGGTTTGTTTTTACAGAAGTTTATAAAACCGATGAAGAAGGCGTTGAAAAAAATATAATTGCTTTTAATCAACATAGTTTTGATACAGGAACAACTAATCCGATTACAAAAAATACATATTTGAATAGTATTTTTCAAAACCATAGTGATTTTCTTCGTGATGAAATCGGCGATTATATCAATATAATTACTGTTTTTACTCCTAATTTCGGTATAATTATGCTTTATCCAAACGGTTTAGCAAAGGTTTATGATTATAACTGCCATTTCAAGTGGAAAGGCAGCTTGAAATATAAGGGTTATGCGCCTGCTGATGCTGTTATTGTAGGTAACGAATTGTGGTGTTCTTATCCTGATTCAAACACCTTGATTAGATATAACGCTAATTCTATGCGTCAGGAATTTAAAATCAGCACAGGTGTTTCAGGTGAATTGGTTGAGCCTTATGGCTTGTTTGTTTTAGATGAAAATCTAATTATCACATCACAAAGCAGCGGTTTAATTCAATCAATGAATCTTGAAAGTTTTAAACTTTCAACTCTTTATCAATTAAATGAACCGGTTAAAAAATATATTAAAGTTGATTCAAATGAAATAATTTTAACGGGATCGGGAATTTACAGAATATAAAACAAAAAAGAACCACGAATTTTCGTGGTTCTTTTTTTATCAGAAAGCTTTATTTTAAAATTTCATCAGCCAGTTTTTCCATTTGTTCAATGTTCTCGTCATTCATAACTGACTTTATAGAAACAACATTTTCGCAAAGGTCAATATTTTTCATACCTTCAATAATTTTTGTCATACATTTTGCAGCAACAGGTGCCCAAGTACCGTTTTCCATAAGTCCAATTTTGCGGTTTTGATAGTTTTTGCCTTTTAAGTAGGTAAGATAGTTTTCGGCTTTTGGAGCAGCCTCCATATTGTAAGTAGTAGCTGCAACAATTAATTTACTATAACGGAAAGCGTCTTCAACCGCTTCGGCAAAATCATCTCTCATAAGATCAAAAGTTGAAACTTTTTCAGCGCCTTTTTCAAGCAAAATTTCTTTCATTTTTTCTACTGCTTTTTTGGTGTTGCCGTGAAACGAAACATAAGCGATAGTAACGCCGTTATTTTCAGGCTCATAACTGCTCCATGTATTGTATAGGTCAAGATAATAACCTAAATTTTCTGTTAAAACAGGTCCGTGCAAAGGACAAATAATTTGAATATCAAGTGCAGACGCCTTTTTAAGTAAAGCCTGTACTTGTGCGCCGTATTTACCGACAATGTTAAAATAATAGCGTCTTGCCTCGCAAGCCCAATCTTCATCAGTATCAAGTGCACCGAATTTACCAAAGCCGTCAGCCGCAAATAAAACTTTGTCTTTTTCATCATAAGTAACCATAACTTCAGGCCAATGTACCATTGGAGCCATAATAAAAGTCAAGGTATGATCGCCAAGCTCTAATTTTTCGCCTTCTTTAACTTCTGATTTTTCACAAGTAAAGTCTTTGCCGAAAAACTGTGACATCATAATAAAAGTTTTAGCATTACCTACAACTACGGTGTCAGGGTATTTTTCTAAAAATGCTTTTAAGCTTCCCGAATGATCCGGTTCCATGTGTTGTATAACAATATAATCAGGCTTTTTGCCATCAAGAGCATTTTCGAGATTTTTAAGCCATTCATCAGTTTTGCTTGCATCAACAGTATCCATAACTGCTGTTTTTTTATCAAGTATTACATAAGAGTTGTAAGCCATACCGTTTGGCACATCGAATTGACCTTCAAAAAGGTCGATATCTTTGTCGTCAACACCGATATAAATAATATCATTTGTAATTTTTTTGTCCATAGTTTTAAACCGCCTTTATTTAAAATTTTAATCTTCCTCTAAAACAGGTGTTGTTATCAACATCGCCCTTAAAAAAGATTTCATTTTCTTCTTTGTTTTCAAAAACTTCGATTTTTTCGCCTAAACGTGCTTCTTTTACAAAATCAATTGAAAAACCTTTTATTTTAGCTACTTCATCGCTGTCAATAAAATCAATTAAAAAGTCAGCATAAAGTGCATTGTTTAAATGCTCGTTGCTGTCAAGCATTGAGTAAAGAACTTTTTTAGAGCCTGTTTGTTTAAGTTCTTTTGGCAAATGAATTTTTTTAGGATTTTCAAGTGTGCTTTTTCTTTGAGAATCTGTTGGCAATTCTGTGCCAAGCGCACTCGCTTTCACAATTCTGTGATCAATCGCATCTACCAAAACAAAGGTAGAAATGCCTTCAATTATTTTTTTGCCGTTTTCATCAAACCAATCATAACCCCTGAAAAACTTTAAGCCTTTTAACTCTTTGTTCCAAGTGTCAATAGTAACAGTTTCGTTTAATGTCGGCATTCTGTGAATAATTATATCGGTGTTTACCAAAACAAAAACCACACCGCGTTCTAAAATAGTCTCATAGTCAAGAGAATACCTGTTAGTCAAATGGCATTCACCCGCATATTCTTGATGTTTAAGAATTGACGAAAGTCTCATTTTTTGGTGCGGCCCTGCATCAAAAGTGCCAACTTTAAATGTATATTTATAATTAAGTAATTCTTGCATATATTCAAACATTTCCTTTCAAATGCTATTATAATCCATATTGAATAAAATGTAAAGATTGATTTTTTTGGAATATAAGAGTATAATAAAATAAATTTATATTTGGAGAGAGTTTAATGAGAAAAATTCCATTTTCACCGCCTGATATTACTGAAGAAGAAATTAGTGCGGTTTGTGATACACTTCGTTCGGGTTGGATAACAACCGGACCGAAAACAAAACAATTTGAAAAAGAAATTACTGCTTTTTGCGGCAGTGCCGGTGCTGCTTGCCTTTCCAGTGCAACAGCGGCGCTCGAATGTACTTTAAGAATTTTAGGTATAGGTGACGGCGATGAAGTTATCGTTCCTGCATATACTTATACTGCGTCTGCTTCTGTAATTTATCATGTCGGCGCAAAAATTGTTATGTGTGATACTAAAAAAGATTCTTTCTTTTTAGATTGTGATAAATTGGCTGATTTAATAACAGAAAAAACTAAAGCGATTATTCCTGTTGATATTGCCGGCAAAATGAGCGATTTTGACAGGATTTTTGAAATTTGCGACCAGAAAAAAGCTTTGTTTAAACCTAATAATGATATTCAAAGAGTTTTCGGAAGAGTAATTGTAATTGCTGATGGCGCTCATTCATTCGGTGCTGAAGAAAACGGCAAAATGTCAGGTTCTTATGCTGATTTTACCGCTTTTTCCTTCCATGCAGTTAAAAATCTTACTACTGCCGAAGGCGGTGCTGCTACTTGGGCTAAAAAAGACTTTTTAGATGATGAATGGCTTTATAAGCAATATATGTTACAGTCGCTTCATGGTCAAAATAAAGACGCTCTCGCTAAAACAAAGCTCGGTGCTTGGGAGTATGACATTACCGAACCGCTTTATAAATGCAATATGACCGATATTATGGCAGCCATTGGTTTAGTTCAGCTTAAAAGATATAAAGGAATGCTTGAAAAACGCAGAAAATTCATTGAGATTTATAATGAATTTTTATCAGATGAGCGTTTTATACTTCCAAAACATTACGGCGAGAATTTTTCTTCAAGCGGTCATTTGTATTTGCTTAGAATTAAGGGTATTACAAAAGAACAGCGTGGCGAAATTATCGAAAGAATGGCTGAAAAAGGTATTGCAACAAACGTTCATTATAAGCCTTTGCCGCTTCTTACCGCATATAAAAATTTAGGGTTTGATATAAAAGATTTTCCTAACGCCTATGCACAGTTTGAAAACGAAATAACACTTCCGCTTAACACAAAAATGTGTGAAGAAGATGTTGTTTACACTGCTGGAACCTTAAAAGAAGTTTTGAAGGATTTTTAAATGAAACAAAATTATCAACTCTTATTAGATGAAACTTTAAAATTGGTGTCACAACAAAATGTAAAACCAAAATTGCTTTTACACGCTTGTTGTGCACCTTGCTCATCTTATGTTTTAGAGTATTTGTCGGATTTTTTTGATATAACGCTGCTTTTTTATAACCCAAATATTTCGCCCGAAAGCGAATATGATTTCAGAGCGGAAGAGTTAAAGCGTCTAATAAATGAAATGTCGCTTCCAAACAAGCCTAAAATGGTTGTTTGCGATTATGACAGTAAGCCGTTTTATGAAATGGCAAAAGGGCTTGAAGATTTGCCCGAAGGTGCAAGTCGTTGCTTTTTGTGTTATGAATTACGATTAAAACAAGCGGCAAAATACGCAAAAGAGAATAATTTTGATTATTTTTGCACAACACTATCAATAAGTCCGCATAAAAATGCTCAAAAATTAAATGAAATCGGCAAGAAATTGTCTGATGAATACGGTGTAAAATACCTTTTTTCTGACTTTAAAAAGAAAAACGGTTACATTCGCTCAATCGAGTTGTCGGGCGAGTATAACCTTTATAGACAAAATTATTGCGGTTGTGAGTTTTCAAAAAAGGCTGCAAACGGCGAAAGATAGACGATTTTTATAGTTTTTATAACTTTTTTTGCTTATTTTGAAAAAAAGTCTTGACAAGTAGGCTCGTATGCGATATAATAATCAAGCGTCAATTTGAAGTTGAGGCATTTCTATGGCTGCGTAGCTCAGTTGGCTAGAGCATTCGGTTCATACCCGAAGTGTCGTTGGTTCAAATCCAATCGCAGCTACCATTAGTAGTTTCCCGCCAAAACGGCGGTTAACATATATGGCCCGGTGGTCAAGCGGTTAAGACACCGCCCTTTCACGGCGGTAACACGGGTTCGATTCCCGTCCGGGTCACCAAAAAAGACTTATCATTTCTGGTAAGTCTTTTTTCTTTTTAAATGGCTTTTTTGAACTTCATTTGTTTTAATCTAAAAAGTTTTTAATGGTAAAAATTGTACAAATACCTTAAAAATTTACCCTTTTTATCATCTCCCGTTTTATTGACAACTTTGTTAATTTGTAATATAATTGTATCTGTTACAATGCTCAAATTGCAATTGCAAATTAAGTCTAAATTGCATATTTATGTCAAATACAGCAAAAAGGGGAGTAGACTCTGACCCGTTTTACAAAAACACAGTATATTTTTGCAAAGTTTTAGATTTGCAGTTGAGTATAAAAAATATTAGTTTAAGCGGTAAAAACTTTAATGAGCGTGTAAAATGGCTCAAAGGATTGTTAAAAGATAAAGAGCTTAAAAAAGCAATTAACCTTGTTCCGATAAATAAATTTTCAAGCAGAAACGATAAAATAAAAATTCTTTTATTAAAATTGCATTTTTATAAAACAGTAATACTTTTATCAGGACTAAATCAAAGATAAAAAGCAATGTGATTTTATCACGTTGCTTTTTTAGTCTTTTATACATTAAAATGTTATTTTAAAGCATTGCAAAGCTGCCTGTTGGTAGCAAAAAAATATTGACATATACTAAATATAGTGGTATTATTAGATTAATGTGGAGTTATCTTTGCAAAATTAATTTTTTTATATAAATTATTTAATTTTCTCTTACATTCGGGTGAACACGCGACCTGTTAATTTAACTGCGGTTAATATATAAGGAGGTCTGTTAATGGACTGGTATTATTATGCCCTTGCAGCCGCTGTATGTATTGTTGTCGGAGTAATTTGCTTTGTTTTAGGTTCTAACCATAGAAAGAAAACCGCTGAAGCCGAAATCGGCTCTGCTGAAACAGAGGCTAACAGAATTTTATCTGACGCAATGAAAAATGCGGAAGCAAAGAAAAAAGAAACTCTCCTTGAAGCAAAAGATGAAATTCATCAGTTGCGTTCAGACGCTGATAAAGAAATTAAAGAACGCAGAAGTGAAGTTCAGCGTCAAGAGAGAAGACTCGCACAAAAAGAAGAGTCATTAGATAGAAAAATTGAAAATCACGAGAAAAAAGAAGAAAAATTGGCTGAGAAAATGAAACTCGCCGATGAAAAAGCAGTTGAATTAGAAGAATTAAAAACTGCTCAAAGAGATATGCTTAAAAAGATTTCGGGTTATTCTGTTGAAGAAGCTAAAGCTGAACTTTTAAAAAGCGTTGAAGAAGAACTTGTTCATGATAAAGCTGTTATGATTAAAGATTATGAACAAAGAACTAAAGATGAAGCTGAAAGCATTGCAAGAAATATCATTGCTTTAAGCATTCAGCGTTGTGCGGCTGACCATACAAGTGAAACTACTGTTTCGGTTGTAGCATTGCCAAACGATGAAATGAAAGGTCGTATTATCGGCCGTGAGGGTAGAAATATCACTGCTCTCGAAACCTTAACAGGTGTTGATCTTATTATTGATGACACACCTGAAGCTATTACAGTTTCTTGTTTTGATCCTATCAGAAGAGAGATTGCAAGACTTACTCTTGAAAAACTTATTTCTGACGGAAGAATTCATCCAACAAGAATTGAAGAAATGTATGAAAAAGCAAAACGAGAAGTTGAAGGCGTTATTAAATCCGAAGGCGAGCGTGCTGTATTGGATACAGGCGTTCGTGGAATTAACCATGAGTTAGTTAAACTCCTCGGTAAACTTCACTTTAGAACAAGTTTCGGTCAAAATGTACTTAAACATTCTTTGGAAGTTTCTTATATTTCAGGTTTGATTGCTGCTGAAATGGGTGAAGATGTTACTCTTGCAAAAAGAGCAGGTCTTTTACATGATATCGGCAAGGCATTAGATCATGAAATGGAAGGCTCACATATTCAGCTTGGTGTTGATGTTGCAAGAAAATATAAGGAAAGCGAAGCAGTTATTCACGCTATCCATGCACACCATGGTGATGTTGAAGCTAAAACGGTTGTTGCTTGCATTGTTCAAGCGGCTGATGCTATTTCCGCTTCTCGTCCGGGTGCCAGAAGAGAAAATCTTGAAAACTACATTAAAAGACTTGAAAGACTCGAAGAAATTGCTAATTCATTCAACGGTGTTGAACGCTCTTTTGCAATTCAGGCAGGTCGTGAGATTAGAATTGTAGTTAAACCAAATATCGTTGATGACGATAAAATGGTATTAGTGGCAAGAGATGTTGCTAAACAAATTGAAGAAGAACTTGATTACCCTGGCCAGATAAAAGTAAATGTTATCAGAGAAAGCCGAGTAGTTGATTACGCAAAATAAAAATAACGGGCGGAGTTAAGTTAAATCTTAATTTCGCCCTTTAAAATAACATTATTTTTAAAAAACAGTACTGGAGATTATATGAGAATTTTAGCCCTTGGCGATGTTGTCAGCAGCATAGGCTGTGACGCTTTGGCTGATGTTTTGCCAAAATTAAAACAAGATAAAAATATAGATTTTTGCGTTGTAAACGGCGAAAACTGTGCTGACGGCAACGGAATGTTGCAAAAGCCTGTTGAGAGAATTTTTTCTTACGGTGCTGATGTTGTAACAGGCGGTAATCACACATATCGCAGAAGAGAGTTTTATTCTTATTTAGATGAAAACGATTATGTTGTGCGTCCTGCAAATTTCCCTGAAAATGCAGCGGGAAAAGGTATGTGCGTTTATGATATGGGCAGAGTGAAAATTGCAGTCATTTCGATTATGGGCGTTGTTTTTATGGATGCACTTAAAAGTCCTTTTGAAACGCTTGATGAATATATCGAAAAAGCAAAGGCAGAAAACTGTAAAATAATTTTAGTTGATTTTCATGCAGAAGCAACTGCTGAAAAACGCTGTATGGGTTATTATGCAGACGGCAGAGTATCGGCATTTTTCGGCACTCACACTCATATTCAAACGAACGATTTACAGATTTTTGAAAACGGTACAGGTTACATTACCGATCTTGGAATGTGCGGGCCGAAGCACTCGGTTTTAGGCATAAAACCAGAACTTGCAATTGAAAAACAAAAAACACATTTGCCTGTTCGTTTTGAAAATGCCGAGGGCGAGTGTGAAATTTGCGGAGCGGTTTTTGAAATTGATGAAAACACGGGCAAATGTATTAAAACCGAACTTGTTTCAATTACAAAATAGCGAATTTTGCTGAAATATAAAATTATTTTTATTTATTGCTAGTTTTTTTATGTTTCAGTCTTGACAAAAAGTGAATTAGGTTATATAATTACTTCGTGACCTTAACGATGGCATAATTATGCCTTCTCGCAGGGAGGCGACTTATGAATATTGATTTAAGAGGTGTTTTTTCAGGTAAAATTAAAAATTTGCCTGTAAAAGAAGAGTTTGATTTTTCAACTCTTGAAATCGGCGGAATCAGTCCGATTTCATCTAAAGTTTTGGTTAATGGCGACATTAGTAATAATGCCGAGGTTGTAACATTTATAGGTAAGGCTACTTTTAATTATAAAGCGCCTTGCGATAGATGTGCTGTTTTAACAGAAAAAACTTTAGAAATTCCTATCAATCATATTATCGTAAATTCCCTGGGAAATGATGATGAAGAAGATTTCATCGTGTCAGAGAATATGGAACTTGACCTTGAAGATTTAATCCGTTCCGATATTATTTTAGGACTTCCTTATTTATTTTTATGTAAGGATGATTGTAAGGGCGTTTGTCCTAAATGCGGTAAAAATCTCAACACTGAAAAGTGTACTTGTGAAGGCGAAGTTGACGAAAGATGGGCAAAACTATCTGAGTTTTTTGAATGATGTTCCGTATATCGTAAATGAAAACAAGGAGGTGCCAAAATGGCAGTACCAAAGAGAAGAGTTTCTTCAACAAGAAGAGATAAAAGACGTTCAAGCGTTTGGAAAATGGACGCTCCTGAACTCACAAAATGCCCAAAATGCGGCGAATATACAAGACCACACAGAATGTGTAAAGCCTGCGGTTACTATAACGGCAGACAGGTTGTAGCTGTAAAAGAGGACTAAATCAGGTCATTAACAGGGAAGGAGTTTAGTTCCTTCCCTGTTTTTCTTGAAATTTTTATTTGTTTTTAAGACAAAATAATATTATATACTTTAAAATTCGGAGGTGAAAAAATGGTAGTTATATCATCGGTTGATAAAGGTTCTTATGCTGATAAAAAGGGCATAAAATCGGGCGAAAAGTTAATAACAATTAATGATAATAAAATAACCGATGTGCTTGATTATCGTTTTTACTGCACCGATAAAAAATTAAAGTTAGTTATTGAAGATGAAAACGGCAAGCAACGCAAAGTAAAGATTAAAAAAGATGAGTATGACGATATAGGTCTTGAATTTGAAACTTATCTTATGGACAAGCAGCGTTCTTGCAGAAACGGTTGCATTTTCTGCTTTATCGACCAAATGCCGCCGAATATGAGAGAAACGCTTTATTTTAAAGATGATGATGCAAGACTTTCGTTTTTGTTTGGTAATTACATTACTTTAACTAATATTTCTGATGAAGAAATTGACCGAATTATAAAAATGCATATTACTCCGGTTAATATTTCGGTTCACACTACTAACCCTGAACTTCGTTGCAAAATGATGAAAAATCGCTTTGCGGGCGATGCGTTACGCCATATGTATAAGCTTTGTGAAAATGGCATTAAAATTAACTGTCAGTTGGTGTTAGTGCCGGGGTACAATGACGGCGAAGAATTAAGAAAAACGCTTTTAGATCTTAAAGCACTTTATCCTAATGTTGAATCGGTTGCGGCTGTTCCTGTCGGACTTACAAAGTATCGAGAAGGGCTTGAACAGATAAAACCTTTTGATAAACAGAGTGCAAAAGCGGTTGTTGATATAATGAATGAAATCGGCGATGAATGTTTTGAAGAGTATGGCGACAGACTTTTCTATCCATCGGACGAGTTTTATAATTTGGCTCAAATGCCTATGCCTGATGAAAAATATTACGGCGATATGCTCCAACTTTCAAACGGTGTTGGAATGTGTGCTTTGATGAAAGGCGAGTTTTTAAGAGCTTGCGAGTTTGAACTTGAAGAAAATTCAAGAGTGCCGAAAGGCGAAAAACTTACGATAGCAACAGGCAAAGGTGCTTATCCGCTTATAAAAGAACTTGTTGACTATGCTGCTTCAAAATGGCATAATATAAATTGTGAAGTGTTGGCTATGGAAAATTACTTTTTCGGCCCGCTTATTACAACAACAGGGCTTATAACAGGCTCTGACTTAATTAAAAATTTAAAAGGCAAAGAAAATCTTGGCACAGTTTTAGTATGTGACGCAATGTTGCGTGAGCAAAAAGATGTGTTTTTAGATGATTTAACGCCTTTAGATGTTGAAAAAGAAATCGGTGTGAGGGTAAAAGTAATCGGCAGTGACGCTAACGGTCTGCTCGACGCACTTTTTGAATAAAGGAGAAAAACTATGGCTAAACCAATAGTTGCGGTTGTGGGACGTCCAAATGTCGGAAAATCCACACTTTTTAATAAATTAATAGGTCAGCGTTTGTCGATTGTCGATGATACTCCGGGTGTTACCAGAGATAGAATTTTCGGCGATTGCGAATGGCGTGGAAAAACAATTTCGCTTATTGATACAGGCGGTATTGAGCCTAAAACAGATGATATTATTTTATCTCAAATGAGAGCACAGGCTAATCTTGCTATTGATATGGCACAGGCTATCGTTTTTGTTGTTGATTTAAAATCAGGCGTTACCTCTGCGGATTCGGAAGTTGCCGCTATGTTACAAAAATCAGGCAAACCTGTTGTGCTTTGCGTTAATAAATGTGATGGTATAGGCGAAGTTCCGCCTGAATTTTATGAGTTTTATAATTTAGGCCTTGGCGAGCCTATCGCAGTTTCATCTGTTCACGGTCACGGCACAGGCGACTTGCTTGACGCTGTTTTTGAATATTTAACATTTGAAGAAGATGAAAGCGAAAATACCGACGGCACAATTAATGTTGCGATTATCGGTAAGCCTAACGCAGGTAAATCATCGCTTATTAATAAAATTGCGGGCGATAACAGAGCGATTGTTTCTGACATTGCCGGCACTACCCGTGACGCAATTGATTTTGCTGTTGAAAATAAATACGGCAGATTTAATTTTATTGATACTGCGGGACTTCGCAGAAAATCAAGAGTTGATGAAAAAATCGAAAAATATTCGGTTATCCGTGCTAAAATGGCGGTTGAAAGAGCCGATGTTTGCGTTATTATGATTGACGCTAAAGAAGGTTTTACCGAACAGGATTCAAAGGTTGCATCTATTGCACTTGAAGGCGGTAAGGCTTGTATTATTGCGGTTAACAAGTGGGATTTAGTTGAAAAAGACGGCAAAACTATGGACCAATACCGCAAAGATTTAATGGTTGATTTTTCATTTATGAGTTATGCGCCGATTTTGTTTATCTCAGCACTCACAGGTCAACGCCTTGATAAGTTAATGGAGCTTATTAAGTATGTTTATGAGCAAAATAATATGCGTATTTCAACAGGTAGATTAAATGAACTTTTGTCAGAAGCTACTGCAAGAGTTCAGCCACCGTCGGACAAGGGTAAAAGGCTTAAAATTTATTATATGACACAGGCTACTTCTGCTCCGCCGACATTTGTTTGTTTTTGCAACAATGCACAGCTTTTTCATTTTTCTTATCAAAGATATATTGAAAATCAAATCAGACAAACATTCGGTCTTGAAGGCACTCCTGTTAAAATAATTGTTAGAGAAAGAGGAGAAAAATTCAATGGTTAACAGCGTTTTAATTGCAGAAATTATTTCTGTTTTAATCTTTTGTATTGTCGCCTATTTGCTCGGCAGTATCAACTTTGCAATTATTTTTACAAAAATCTTTTCTCATACCGATGTCAGAGAACACGGCTCAGGTAATGCAGGTATGACAAATGTTATGAGAACTTCCGGTAAATTACCGGGTATATTAACATTTTTGGGTGACTTTTTAAAGGGTACTGTTGCGGTGTTGTTGGGCAAATATTTATTTGAAAAATTAGCAATGGTTATATGCCCTGTTACAAGCGGTACAGATATTATTGATAGATATATTAATCCTGATATTGTGGCTTTTGCTGTCGCAATATTCTGTCTTATAGGTCATATGTTTCCGATATTTTTTGGATTTAAAGGCGGTAAAGGCGTAGCTACTATTGTAGGTTGTGCCGCTGCTTTTCAACCGATGACTGCTCTTATTTGTTTTTCATTGTTTTTAGTTTTAACATTTACAACAAAAATCGTTTCTATTTCGTCAATTGTTGCGGTTACCGCTGCAATTCCTTGTGTTTACATATTTTTTGACAAAACCAATGATTACATAATGTTTGGCTCGCATCAAGCTATTGTGGCTACTGTTTTAATGGCTGTTATGTCATCAATGGTAATTTTAAAGCATAAATCAAACATCAAAAGATTGATAAACGGAACAGAAAATAAAATCGGCAGTAAAAAGAAAGGTTGAGCGATAAAATGAAGAAGATTACTGTTTTAGGTTCAGGCGGTTGGGGTACTGCACTTGCTATTTTATCAAACAGCTGTAATCATAAAACCGTTATTTGGGGCAAGTTTAAAGAAGAAATCGAAAATCTTGAAAAAACTCGTGAAAATCCGCTTTTAAAAGGCGTTAAAATAGATGAAGATATCAAGCTTACTTATGATAACAATGATATAAAAGACAGTGATGTTGTTATTATTGCTACTCCTTCTTTTGCGGTTGAAGAAACTGCGGATATGTTAAAAGACTATGTAACTGATGAAACTATTATTGTTTCTGTTGCAAAAGGCTTTGAAAAAGATACTTTACAAAGATTTTCTCAGGTTATTAAGGGACAGTTGCCTAATAATCCTGTTGTTGTTTTATCAGGTCCGTCTCACGCAGAAGAGGTTGCAAGAAAAATTCCTACTTCTATTGTTTCTGCAAGTGATGATATTAATGCTGCTAAAGAAATTCAAAGGCTTTTATCAAACGATTATTTCAGAATTTATACAAATGCCGATGTTATCGGCGTTGAAGTCGGTGCGGCACTTAAAAATATTATCGCTGTTTCAGCCGGTATTATAAAAGGTATGAATTTAGGAGACAATACTATTGCGGCTATTATAACTCGCGGAATTAATGAAATTTCTAAACTCGGTGTTGCAATGGGCGCTGAGCGATTAACTTTTGCAGGCCTTTCGGGTATCGGCGATTTGGTTGTTACTTGTACTTCTGTTCATTCAAGAAACCGTTCGTTTGGCGTTTTGGTCGGTCAGGGTGTTCCGATTGAAAAAGCCAGAGAAGAAGTCGGTACGGTTGAAGGCTATTATGCAACAGCCAGTGCTAAAAAATTGGCGGATAAATACAATATTGAAATGCCGATTGTAAATGAATGTTACAAAATTCTTTATGAAAATATGAATGCAAAAGACGCTATAAATAACTTGATGATGAGAGATAAAAAAGCAGAGCATTTTTAATTTATCAAAAAATGTTGAATTTTTGCGTAATTTATAATATAATTAATTATTATTGATAAAGATTTAGATTTTGGAGGCTAAAAATGGCTGATAACAAAAAAATGGTTGAGCATATTACCTCAATGGATGAGGATTTTGCCAAATGGTATACTGATATATGCAAAAAAGCCGAATTAATTGAATACACAAGCGTAAAGGGTTGTATGGTTATTCGCCCTTACGGTTATGCAATTTGGGAGAATATTCAGAAAATTCTTGATAATAAATTTAAGGAAACAGGACATGAAAATGTTTGTATGCCTATGTTTATTCCTGAATCTCTTTTACAAAAAGAAAAAGACCATGTTGAAGGTTTTGCCCCTGAAGTTGCTTGGGTAACTCACGGCGGACAGGAAGAATTAGAAGAAAGACTTTGCGTTCGTCCTACTTCTGAAACTCTTTTCTGTGAGCATTATAAAAATATTATTCAATCACACCGTGACTTGCCAAAACTCTATAACCAATGGGTTTCGGTTGTTCGTTGGGAAAAGACTACCCGTCCTTTCTTGCGTTCCAGAGAATTCTTATGGCAAGAAGGTCATACAATTCATGCAACTGCCGAAGAAGCTATTGAAGAAACAGAAAAAATGCTTAATGTTTATGCAGACTTCTGTAAAGACGCTTTGGCTATGCCTGTTGTTAAAGGTAAAAAGACTGAGTCTGATAAATTTGCCGGTGCAGTTTCTACTTATGCAATTGAAGCTTTAATGCATGATGGTAAAGCGTTGCAAGCAGGTACATCTCACTACTTTGGCGATGGTTTTGCAAAGGCTTTTGATATTCAATATGCTGATAAACAAAATAAAAAAGTTTATCCGCATCAAACATCTTGGGGTATGACTACCCGTTTGATTGGTGCTATTATTATGACTCATGGCGATGATAACGGTCTTGTTTTGCCACCTGCCGTAGCTCCGATTCAAGTTGTTATTATTCCTATTGCTCAGCATAAGGAAGGCGTTCTTGATAAGGCTCATGAACTTGAAGAAAAATTAAAGGCTAACGGTATCAGAGTAAAAGTTGATGATAGCGAAAACTCACCGGGTTGGAAATTCTCTGAATACGAAATGAAAGGCGTTCCTGTTCGTGTTGAAATAGGTCCTAGAGATATTGAAAACGGTCAATGCGTTGTTGTAACTCGCCATAATCGTGAGAAAACAGTTGTTTCACTCGAAAATATGCTTGAAACTTTTGCAAAAACCGTTGAAGAAAAGTTACAGGAAGTTCACGACGGACTTTATGAAAAAGCTCTTGAAAACAGAGAAAGACGCACTTATTCTTGTACTACAATGGATGAAATTACAAAAGTTCTTGAAGAAAACGGCGATGGCTTTATAAAAGCTATGTGGTGCGGTAGCGAAGAGTGTGAAGATAAAGTTAAGGAAGTTACCGGTGTCGGTTCAAGATGTATACCGTTTACCGATGAAAAATTATCTGATAAATGCGTTTGTTGCGGAAAACCTGCAAAAACACTTGTTTATTGGGGAAAGGCTTATTAAGGTCTGAATTATGAAAAGAACTAACATTTTATCTTGCCTTTTAGTAATGTTGTTTATGATTAGTTGTATGTGTTTCTTCTCGGTTTCTGCTGAACCGGACAGCGATGATACAACTGCAAAACCTACTGAAACGGTTGCTACAAAAGCTACTACAACTCATCATACAACTACAAAAGCTACAACTCCAACAGAAGCAACAACTTATGCTTTAAAAACTACAATCAAAAAAACAAAAAAAGCAACTTCCGCTGACCCTACTTATGCTAAAAAAACAACTACAACAAAAGCAAAATCTTCTCCTGCCGGAATTGTAACTTCGGGTTATACAACCGAAGCTACTGCTGAAACAAAGGAAACTAAAGAAATCCAGACAACCGAAACAACAACAGAAGCAACAACTGCTGCAAAAAATATTATAAACTATGGTAGCAAATATCGCCCGATAAAATGGCTATCATTAGTTGTTATGATCGGTTGTGTTATAGCTCTTGTTGTCATTAATGTCAGATATAAAAAGAAATATGGCAAATACAGCGGTAAAGGAAACGGCAAAGGCAATAAAAAAGTTGCTAAAAAAAACGACGCCCCTAAGTTAGATACTGCTGCAAGATTTGATGAACCAAAAACTCAACAAAGACAACAGTATCAAAGACCGACTGTGTCAGCTGATGAAAATCTTGATAAAACCACTGTTGTTGATATTTCATCGTTTAGCAATAAAAATCATAATAATGATTTTAAGCCTAAAGCTTCTAATTCAAGAAATATTGATAATGATATATTCAATGATAAAAACGAAAAAAATGATGACGATGACTTATATATTTAATTAAATTTATAAACCACAGTCTGTTAAAATCAGATTGTGGTTTTTTGTTTTTAGTTTATTTAACACTATTTTTACGCTTTATTAGTGCTTTTAAATAAATATAAATTTGTGATTTGTGCAAAATGCTAAATATGTGAATTTGTTTACAAATTATTCTTTTTTTTAATTGTGTTTTGTGGTATTATATATACAATTGGATAAATACATCCAGACTAAAATTTAAATTCTTGAAAGGAATTTTTTAAAAATGGGAATTAGAGATATATTACTTGGTTCTTACTCTAAAAAAGAATTAAAAAAAGTAGAGCCTATTAAGCAAAAGGTTTTATCTTATGAGGATGAATATAAAAAATTATCTGATGATGAACTTCGCTTAAAAACTGCTGAATTTAAAGATCGTCTAAATGCCGGTGAAACTTTAGATGATATTTTACCTGAGGCTTTTGCGGTTTGCCGTGAAGGTGCTGACAGGGTTTTGGGTATGCGTCCTTATCCTGTACAGGTTATAGGCGGTATCGTTTTACACCAAGGCAGAATTGCCGAGATGAAAACCGGTGAAGGTAAAACATTGGTTGCTACTTTACCGGCTTACCTTAATGCGCTTTCAGGCAAAGGCGTTCATATTGTAACAGTAAACGATTACCTTGCAAAACGTGACTCTGAGTGGATGGGCAAGCTTTATAGATTTTTAGGTCTTACTGTCGGTCTTATTACTCATGATATTGAAGGCGAAGCTCGCCGTGAAGCTTATAATGCCGATATTACATATTGTACTAACAACGAATTAGGTTTTGACTATCTTCGTGACAATATGGTTACTTATAAAGAAGAGCGTGTTCAGCGTGGACATAGCTTTGCTATTGTCGATGAGGTTGACTCAATTTTGATTGATGAAGCCAGAACTCCGCTTATTATTTCAGGTCAAGGCGAAAAATCAACTGACCTTTATCAAAGAGCAAATTCTTTTGCTAAATCATTAAAAATGGTTAAAGTTAAACAGATTAATGATAAACAGGAAGCTGAAGAACAGGTTGACGAAGACGGCGATTATATTGTTGATGAAAAAGCAAAAACAGCTACTTTAACTGCAAACGGTGTTAAAAAGGCCGAAGAATATTTCGGACTCGAAAATCTTAATGATGCCGATAACATTACAATTGTTCATCATATCGACCAGGCTATTAAAGCTCATGGTGTAATGCATAGAGATATTGACTATGTTGTAAAAGACGGCGAGGTTATTATCGTTGATGAATTTACCGGTCGTTTGATGTTTGGCCGTCGTTATAACGAAGGCTTACACCAGGCTATTGAAGCTAAAGAAGGCGTAAAAATTGCTAACGAGTCTAAAACTCTTGCAACTATTACATTCCAAAACTTCTTTAGACTTTACGATAAACTTTCAGGTATGACAGGTACTGCGCTTACCGAGTCACAAGAGTTTGCTGAAATTTATAAACTTGATGTTGTTGAAATTCCAACAAATAAACCAATGGCAAGAATTGATAATCCTGATATTGTTTATAAAACAGAGCTTGCTAAATTCAATGCAGTTATTAAAGATATTGTTGCCCGCCATGAAAAAGGACAGCCTGTTTTGGTTGGTACAATTTCAATTGAAAAATCAGAACGCCTTAGCAAAATGCTTAAAAAACAAGGCGTTAAACATAATGTACTTAATGCTAAAAACCATCGTAAAGAAGCTGAAATCATTGCTCAGGCAGGTCAGTTTGGTGCTGTAACAATCGCTACAAATATGGCTGGTCGTGGTACTGATATTATGCTCGGCGGTAACGCTGAATACATGGCTAAAGCGGCTATGAAAAAGCAAGGCTTTGAAGATGATATGATTGCCGAAGCAACAGGTTTTGCTGAAACCGAAGATCAAGAAATCTTAAATGCAAGAAAAACCTTTGCTGAACTTAATCAGAAATTTAAAGAAGAAATTAAACCTGAGGCTGAGCGTGTTATCGAAGCCGGTGGTCTTTGCATTATCGGTACAGAGCGTCATGAATCACGCCGTATTGATAATCAGTTGCGTGGTCGTGCAGGTCGTCAGGGCGATCCGGGTGAATCAAGATTTTATATTTCTCTTGAAGACGATTTAATGCGTTTGTTCGGTGGCGAGAGAATTTATAATATGATGGAAACCTTAAAGGTTGACGAAGATATGCCGCTTGAAATGAAGATGCTTTCAAAGCGTATTGAATCGGCTCAAGAAAAAATTGAGTATCGTAACTTCTCAATTCGTAAGAGCGTTCTTGATTTCGACGATGTTATGAATGTTCAGCGTACAATTATTTATGATCAGAGAAATAAAGTTATTGACGGTGATGATATTACAGGAACCGTTAAGGGCATGGTTAAAGATACAATTAAAGAAATCTCTAATCACTATTTATCAGCTGATATTGCTGAAGAATGGAATTTTGACGGTCTTAAAAATGAAATCGGCACTTGGCTTGAAATCGGCGATGCATTAGATTATACCAATGATGACTTAAACAAACTTGAAAAACAAGATGTTATTGATAAGCTTAATGAAATCGCAATGAAAAAATACGCTGAAAAAGAAGAAGAGTTCGGCAGCGAACTTATGCGTGAAATCGAGCGTGTTGTTCTTCTTCGTTGTGTTGATACTCATTGGATGGAGCATATTGACGCTATGGATGAACTCCGTAACGGTATCCACCTTCGTTCTTATGGTCAGCATGATCCTGTTGTTGAATATCGTAATGAAGGTTATGATATGTTTAATGCAATGACCGAATCAATTAAAGAAGAAACTACAAAGCGTATTTTAAATGTAAGAATTCGTGAAAACGAACATCTTGAACGCGAAAAAGTAGCTAAAGTAACCGGTGAATCAGGTGCTGATGACGGTTCACTTAAAAAAGAGCCTATTAAAAAAGAGAAAAAACCGGGCAGAAATGATCCTTGTCCATGCGGCAGCGGTAAGAAGTATAAAAAATGCTGCGGCAGATATGAATAATCATTGATTATTTATGATATTTGTGATATTATGAAATAAAGTATTATTTGTGCGGAGGTAAATATGAAAAATACTAAAAAACTGCTCAGCACAGTTGTTTGTTTTGTTTTGCTTCTTTCTATTGTTGCAACTGTAATTGCAAATGCCGATACACCGGCTGAGCTTGATAAAACAAAACCTTATATTGAAGCAGTTTCGGAACCTGTAAAAGCCGGTGAAATAGCTAAAGTTACTTATTCAATCGGAAATAACCCGGGTATTTGGGGTATTAGACTTGAGTTTAGTTATGATAAAAAATTATCATTAGTTGAAGGCGAAACCAATAAATACGGTACTTTTCCAAAGTATGATGTAGGTCAAAATTATGATCATGGTTTGTTTAGCCCTTTGTCTGGTAATGAATTAGTTTATTTGTATACAAATAGCACAGGTAATATTGTTTCAAATAATAAAAACGGCGATCTTTTTACACTTTATTTTAAGGTTGCTGATGACGCTAAAGCCGGTATATATTCTATTGATTTGATTAATTACAGCAAAGATGACAGCATTATAGATATAAATAATCAAGGTGTTGAATTTACTTTCGGTAAAGCTTATGTAACGGTTGTCGGTAACGGAGAAGAAAATTCTACTACTACTTCGAGTTCGTCAAGCACTACTTCGAGTTCATCAAGTAGTACTAGTTCATCAAGCACTACCTCTTCATCAAATAGTACTAGCTCATCAAGCAGTACCGGCAGTCCTACTTCAAGCACTAGTGCTACTGTAAAAACTACTGCAGGTACAATTTCGACTGTTGCTACAACAACCACTACTAAATCAACAATTACAAAACTCAATTCAAAACCTGTTGTAAAGCTTGTTAAAGGCAAGAAAAGAATGACTGTTAAGCTTAAAAAGGCAGTTAACGGTGCAACCGGTTATGAAGTTAAATACTCTACAAATAAAAAGTTAAAAAAAGCTAAAGTTAAAAAATTGAATGTTAAGAAAAAATCTTTAGTTATTAAGAGATTAAAATCTAAAAAAACTTATTATGTAAGAGTTAGAGCTTTTTCAATTGTCAGCGGTAAAAAAATATATAGCGATTGGTCAAAAACTGTAAAAGTTAAAATTAAGTAAAATTTTTTGAAAAGGCTTGTAATTTACAAGCCTTTTCTGTTACAATAAAAGTTGTCAAGGAGGGTAAAAATATGATTTATTTAGTTGAAGATGATGAAAATATCAGAGAATTAGTTGTTTACACTCTGAATAATACTAATATGGAAGCCGTCGGATTTGAAAGTGCAGAAAGTTTTTGGGCAGCTATGGAAAATAAAATACCTGATTTGGTTTTACTTGATATAATGCTTCCGGGTGAAGATGGCTTGTCAATTTTGAAAAAGCTTCGTGCTTCATCTGTTACAAACAGCCTTCCGATTATGATGCTTACCGCTAAAAGTTCCGAATATGATAAGGTAATCGGTTTTGATAATGGTGCTGATGACTACTTGCCAAAGCCTTTTGGAATGATGGAGCTTATTGCTCGTATAAAAGCTCTTCTTCGCAGAACTCCAAAAGAAAGTAATGAAGTGGAATACAGCATTGGACCGCTTTATGTATGCCCTTCGCGTCATAAAGTTAAGGTAAACGGCGAAAAAATAGTACTAACGCTAAAAGAATTTGAGATGCTTTGTTATCTTTTGGAAAACCGTGGAATTGTAAAAACCAGAGATCAAATTTTAAATAAAATTTGGGGTTATTCTTTTGACGGCGAATCAAGAACTGTTGATGTACATATAAGAACACTTCGTCAAAAACTAAAATCCGCTGCCGATTTGATTGAAACTGTACGCGGAATAGGTTATACAATTGGAGATTAGTTAATGAAAAGATTATCTACAAGAATTTTTTTGTCGCTGTTTGCTACATTAGTTGTTTCTTGCAGTTTGGTTTCAACGCTTGTTTTTATTTGTTTAAAATTTAATATTCCAACAAGTGAAATAGCGTTTTTAATTATTATTTTATTGTTGATTTTAGCTTTACTTTGCTTTAGTTTTGCAAAATATACAACTAAAATAATGGTAAAACCGCTTAATGAATTGAATTTTAAAGAAGAAAATAATATTCAAACATATAAAGAGCTTGAACCGTTTATTAAAAACCTAAACAATGAAAGCGAACAAATAAGAAAGCAAATTCAGCGTATTAAACGAGAACATAAAATTCAAGATAAGGTTAGACAAGAGTTTACCGCTAATGTTTCTCATGAACTTAAAACTCCGTTAACTTCAATTTCGGGCTATGCCGAGATAATTAAAAACGGAATGGTAAAACAAGAAGACATTATTAGATTTTCTGAAAAAATTTATTCCGAAGCTCAGCGTTTAATAAGTCTTGTAGGCGATATTATAAAACTATCCCGTCTTGATGAAAATGCAGTTGAAGAACAAAAAGAAAGAATTGAATTATTATCACTTTGTCAGGCGATAATTTCCCGTCTTGATTCAGCCGCAGCAAAACGCGGTGTAACATTTGAGTTAATCGGTGCAAAAACGGTTATTTTAGGTATTCCAAGAATTATTGATGAAATGATTTATAATCTTTGCGATAATGCTATTAAATACAATCGTGAAAACGGAAAAGTAAAAGTTTCTGTTATGCAAACTACAACTGAAGCGGTGCTTTCGGTTGAAGATACCGGAATAGGTATTCCGAAAAATGATGTGAAACGAGTTTTTGAAAGATTTTATCGTGTTAATAAAAGCCATTCAAGAGAAATAGGCGGAACCGGACTTGGCCTTTCAATTGTAAAACACGGTGCAGCAGTACATAATGCAGAGCTTAATGTTGAATCAGTTGAAAATCAAGGAACTACTTTTTCAATTAGATTTAAATTATAAAAAAATCCCTAACAGTTTAAAAGTGAACTGTTAGGGATTTATTATTTTATTTAAAATAACCGTCTAAAATAGTATTTCTTGATTTTTTGAATTTAGTATATTCATCTTTGAAATTAAATTTATAATCAACAGGTGTATATAGTTCTTTTTCAGCGTTATAAATAGATTTCGGAACTTGGTTTTTAAACTTATCATAAAGTCTTGTTACATTTTTAACTGAGAAAACAGAGTTTTTAACTTCATTATATTTTTGTTTAATCTCTTTATTAAAGGATTCTAACATTTTGTCCCATAAAAGCGAACCGGTACCTGAAGATATTGTGCCGTCGCTCTTTTTCTCAGGAACTAAACGGTCTTCAAATGTATCTAATTTTCCGACCATATTCATACCGAGAGAAGCACTGGCATCATAAATAACAGGCGTCCAAATCTTTTTATTATAAGTTTGAAGCATAAATGCTCTGCCTACATTATCAGCGGCACCTGAACAGTAAACCGTTACCATATAATCAATCATACCATCAACATCGAGATATTGAGAAATACCTTCTTTAAACTGCTTTTTATCGCTGTTAATTACAAAGTCAGTCATTGTATTGATAGAGTTATAGATCCAGTTAGTATTACTTGTTGAATTGTATCTGATTTTCCAAATGCTGTTTTGTTTATCAAATGCTTTGAAATAGCTTACACTATTTGAAGAATTTGATCTGATTATTGCACAATCCTTAGCGTTGTTATCTACATTCATTGTGTAAGAGCCGGATGGAATAGATAATCTGAATACACCTAAAAATGTATCGTTTACAAAGAATAAAACAGGCTCTGAATCAGATGTTCCGTAAAATTTTTCTAATCGTTTGTCAATTGCTTTTGATGTTTTTCTAACTTGTTTAAACAATTCTGTTGTAACAGAGTTTCTTACATTATAAGCATCGTAAAAATTGCCTAAGAAGTTCCAAGTAGTAAGTGACGGTCCGTTGTCCATTAAATCTAAAACGGCATTTTCTTTAAGTTGTTTATCATTAAAAAATGAAATCTGATAATCGTGTTTTGTGTATCTTGAAGCTTCGCTTATTCTTGAATATTGAAGTCTTACATAATACTCACTTTCTTTGCCTTTATAAGAGTATTTGATAACGCCGTTTGTTGAAAGACTGTCATCAACATCAAAGGCATCGCCTGTAAAGAAGAACTTTTTCATTGTAGAAGTTGGCTCAATTTTGTTTTTTGATTCTTTTTTACATCTTTTACAAATTTGAAGGCTTTCGCCAAAGGTTACTTCAGTAGCCGGAGTATTAACCTTTATATCATCCCAATCATGACCTAATGCGTCTACAAAATCTTTTCTTTGAATATCACCGCAAATTTTACAGCTTGATTCGGTATAGCCTTTGCTTTGACAGGTTGGTGCAACTACTTTTGTTTCGTAAACATGGTATGTTTTAAAAAATACAGTAATTCCTGCACCTACCAAAATAATAGCAGCAACAATTAATGCAATTATTTTCTTTGTTTTTTTTGATAAGCTTCTATTCATTTTTCTACCCCAAATGTTAAAAAATTAGTATAATTTCAGTTTATCATTAATATAATTCATTGTCAATGATAAAAAACTTCAAAACTGTTGAAATAATTACAGGATTGTAAATATTTTTTTGAGAATTGTTGTTGAAATTATTTTAAAGATATTGTAAAATTATTATCAAGACAAAACAATTATTTATAAAAATAAGGAAGGCGTTATAATTATGATTAAAAAATTGTCAGCTTTGATTCTGGCATTAGCGGTGTTATCTACTGTTTCTTTGAGCGTTTTTGCAGAAGAAATTCCAACAGTTACACCTGTTGACATTAGTGCATGTGTCATAACATTAGAAAAAGGCGATTTGGTTTATAGCGGAACGGCTAAAAAACCAACAATAAAGGTTGAAAAAGACAGCGTCGTTTATAAAGAAAATGTCGATTATACTGTCTCTTATAAAAATAATGTTAATGCCGGCGTTGCAACGGCTGTTGTTTCGGCAGTTGAAAACAGCACTGTTTTAACAGGCAGCGTTGAAAAAACTTTTGATATCGAGAAAAAAGATATTAATTCTTTTAAAACAAAAACTCTTTCACAAACAGAGTTTGTTTATGATAATAAAGCGTGTGTGCCTAGATTTACATTATCAGAAACAGATTTAAGTGCAAAATTAAATAAAGATTTTACCGTTACTTATAAAGGTAATTTTAAAATAGGTATTGCTACAGCTACTGCAAAAGGTATCGGAAATTATAGCGGTACTGTTACAAAAGAGTTTAAAATCAGACCTAATGTTGTAAAAAATTTGACTGTCAGTCAGCTTAAAGATGAAACGTTTAGACTTAGTTGGACAAGAGTTTCCGGCAATGTAGACGGGTATCGCCTTTATAGATATAATGACAGTAAAAAAGATTATGTTTTAGCTGCAACTACTAAAAATAATTATTATGATATCAGGGGAAGAGAAGCCGCAACAACATATACATATATGGTAAAGGCTTATACAAAAGTCGGAAAAACATATCTTTTAAGTGATCCTAGTGCTGCTAAAAAAGTTACTATGCGTCCAGAAAAGGCAGTTATAGTTCCTTCATACTATAAAGGTAAAAACTTTGTATTTAAATGGGAAAAGATTTCAGCAGACGGTTTTGAAATAAAATATTCTAAAAATAAGAATATGAAAAAAAGGGTTAAAGTAGTTAAAGTTAACTCTAAAAAGGCAACTTCTAAGAAAGTTAAATTAAGCTCTAAAAAACAGTATTATTATAAAGTAAGAGCTTTTGTTTATTCAAACGGTACTAAGCTTTACGGTTCATGGTCTGATAAAAAGACAACTCAATTTTCAAATGTTTATTCATCTTTCTCTACTACATTTTATAGCCCTGCAGGCAGAACAACTAATATAAAAAAGGCTTGCAGCTTTATTAATGGTACTGTTTTAAGACCGAATGATGTGTTTTCATTTAATAAAATAGTTGGCAGAAGAACCCCTGAAAGAGGATTTAAAAAAGCTACAATATATTCAGGTCAATCTGTTGATGTCGGATACGGCGGCGGAGTTTGCCAAGTTTCTACTACAATTTTCAATGCTGCACTTTTAGGTAATTTAACTATTAATGAAAGATATCAGCATTCTATGAAAGTTCACTATGTTGTACCGGGCAGAGATGCGGCAATTTCTTGGGGAACAAATGATTTGAAATTTAAAAATTCAACAAATACAGATATAAAAATAAGTGCTAAGGTTTATAATAATTCAAAAATCGAAATTAAATTATTAACAAATTCATCGGCTAAACATAAAAAAGTTACACTTAATGTTAAACAGTCAGGTGATAATTACACTTTAACTCGTTCAGTTGGGAAAAAAGTTAATTACACAACTCGTTCAAAATATTAAAACAAAAAGGAATGGTTAGAAAAACCATTCCTTTTGTTTTATAAAAAAAGCGTCGTATTTTTAACATTTTAGTCATAAATAATGGATAGAAAATGCTTGTATTATTTATTAAAGTGTAATATAATGTATTATGTATTTATATGTAACTTGGATACAAAGACTTAAATTCAGAAAGAGCGTGCTAAGATTATGGCAAACGGCTATGGAATTGACCTAGGCTCATTAAGAACAATTATCTGTTCAGACAAGTCAATAGTGCTTGATGAACATTCAGCAATATCTTATCAAACATATACAAATGAACTAATTGCGGCAGGTACTGACGCATATAAAATGATCGGAAGAACACCGGATTCTATTACTGCGGTAAGACCGATTTCAGAAGGTGTTATTGCCGACTATGATATGGCACAAAATATGCTGGCGGCATTTATTTCGGAAGTAGCAGGGAATAATCTTTTAAAAGCAAGGCTTATGGTTTCGGTTCCCAGCGGCATTACAACTATGCAGCGACGTTCGCTGATAAATGCTTTTGTTGAAGCAGGAGCCAGAGATGTTTGTACATTGGAAGGTCCTGTTGCGGCAGCTATCGGACTGGGTCTTGATTTTACAACGCCTAAAGGTTCGGTTATTGTAGATATCGGTGCGGGTACCACTGATATTGCTACATTGTCAATGGGCGGACTTGTTAAAAATGAATCTATAACAATTGCAGGCGATTATTTTAACAAGGAAATTGAAAAATATATTAAATTTGAACATAACGTTGTTGTCGGACCTCATACAGTTGAACAAATTAAAAGACAAATCGGCTGTGTGAAACCAAGACCGCTTGAACTGACTTTAACTGCAAAAGGTCAGCATCAGTTTACAGGAATGCCACAAACTTTTGAAATTAGCACAAGTGAAATGATAACAGCTCTTTATGATGCTGCTATGACAATTTGCCGTTCAATTCAAGGCGTTATTGAAAAATCGCCTCCTGAAATCGTCGGTGATATTGAAAAAGACGGTATTACGCTTATCGGCGGTGGATCATTGCTTTATGGTTTGCCAAAATTTATAGAAGAATATGCAGGTGTTAAAGTTAATACAACTTCTTCTCCTAAAACTTGTGTTGCATTAGGTACTGCGGCTGCTATAAGAAATTTTGATTTACTTAAAAACGGTGACTATAAATTTAGTTCAATCGAAGAATATATTTAAAACAACTTGAATGTGGAGGTGAAACAAATTGAAAAAAGCAGTAATGATTATAGTATCAATTTTAATAATGCTTAACTTTACCGGTTGTACCGGCCTTTTTTCAAAACCTGTTTCGCTGATGTCGCCTCCGCGTTCATCAGGCGATTTGGTAAAAATCGAAGAGACATTGGCAAAATTAAAGCCTGATTATGAATTATCTTATCCGTCTAACGGCGATTATCGTAATGCAATCATTATTCGTGATTTAAACGGCGATAAGCGTAATGAGGCAATCGTTTTTTATCAAACAAGCGAGAAACAAACAATTACCGTTCATATGAATATTCTGTCAAAGTCTAAAGATGAATGGACTTCAAAATATGATGTTGCTCTTTCGGGAACAGGTGTTGAACGAATTGAGTTTTGCGATGTTTGCGGCGACAGCAATGAAGAAATTTTAGTCGGAAGCAAGCTTTTTAACAACAATGAACAGGAACTCAATGTTTATAAATATGAGAGTAACCAGGTTAAATTGTTGGCTCAGGAACGCTATACAAATTTTTGTACTGCTAACTTAGGAGCCTCGGATAAACCACAAATTTTAATTTTAAAAATTTCGAGTCAAACAACGGCGGAAGTTGCCGGAACAAAAGACAGTAATGTTTACCAAGACGTCAGTGCAAAACTTGTAAGCTTTAGCTATGAAAATGAAAATTCCGCAATTGCACTCGGCTCTGTTTCATTTGATAATAGTATTGTTTCTTTTTCAGATGTGAAGATAGGACCGATAAATGAAAATCAAAACGGTGTTTTTGTCGATGCAGTGTTAAGCAATTCTGCTATGATCACTGAAGTTTTTTATTATAATGAAACGCTTAAAACCACTTTTTATGATAATCGTGCCCACATTACTAACATAACCTATAGAGACGCACTTATAAATAGTATGGATATAAACGGTGACGGAAAAATAGAAATACCGTCATGTTATGTTTGTCCGGGATATGAAGGCGTTGAAAATCCAAATGAAAAAGCATATTTTATTGAATGGTACGGGTTGAATAATCAAACCATTACCGATAAAGTAACAAGCGGATTTTTGAATTCATCAGATAATTATTTTATTTCTACTAAAGATAGTTTGGCAGGAAAAGTTACTTATCAACGAAATCTTGACGAACGTGAAAGAACTTTCTATGAATGGAATTTTACTAAACAGTCTTATGGTGAAATGCTTTTTAAAATAAAAGTTTTTTTGAAAAGTGAGTTTGAAAAAAATAAACAAGGCTATACGAAGTTAAAATCAGATAATGAATATATTTATGCTGCTAAAGTTAATAATGAAGCAAATTCTGAAAATAAAATTTCTATAGATGAATTAAAGAAAAATATTGTTCTCTTGTAACAGGAAGGAAATTAATATGAAAAAAATACTTGTAGTTGAAGATGAAGCTGCAATAAGAGAATTTGTCGTTATAAATTTAAAAAGAGCCGGTTATGAAACTGTTGAGGCAGGGACCGGTGAAGAAGCTATTGATATTTTTTTTAACAATGATGATTTTCAGGTCGTTTTGCTCGATATTATGATGCCGGGCATCGACGGCTTGTCGGTTTGCAAACAAATCAGAGCAAAAAATGCGACAGTCGGAATTATTATGCTTACTGCAAAATCTCAGGAAATGGACAAGGTTTCTGCACTGATGATGGGTGCTGATGATTATATGACAAAACCTTTTTCTCCTACTGAGTTGGTAGCAAGAGTTGATTCATTAAATCGCCGAGTTGAAATGCTTGAATCAAAAAGTAAAAATTCTGTTGTTTCCGATGAAATTGTTATCGGCGATTTTAAACTGAATTTGCGTAGAAGAACTCTAGTTAAAAGAGGCATTGAAATAGAACTTACTCCTGTTGAATTTCAGATTGTTGAATATCTTTTTTCTGCCGCCGGTCAACCTGTTGACAGATTGGATATTTTAAAAAGAGTCTGGGGCGAATCATTTATCGGTGAAGAAAAGATTGTTGATGTTAATATACGCCGACTTCGTATGAAAATCGAAGATGATCCGTCTGAGCCTAGATATGTGGTAACTGTTTGGGGCAGAGGCTATAAGTGGAACACTGATAATTAATAATTTATAAAAAATTTTTCAAAGAAAGGAGATGCCGATTTTATGAAATATGATATTAATATAAATCCTACTGACCTGCAAGTAAAAGGTCTAAAAAAGCGTTGGCTTTTAGATATTATCGGCGTTGTCCTTTTGATAGTTGTTATTGTTGAAATAATTTTAGCTGTTTTTGTCAGAAATTATTATTATAATTATGTTAGTGATAATATTGATTCAAGAATAAATTCTTGTATAGAATTTATGAATGAAAAGGCTTCTAGTACAAATTCTGAATTTGAACTTGCTGCTAAAGAATTTATAAATTCTTATACAGATAAAAATATAGTTGAAGTTCAGTTTATTAATTGTGACGGTAAAGCTTTTATTTCTTCAAAGGGTTATATTAATCCCGACGATGTTTATACCGATTATACCAATGCTTTTAGAAATGACAGTCCTACCGGTGAATTTATCGGCAAAAATGCCAATGATGAAAAGATTATGGCAAAAACCAAACTTATGCCTAAATCAAACGGTGTAAGAATCGGTGCAATTCGCTTTGTTGTTTCACTTCAAAAAATCGAGCGTACTATTTTATTTAATACAATTATTTTAATTGTAATCGGTTTGTTGATTATAGTAATAACGGTAGTTTCGGGATTACTTTTCTTAAAATCAATTCTAGAGCCTATCGGTGCTATTACCAATACTGCTTTCAGAATAGCAAATGGTAATTTTAGCGATAGATTACCTGTCAATGACGCTGATGAAATAGGAAAGCTTTGTGATACTATTAACTATATGGCGTCGGAACTTGAAAGCACCGAAAAATTGAAAAACGATTTTATCTCAAGCGTTTCTCATGAGCTTCGTACTCCGCTTACCGTTATTCAAGGCTGGTCTGAAACAGTTAAGTCTTCGGTCGGTGTTGATAATGAACTTGTGCAAAAGGGCGTTGATGTTATTAACGGCGAAGTTCACAGATTATCAGGTCTTGTTGAAGATTTGCTTGATTTTTCAAGAATGCAGTCGGGCAGACTTCAAATCAGAAAAGAAAAAGTTGATGTTTTAGCAGAGATCGGTGAAGCAGTTCTTATGTATCAGGCTGAAGCAAAGAAAAAAGGTCTTGATCTTGAATTTGTTGCTCCTGAACAGTTGCCGCCGGTTATGGCTGACCCTGCAAGACTTAAACAAGTGTTTATCAACATTATTGATAATGCTATTAAGTATTCGGGCGACAGCGGAACGGTTGTTGTTGAAGTTTCGCAATATGATATTTATGTTCAGGTTAAAATTGTTGATATGGGTTGCGGTATTGCAGTAGAAGACCTATCAAAAGTTAAAGAAAAATTTTATAAAGCTAATAATACAGTTCGTGGTTCGGGTATCGGACTTGCGATTGCGGATGAAATAATTAAACAACATGATGGTATTTTGATGGTTGACTCAAAAGAAGGTGCAGGTACTACTGTTACTATTTGTTTGCCGTTTATTAAGAGTGAACAAAAGCAAGATACCGCTGAAATTGATAAAATTCAATAAAACGAAAGGAAAAATAAATGAGCAAAGATAATTGTGAGGTTTGTAAAAAAACTTCAATAGGCGGTCAGGCAGTAATTGAAGGTATTATGATGAAAGGTCCTGAGCGTACTGTTTTGGCGGTTAGAACTCCTGATAAATCTATTGCGGTTGAAGATGTAAACTTTCCTAATCCGGCAAAAAAATATTCATTTTGCCGTATTCCTGTAATCAGGGGAATAATTCAATTTGCAATCACTTTATATGTTGGTTCTAAAACTCTTATGCGTTCGGCTGATCTATCGGGTATGACTGAACTGGAAGAGGAAGAAGAAGCGGCTAAAAAAGAGAAAAAACTTCGTAAAAAAGCTGAGAAAAAAGGCATTTCTTATGAAGAATTAAAAGCAAAAGAAGATGAAAAACCTAATAAATTGTCGCAAGGTGTTATGACTGCGGTTATGGGTGTTGGCACAGTTTTAGGCGTTGCTCTTGCGGTACTATTGTTTATGTATATCCCATCTCTTTTGTTTAATTTGCTTGATTCTGCGGTTACTCCTAACGTTGCGGTAACAGGTGAAACAATTAAAGACGGCATTTTGCAAAATTGGCGTCCGTTTTTAGAAGGATTAATGAAAATTGCAATATTTATCGGCTATATAGTTGTGGTTTCGCAAACATCTGAAATAAAAAAACTGTTTAAATATCATGGTGCAGAGCATAAAACAATTTTTTGTTATGAAAAAGGATTGCCGCTTACTGTTGAAAATGTTAGAAAACAAATTCGTTTTCATCCGCGTTGCGGTACTTCGTTTATGTTTTTAATGATTGCGGTCGGCATTATTTTTTCAACAATAATTGTACTTGTAGCACCTTCTGTAACAAAGTTAACTGCACTTTGGGTTGCTATTAAAATATTACTTGTTCCGCTTTTCTGCGGCGTAGGTTACGAATTAATTAAGTTTTGCGGTCGCCATGATAATTTGGTTACAAAAATTATTGCGACACCTGGACTTTGGGTACAGCGTCTTACAACAAAAGAACCTGATGATGAAATGATTGAGGTTGCTATTAAATCAATCGAAGAAGTTATTCCGTCAGATCCTGACCTTGACAAAATATGACCTATTTTGAATTAGTAAAAGAAATCGAGAAAAAACTCGATAATGAAAATGCTGATTTTGAAGCAAAACAAATTGTATTATCAGCATTAAAAACCGATAATACAGGGTTTATTACTTTGCGACAAAAACCTGCTGATGAAAGCATTATAAAAAAATGCTTTTGTCTAGCAGAAAAGCGAAACAGCGGTTTGCCTATTTATTATGTTTTAGGCGTTTGTGAGTTTTATTCTTATGAATTTTTTGTCGGCGAAGGTGTTTTAGTCCCCAGAGATGATACTGAAATTTTGGTTGATGAAGCACTTGAAAGCATTAAAGATATTAAAAATCCTAAAGTGCTTGATTTGTGTTCGGGCAGCGGTGCTATTGCGGTGGCTATTGCAAAAGAGCGTACTGACGCAGCAGTTGACGCAGTGGAATTTTATGATGACGCTTACAGTTATTTGGTTAAAAACATTAAGCATAATAATGCTTGTAATGTAACACCTATTAAAGCTGACGCATTAGAATTTGTAGGCGATTATGATTTGGTGGTGTCTAATCCGCCTTATATTGCCGAAAGCGAGCGTAAAGATTTATCAAAAGAAGTATTATCAGAGCCTGAAACAGCACTTTTTGCTGATGATAACGGATTAAAATTTTATAAAAAGATATCTGATAATTTTAAAATTAATAAAAAATTAACCCTTATTTTTGAGATAGGGTATAAAATGAAAGAAGATATTATTTCTATTTTAAAAAATTGTAACTATTCTGAAATCGAAGCTATAAAAGATTTCGGTGGAAATACTAGAGTAATTAAAGCGAAAAAATAAAAGGAGAAATATAAAAATGGCAGGTAAAACTACTTCAAAAGAAAAGTTAGATCCAAAACAAAAAGCGTTGCAAGAAGCTTTAGCACAAATTGAAAAAGCTTATGGTAAAGGTGCGGTTATGAAACTCGGCGATACCACAAGTATGAATGTTGAAGCTATTTCAACCGGTTCTGTTGCACTTGATATGGCACTCGGAATAGGCGGTATTCCAAAAGGAAGAATTATTGAAATTTACGGTCCTGAAAGCTCGGGTAAAACTACAATTGCACTTCATGCAGTAGCAGAAGCTCAGAAAAATGGCGGTGAGGCTGCATTTATTGATGTTGAGCATGCACTTGATCCTGATTATGCACAGGCTTTAGGTGTTGATATTGATTCTTTGCTTGTTTCACAACCTGATACCGGTGAGCAGGCACTCGAAATTTGTGAAGCACTAGTTCGTTCAAATGCGATTGATATTGTTGTAGTTGACTCTGTTGCAGCACTTGTTCCAAAGGCTGAAATTGATGGTCTTATGGGTGACAGCCACGTTGGTTTGCAGGCTCGTTTGATGTCACAGGCATTAAGAAAACTTACCGCTTGTATTGCAAAATCAAATTGTGCAGTTATCTTTATCAATCAGCTTCGTGAAAAAGTCGGTGTTGTTTACGGTAACCCTGAAGTAACAACAGGTGGTCGTGCTCTTAAATTCTATTCTTCAGTTAGAATTGAAATCAGAAGAGCAGAAAAATTAAAAGTTCAAAATGAATTTGTCGGCTCAAGAACTAAAGCTAAAATCGTTAAAAATAAAGTAGCTCCTCCTTTTAAAGAGGCTGAGTTTGATATTATGTACGGCGAAGGCATTTCAAAAGAGGGCGAAATTGTTGACCTCGGTGTTGATTGTAATGTTATTCAAAAAGCAGGCGCTTGGTTCTCTTATAACGGCGAAAAAATCGGTCAGGGCAGAGAAAATGTTAAGATTTATTTGAGCGAACACCCTGAACTTATGGCTGAAATTGAAGAAAAGATTAAAGAACATAGAGATGAGCTTTTCGGTTCTAAAAAACCAAAACTTAAAAAAGCAAAACTTTCAGGTCTTGAAGAGCCTACTATGGAATCGGAGCCTGAAGCACCGGTAGCACAAAAAGCCGCTGACATTGATATTGATATTGCAGTCGAAGATTAATGATTATTACTGCTATTAAACAGGCTAAAAAGCATCAGTTTGAAGTTGTTTTTGATGATGAAAGCGTTTTTTTAGATAAAGATACCGTTGTAAAAAACGGTCTTAAAATCGGACAAAATTTTGATGATGAAAGCGTTGCAAAATTAAGATATGAGTCTGAATGTACAAGAGCAACTTCAAAGGCTATGTGGTTAGTTTCCCGCAGAGATTATTCTAAAAAAGAAATGATTTTGCGATTAAAAAAAGACGGCTTTGATATTGATGCAGTAAATGATGCAGTTGAGCTTTTGAGTGAGTCGTCTGTTATTGATGATGAACGTTTTGCCTATAACTTTGCATATAATTTAAAGGCAAATAGAAAACTGGGTCGCCGTGCGATTGTTACAGAGTTACTATTAAAAGGTGTTTCAAGAGAAATTGCAGAAGAAGTTTCGGCTGAATTTTGTGATAATGACAGTGATGTTGAAACTGCAAAAGAGATTATAGAGAGTAAGTACTGCGGGTTTGATAATGATGAAAAGATTAACCGTAGAATGATTGCGGCACTCGCAAGAAAGGGCTATTCTTATGATATTGTAAAAAAAGCAATAGCCGAAATTGAGAACGAAAGAGATTATTTATAAAGACAGTTGGAGAGATTATAAAGTATGGTAAAAATCGGAATGGTATCGCTTGGATGCCCTAAAAATCAGGTTGACGCTGAAATAATGTTGTCACTTTTACAAGAAGGCGGTTATGAAATTACTGCTGATGAAAACGAAGCTCAGGCTATAATTGTAAATACCTGCGGTTTTATTGCCGATGCAAAACAAGAGGCAATTGATAACATTATTGAGCTTGGAGAATTAAAGAAAAACGGTTCTTTAAAGGCGATTATCGTTACCGGTTGTATGGCTCAAAGATACAGAGATGAAATTTTAAAAGAGTTGCCTGAAGTTGACGCTGTTGTAGGTATCGGCGAAAATAAAAATATTTGCGATATTGTTTCAAAAGCACTCGGCGGATGTCCTTATAGTCCGTTTTCCGACAGAGAAAATCTTATGATGAACGGCGACAGACTTTTGACTTCTCCATCATACACCGCTTATCTTCGTATCGCGGACGGTTGTGACAATAAATGTACTTATTGTGCTATTCCTATGATTAGGGGTAAATTCCGTTCGAGAGAAATGGAAAATATTATTGCCGAGGCTAAAAACTTGGCTGAAAACGGTGCAAAGGAGATTATCCTTATCGCTCAAGACACCACCCGTTACGGCGAAGATTTATATGGCGAGTATAAATTGCCTCAATTGCTTGATGAGCTTCAAAAAATTGACGGCATTGAATGGATTAGAATTTTATATACATATCCAGATAAAATTACCGATGAATTAATTTCATCAATTAAACGAAATGATAAAGTTTTGCATTATCTTGATATTCCGATGCAACACGCAAGCGATAAAATTTTAAAACGAATGAATCGTTCGGGCGATAGCAAAATGCTTGAAGATTTGATTAAAAAGCTTCGTGATGAAATTCCTGATATTACTATAAGAACAACATTTATCGTAGGTTTCCCAGGTGAAACTGAAGAAGATTTTGAGCGTTTAGCCGTGTTTGTTAAAAATTCTAAATTTTCAAGAATGGGTGCATTTGCTTATTCTGCTGAAGAGGGTACTCCGGCGGCAGAATTTGAAGACCAGATTGACGATGATGTAAAAAGCCGTCGCCTAGAAGTGCTTATGACCGAGCAGTCTGTTGTAAACGATGATTTAGCCGAAGGTCACATCGGTGAAACGCTTGATGTCTTGGTTGAAGGCTATGACCGAATGAATAAATGTTATTACGGCAGAAGTAAAATGGACGCACCTGATATTGACGGAAAAGTTTTCTTTACTTCTGAAAACTCTCACGAGCCAGGCGAAATTTTGCCGCTTAAAATTTATGATAGAATTGATTATGACCTATTAGGAGAAGAAATCTAATGAAATTAAATTTACCTAACAAATTAACCTTGATTAGATTTATTTTAGCACCCGTTTTTATGATAGTGTTAATGATAGATTTTCCTTTTCACTATTTAGTTTCGCTTGTTGTTTTTGCACTTGCTTCAATTACCGATTACTTCGATGGCAAAATTGCAAGAGAACAAGGGTTAGTTACTGATTTTGGCAAATTTTTAGACCCGATTGCTGATAAAATGATTACAACTGCCGCTTTTTTGGGCTTCACTTTTCTTAAAATCGGTTATGGCATTGTTTGGGTTGCTTTTATTGTTTTATTGCGTGAATTTGTTGTTATGTCGGTAAGACTTGCAGCGGTTGATAACGGAAAAGTTGTTGCGGCAAATATGTGGGGCAAGTCAAAAACTGTTATGCAAATGGTTGCGATTTGCGTTACATTGTTTTTATGCTTCATAGACGAAGCGATTAGTTTGTCTGCTACTGTAGCATTTGTTTTTGAAATAGTCTGTTCTGCACTTTTATGGATCTCGGCTATTTTAACATTTATCGCCGGTATAACATATATTGTAGAAAACAAGGATTATATAAATTCAAATAAATAGTTTACTTTTTTGAATATTTGTGATATAATTAACTTAATATTTAAAAGACTATAATGCGGTAGAGTAAAATATAAAATAAATTTTTAGAGAGTGTTTGTCATTGGCTGAAAGCAACATATTTTATTTATATTTGAAGTGCACCGTCATTGTTGACAACGGGAAAGCTTAGTATCGTTGTTCGCTTCGCCGGCGTTAAAGGGTATGATAAGTTCTGAAATCAGGAGTGGAACCGTAGATTATTTTAAATTTACCTCCGTTGTGCTATTAGCACAACGGTTTTTTGTTTATAGAAAGGGAGTTTTATCAATGTTTGATAGAATTAAAGAGGATATCGCAACAGTAAAGGCTAATGACCCTGCTGCCACTTCTTCTTTGCAAATATTATTGCTTTATCCTGGAATGAAAGCTATTCGTATGCATAGAAGAGCTAATTTCTTTTACAGACATAAGCATTATTTTATTGCCCGTTGGATTTCACAGCGATGTGTTAGAAAAACAGGTATTGAAATTCATCCGGCAGCTCAAATCGGCAGAAGATTTTTTATTGACCATGGTACAGGTGTTGTTATCGGCGAAACTACCGTTATCGGTGATGATGTTACAATTTATCAGGGTGTAACACTCGGCGGTACAGGTAAAGATACGGGAAAACGTCACCCTACTATCGGTAATAATGTTATGATTGGTGCGGGTGCTAAAGTTTTAGGACCTTTTAAAGTCGGTGATAATACTAAAATTGCCGCAGGTGCGGTTGTGTTATCTGAAATTCCGCCAGATTGTACCGCAGTAGGTGTTCCGGCAAGAGTTGTGAAAATCAAAGGCGAACGCAAAAAATGCGACCTTGACCAAATTCATTTTTCAGACCCTGTTGCTCAAAAAATCTGCGAGTTAGAGTGTCAAATTGAAAAATTAAATAAACAACTCAAAAACAAATAAATTTAGTTTAAAGGAGTAAAAATAAATGCTTTCGTTATATAATACAGCAACCAGAAAAAAAGAAGAGTTTAGGCCTTTTGAAGAAGGTAAGGTTTCAATGTATACTTGCGGACCTACCGTTTATCACTTCGCTCATATCGGTAATCTTCGCACATATATTATGGAAGATATTTTAGATAAATATCTTCGTTATATCGGTTATGATGTAAAAAGAATTATGAATATTACCGATGTCGGTCACTTGTCAAGCGACGCCGATACAGGCGAAGATAAAATGTTAAAAGGTGCAAAGCGTGAGCATAAATCGGTTATGGAAATTGCAAAGTTTTATACCGATGCGTTCTTCGCTGATTGCGAAAAATTAAATATTAAGCGTCCTGAAGTTGTTGAACCTGCTACAAGCTGTATTGATGAATTTATCAAAATGATTAAAGTTTTGATTGAAAAAGGCTACGCTTACGAGGCAGGCGGAAACATTTATTTTGATACTTCAAAACTTGATGAATATTATGTTTTTAATAAATATGACGCTGAAGATTTGGCAGTAGGCGTTCGTGATGGCGTTTTTGAAGATACTAACAAACGCAATAAAACAGACTTTGTTCTTTGGTTTACAAAATCAAAATTTGATGATCAAGAGCTTAAATGGGACAGCCCTTGGGGTGTCGGTTACCCTGGCTGGCATATTGAGTGTTCGGCAATTTCAATTAAAAATTCAGGCGAACACCTTGATATTCATTGCGGCGGTATTGATAACGCTTTCCCACACCATACTAACGAAATTGCACAGTCAGAAGCTTATCTTGGACATAAATGGTGTAATTATTGGTTCCATGTTTTGCATCTTAACACTAATTCGGGCAAAATGTCAAAATCAAAAGGCGAGTTTTTAACAGTTTCGCTTTTAGAAGAAAAGGGTTATGACCCATTAGTTTATCGTTTCTTCTGCTTGCAGTCACATTATAGAAAATCGCTTGTTTTCTCTTATGAGGGAATGGATAATGCGGCGGTTGCTTATAAAAAATTACTTGCAAAAGTGGCAACTTTAAAAGACGGCGAACCTAATTTAGAAGAAGCAAAACCTTATCAAGAAAAATTCAGAGAAGCACTTGATAATGATATTAATACTTCGCTCGGCATTACTGCACTTTATGATGTTTTAAAAGCAGATATTTCTGACGCAACAAAGCTTTATTTAGTTAATGATTTTGATAAGGTTTTATCTTTAGACCTTGTGAAAAAATCAAAAGAGCTTGATAATTCAAATGATGTTGATGAAGAATTAGTTAAAACAATTGAAGAAAAAATTGAAGAGCGTAAAGCGGCTAAAAAAGAGAGAAACTTTGCACTCGCTGATAAAATCAGAGATGAACTTTTAAATATGGGTATTGAAATTAAGGATACTCGTGAAGGCGTTGTTTGGAAAAAGATTTAATAATCCTTAAACCAATTTTATTGAAAGGATAAGATGAAGATGAAAAAGATGATTAAAATAATAGCAATGATTTCTTTAATCTTTATTTTCTGTAATTCAATATTGGTTGTTAAAGCATTAGATAATTCAGATAAAAATCATATTTCAACCAAAATAGTATCTGTATCTGAAAAAGGTATAAATATTAAATTCACAAATTCTTCTTCAAAAGTCAACAACTTTGATTTTTCTATTAGTTTAAAAAAGAAAACAAGCAATGGTTGGAAAACAGTTCCGTTTAAACAGGAAGCAAAATTTCCAAAAACGCTTTATACTTTAAAATCTCAAGAAAGCTGTAATGTAGAGATTTTGTGGAAAGATTATTATGAGAATAATCTTTCAGCAGGGGTATACAAATTGATTTTTGTTAAACCAATAGTTTTTGAAATTTGTGAAAAAGAAAATGCAGAAAATTCGCAAAATGCTTCATCTCCGAAAACCGGTGATATTATAGAATAATTTCAATGCAAGAATAATGTGTTAATATTCAACTCAATTGATTGTCAGAGTGATATTGTCACATTCTTAAAGGCGTTGTTTGGAAAAAGATTTAAACTATGAAAAAACGGGCGGTATTTACCGTCCGTTTTTGTCAGTTTTTATAATATTTCATGCATGAAATTTTATACTTGAAAAATTAATTAATATGTAGTATAATAACTATTACGAATTATGCTTAAAGCCTGTGTGCTTAAGTATGCGGATATCGGGTCCTGTGCGACGGACCCTCGTGAACCATGTCAGGCGGGGAACCGAGCAGCATTAAACGAATGTGCCCGTGTGCCGCAGATTAATCTGGTGTCCGCAGACTTAAATACATAGGCTTTTATTCATTGAAAGGGGAAAAGGTAATGCATCAGGCTTTATACCGAAAATATCGTCCACAAACTTTTAGTGATGTTTGCGGTCAGGATCATATTTCTAATACGCTTAAAACTCAGGTTGCCGAAAACCGTTTTACTCATGCTTACCTTTTTACAGGCTCTCGTGGTACGGGTAAAACTTCCAGCGCTAAAATCCTTTCAAAAGCGGTAAACTGTTTACACCCTGTAAACGGCGACCCTTGCAACGAATGTGAAAACTGCGTCGGCATTGATAATGGTGAGATTTTAGATGTTGTTGAAATAGACGCTGCTTCAAACCGTGGTGTTGACGATATCAGAAATCTCAGAGAACAAATTGAGTATACTCCGTCAAGAGCAAAGTTTAGAGTTTATATTATCGACGAAGTTCATATGCTGACAAAAGAAGCTTTTAATGCACTTCTTAAAACTCTTGAAGAGCCACCTGCTCATGCGATTTTCATTCTTGCAACTACTGAAGTTTGGGCTATTCCGCCTACAATTTTATCCCGTTGCCAAAGATATGATTTTAACAGAATTTCAGTTGAAGTAATTACTGCAAGAATTAAATATATTTGCGAAAAAGAAGATATAACTATTGAAGATAATGCAGCAACGCTTATCGCAAAGCTTTGTGATGGCGGTATGCGTGACGCTTTGAGTTTATTAGATCTTTGTTCAGGTACCGATAAAAATATTACTGAAAAATTAGTAGCTGATTGTGCGGGGCTTATAGGCAAAGAGCATTTATTTAAAATAGTTGATGTTATTGAAAACAAAGACGCAGCTAAAGCAATTGAATTGTTAGATGAGCTTTATGCGTCATCTTGTGATATAGAGCGACTTTTTACTGAGCTTATCGCTCATTACCGTGACTTATTGGTTGCTAAAACTTCAAAAGATTTTAAAAGACTTATTACAGGCACAAATGAAGATATAAACAGAATTGAAGAGCAATCTAAAAAAATACGATTTGAAAGTATTCTTTATTGTTCGAGCAAGCTTTCGGATGCTCTTGACAAAATGAAAGGCGGTCAAAATAAGCGTATTGTTGCTGAAACCGCACTTATCAGGCTTTGTACTAATGAGCTTGACAGTTCAAGCGAGGCTATTTTAAAAAGAATTTCCGATTTAGAAGATAAAATTGCTTCCGGTGCTTTTGTTCAAAGACAGCCGTCAGCGGTTGAAAGTGAACAAAATGATGATAACGGATTTTTAGAAGAAACTACGCTTGAGACTGATAATACATTGCAAAATAGCGATGTTAAAGATAATAAACCAAATGAAATAAAATCTCATAAAGCTGAAATTTCAAGCGAAGTTGTTAGATTTAATAAATGGCCTGAAGTTATGGAGATTTTGCAAAAAGAATCTCATTTGCTTTACGGTGTTCTTAATAATTCTAAGGCTTATACTAAGGGTAGCTTGTTGCTTATTGATGCACCAAACTCTGCTTTTTCGGAAACTATGAGAGAGAACAAGCGTTTTAATGATGTAATCAGAAATGCAGTATTTAAAGTAACAAATGTTACTTATAAATTAGGCCCTTATAATCGTACTACTGCTCCTAAGGTGCAAGAAAATGACCCGCTTGATAATTTAATTTCAAGCTTGGGCGAGGATATTACAATAGAGGAATAACCTTTACTTTCTTTAAGGGGAAGGAGAGTTTTAAAAATGAAACAGCAGATTAATTTTACAAAGATACTTTGTATTATTACAGGAATAGTGCTTGTTGTATCTTTTTCTGTTGTCGCTGTAATGTATGACACAACGCTTTTTTATATTGAACTTCTTATTATGCTTGCCGTTTGTGTTTTGGCGGTTGGCTGTGTTATTGTTGCGAGAAAAAATATTAATAGCTATTTTTTGTCAACCGCAAAGCATATAAGCGGTGCTGATGATACTGCTATGAACGAGTTTGGTATCGCAATGATGATTGCTAATGCTGCAAATGAAGTTGTTTGGTATAATGAAATGTTTAGAAGCAATGTTTTAAAAGGCATTGATGTTTTCGGAAATGATATTTCTTTTGTTTTTGATTCACAGGCAAAAGACGAGTTAGAACAAGACAAATATACCAGAATTGAGTATAAAGACAGATATTTTAATGTTTTCTTGCTTAATTGCTCTGATAAATATCAAGGTCAAACTATATATTTCTTCTATGATGATACTGCTTTTTCATCTTTAAAGAAAAAATATGAAGATTCAAAACCTTGTGTTATGTTTATTCATATTGATGGTCTTGATTTATTGCTTAAAAATACTCCTGAAAGTAAAAAGAATGAAATTTTGGGCAAAATAGAGCAATGTATTGAAGAAATAGACAGCAACTCAAAAGGCTATATTCAAAAAATTTCATCCAGTAAATATTTTTTGATTGTTGAAAAATCAAGCTTTGAAGAAATTTCTTCAAATAAATTTGAAGTTTTATCAAAAGTCAGAAAACTTGATTTTGGCGAACGCGGTTCGGCTACTTTGTCAATCGGCGTAGGCGTTGAAGGAGAAAATTTAGCTCAATGCGTCGAATTTGCTAATAATGCACTTGATATGGCACTCGGTCGTGGCGGTGACCAAGCGGTTATTAAATTTAAAGAAAACTTTGAGTTTTTTGGCGGTGTTACCGAATCAAAACCTATTAATACCGCAGTTAGAATGCGTCTTATTTCGCAAACTCTTAAAAAACTTATTTTAAGCAGTGATAACATTCTTATAATGGGACACAGCTTTTCGGATATGGACGCTTACGGTGCGGCTTACGGTCTTTATTGTGCTATTAAGCGTCTTGAAAAAGATGCTAACATCGTTTGTAACTATAAAAATACTCTTGCCGGCTCGCTACTTCGCTATACCGCAAGTGTTCAACCGACTGATGATTTTATTTTATCACCTAATGATGCAATCGGTAAAATCAAACATAAAACCTTGCTTATCATTGTTGATACTCACCGTTGTTCATCAGTTGAGTCGGAAGAAGTTTATAAAAAATGTAAAGATGTTGTGGTAATCGACCACCATAGAAGAACTGTTGATTTTATTGATAACTCTATTTTGTTTTATCATGATCCTTCCAGCTCTTCAGCTTGTGAAATGGTTACCGAATTATTAAGATATTTCGGACCTGATGCGATTGATAAATCTCAAGCAAATGCCTTGTTATCAGGAATTATGCTTGATACAAAGAATTTTGTATTAAAAACTTCTCCTAGAACCTATGAAGCAATGGCATTTTTAAGAGAAAAAGGTGCAGAACCTGTTGTGGTTAAAAACTTTTTCTCAGAATCAATTGAAACATATTCTCTTAAATCAAGACTTGTTTCAGCAGCTAAAACCGTTAAAAACTATGCAATAGCTTATTGCACAGATAAAAACAGTTATGCAAGAGTTGCAGCGGCACAAGCGGCCGACGAACTTTTAACCATTACAGGCGTTGATGCTTCTTTCGTTGCACTTGAACAGGAAAAAGGCAGAGTTAATATCTCTGCGAGAAGTCTTGGTAAAATAAATGTTCAAACAGTTATGGAACAATTAGGCGGCGGCGGTCATCAAACAATGGCTGCGGCACAAGTAGATTGCCTTAACTTCAGCGATTGTTGTAATATAATTGCAGAAGCAATTCAAAAGGCTAAAGAAAAACAGTAAATTTGGAGGTAATTTAAAAATGAAAGTTATTTTAACTGCCGATGTTAAAGGTATGGGTAAAAAAGGCGAGGTTAAAAATGCTTCTGAAGGATATGCAAGAAACTTTTTGTTGCCAAAAGGTCTTGCAATTGAGGCTACAAATCAGGCTATGAGCGAGTTGAACAGTAAAAATGAAGCTGCAGCTCACCATAAAGCAGAAGAAAAAGCCGCTGCTGAAAATGATAAGAAAAAAATCGAGGGTAAAACAATTACCGTTACTGCTAAAGGCGGCGAATCGGGCAAGCTTTTCGGTGCCGTTACAAGCAAAGAGTTAGCTGAAAAAATTCAAAATGAATTTTCAATAAAAGTTGATAAAAAGAAAATTACTGCACCTGATATGAAAAATGCAGGCACATACGCATTTGATGTTAAACTTTATCAGGGCGTTGTTGCTAAAATGTCAGTTGAAATTGTTGTAAAATAAATGACAGGTTTATAATGAAAAATAAAGAGGTGAAGGATAAATGGAAAATACAGAACTTTTAAGTAATGAAGCACAAGTTTTGCCTTTTTCGCTTGAAGCAGAACAGGCTGTTTTAGGTGCAATTTTAATCGATCCAAAAGTTCTTTCAGATGTTTCTGAATATATTAAACCGGAACATTTTTATCTTCCTCAACATATTGCTATCGCAAACGCAATGTGGGCGATGGACGCTATGTCAAAAGAAATTGACTCTATTACAATTTTAGAAGAGTTAAAAAAAGAAAAGGTATTTGATGATGCGGGCGGAAAATCTTATTTGTTGCAGTTGGCTCAAATTGTGCCTACAAGTGCAAATGCTGTTCCTTATGCACAAATTATAAGAGATAAACATTATATTCGTTCGCTTATTTTAGCGGGAAGAAAAATTATTTCTGATGCAAGCGAGCCTGAAGTTGACGCTGATATTTTGCTTGATAATGCCGAACAAACTATTTATGAAATAAGACAAAATCGTGATATTACGGGACTTGTTCATATTAAAAAGGTTATTACCGGCGAAACTTTTGACAGACTTGATAAAATTACTAAAGAAGAATACAAAGAAGAATATTTAGGTATTCCAAGCGGTATTTCTGCTATTGACAGATTTACAACAGGTTTTCATAAAACCGACCTTATTATTCTCGGTGCTCGTCCTGGTATGGGTAAAACTTCGCTTGCTCTTAACTTTGCAAGAAACGTTGCGGTTAATGCAAAAAAATGCGTTGCGTTTTTCTCACTTGAAATGACAAGGGAACAGTTGGCTGAAAGATTTTTGTCATCCGAAGCTGCTATTCCTTCGATTAAATTCAGAACAGGCGAACTTGATTCTAATGAATGGACAAGATTAGCTCAGGCAAGCGGTATCTTATCGGAGTGTAACATTTTTCTTGATGAAACACCTAACCTTACTGTTCCTGAAATTAAATCTCGTTTGCGTAGACTTAATCCAAAACCTGAATTGGTTATTATCGACTATTTAGGTCTTATGCAATCAACAAAATATAAAGATAATCGTGTTTTGCAAATGCAGGATATTACAGGAAGCCTTAAAATTATGGCTAAAGAGCTTAATATTCCGATTATTGCTTGTTGTCAGTTATCTCGTGGTACTGATTCCCGTGGCAATAAATCTCATAAGCCACAGCTTTCAGACCTTCGTGATTCAGGTTCTATTGAGCAAGATGCCGATATAGTTATGTTTATTTATCGTGATATTTATTATCAGGCTCAAAGTGATAATCCTGAAGAAATTAATGCTAATGCGGCTGAATGTATTGTCGCTAAAAACCGTCATGGTGAAGTCGGTACTGCAAAACTCAACTTTGATCCGCAGTTTACCAGATTTACTACACCTGATTATACTCATGAAGAACAATGATTAAAAAAGTAATTGATACTATAAATAAGTATAATTTAATTAAAAATGGTGACAGCATCGTCATTGGACTTTCCGGCGGTGCTGATTCTGTTTGTTTAACACTTGTTTTAAATGAACTAAAAAAAGAATATAATTTAAAGCTTAAAGCGGTTCATATTAATCATAAGCTTCGTGGAGAAGAATCTGACAGAGATATGAATTTTTGCAAAGAATTTTGCGATAGATTAGAAATACCGCTTAAAGTTTATGAGTTTGATGTTGAAAAATTAGCAAGAGAAAATAAAACAGGCGTTGAAGAATTTGCAAGAATTTTAAGATACAAATGCTTTAATGAGAATGTGACGGATGGAAAAATTGCTACTGCTCACAATCTTGATGATGTAGCTGAAACAATGATTTTAAATATTACCCGTGGTGCATCGGTTAACGGACTTTGTTCTATCCCTGCAAAAAGAGATAATATAATTCGTCCTTTGATTAATGTTTCAAGAGAAGAAATAGAGAATTATTTGTCCGGTATCAGTCAGCGGTTTGTTACCGATTCAACTAATTTGACCGATGAATATACAAGAAACAAAATTCGTCATAATGTTATTCCGGTTTTAAAAGAAATTAATCCGGCTTTTTTGCAGTCTGTTAAAAGACTGAAAAATATTGCTGAAATTCAAAGTGATTATTTTGATAAAAAGGCGGCAAAACTGTTAAAAGACAATGTTTCGGTTGAACGCTTGAAAAATGAAAATGAAAGCGTGATTTTTGCCTATGTATCGGCATTGATAAAGCAAAAACTTTGTGTTTCGCTTGATTTTTCTCATATTGAGAAATGTGTTGATGTTATTAAAAACTATGGAAAATGTCAGTTGCCTAAAGGCTATTTGTTTGTTGCTGAAAAGAATAATATTAAAATCAAAAAAAATGATGAATTTTTATCAAATGATTTTGAAGTAAAGTTTGAATTAAAAACAAAAACACCGTATAACAATTATGTTTCAAAAGTTATAAGCATTGATGAATATAAAAATACTAAAAATGTTTACAATTTGTTTTTAAATAGTGCAATAGATTATGATAAAATTTGTGATAGTTTAATATTGCGTAATCGCAGAGCGGGCGATAAAATCAGACTTAAAAATCAAAAAGTCACTAAAGAAATTAAAAAAATCTATAATGAGAAAAAAATTCCTTTAGATGTTCGTAATAAATTATGCGTGTTAGATTGTAACGGCAAGGTTATTTGGGCTGAAAATATTGGGGTTTCAGGCGAATTTTGCATTACTAAAGATACAAAAAAAGTTTTATTAATAACAAGGGAGGTTGATTATTATTAATAAGAATTTGAAAAATATATTGCTTTATGTTGCAATACCATTACTTGTTGTAGTAATGCTGGTTTCAATGTGGGGTAAAAATTTAACAAGCACTGAACTTAAATATTCTGAATTTTTGGATATGATTAAATCTAATCAGGTTTCTTCATTTTCAATGAATATATCAAGCAGAAATGTTGAATTTGTTCAGCGTGGAAATAAGATTAAACAAACTTATAAGGTTCCAAGCTCTGAACTTTTTATTAATGATTTTAACAAAATTAAAGATAATAACAATATTAATATCGAATATGATATTGAAGCCGGCGGAGAAGCTAATTGGCTTCTTAATATGCTTCCTACATTGTTGCTTGTTCTTCTTTTTGTTGGCTTTTGGGTATTTATGTCCAAGAGAATGGGCGGAATGGGCGCAGATAAGACTATGTCTTTCGGCAAAGCTAAGTTTAAAAACTCAGCCGATGAGAAAAAGAAGACTATGTTTACCGATGTAGCGGGTGCCGATGAAGAAAAAGAAGAATTAAAAGAAATTGTTGATTTCTTGAAAGATCCTAAAAAGTTTAATGAGCTTGGTGCTCATATTCCTAAAGGCGTTTTGCTTGTCGGCCCTCCGGGTACAGGTAAAACCTTGCTCGCTAAAGCTGTTGCAGGCGAAGCAGGAGTTCCTTTCTATTCAATTTCAGGTTCTGACTTTGTAGAAATGTTTGTTGGTGTCGGTGCATCAAGAGTTAGAGATTTGTTTGAAACCGCAAAGAAAAATCAACCTGCTATCGTTTTCATTGATGAGATTGATGCGGTTGGTCGTCAGCGTGGTGCCGGTCTAGGCGGCGGTCATGATGAGCGTGAACAAACCTTGAACCAGTTACTTGTTGAGATGGATGGTTTCGGTGCTAACGAAGGCGTTATTATCATTGCGGCTACTAACCGTCCTGATATTCTTGATAAAGCTTTATTGCGTCCGGGTCGTTTTGACAGACAGGTTACTGTAAATTATCCTGATGTTAAAGGCAGAGAAGAAATTCTTAAGGTTCATTCTCGCGGTAAGCCGCTCGGTCCTGATGTTGATTTGAAAACAATTGCACAAGCTACCGCAGGCTTTACAGGCGCTGATCTTGAAAATCTTTTGAATGAAGCTGCACTTTTAGCTGCAAGAAAAGATAAAAAAGCTATTACAGAAGAGTTTATTGAAGAGGCTACTATTAAAGTTATTGCCGGCACTGAAAAGAAAAGCTGGGTAATGACTACTAAAGAAAAGCTTAATACTGCTTATCATGAAGCCGGTCATGCAATTACAGGTTACTATCTTCCTACTCAAGATCAGGTTCACCATATTACAATTGTTCCTCGTGGCAGAGCACTTGGTATGACAATTTCATTGCCTTCTAAAGACCAATTCTCTAAGTATAAACAAGAGATGAAAGAAGAAATTGTTATGTTGCTCGGCGGTAGAATTGCTGAGATTATTCATAACAAAAATGACTTTACAACAGGTGCGTCAAATGATATTGAGCGTGCAACAAAGATTGCTAAAGATATGGTTGTTAAGTATGGTATGAGCGATGAGCTTGGACCTATTTTATATGGCAGTTCAAATGATGAAGTTTTTCTCGGTCGTGATTACGGTCATATTGATAATGTTTCTCAAACCGTTGCTTCAAAAATTGATATTGAAATTAAAAAGATTATTGACGAAGCTTATAAACGCGGTGAAGAAATTCTTAATACTCATATTGATAAACTTCATGCAGTTGCTAAGGTTTTGGTTGAAAAAGAAAAGATTGATGCCGAAGAATTTAAAGCAATTATGGAAAGCGACACTTCTTTTAAAATTGAAGAAGAAAATTCTGCTGAAGAAAAAACAGAAGAGTAGTTTAAAAAGGACGGATTTTATTCGTCCTTTTTTGATATATTTTTAACGAGTTTTTTGTATTATTTTTAAAAAATTATGTTTATATTTTGTTTATTTTTATGTCTTTACTTATTTATAAATTAATAGTATAATAGATATATCAAATATAATATACTTATATTTATTTTTGATATTTTACATCAACATAAAAGTTTGTTAAAATATTAACAGACTTTATGATAAGTCAATATATATTCTCGTATAAAATATTATTTAAATGAAGGAGATACAATATGGACAGCCAAAAAAAATACGAAATTGTAGACAGTATTGAAACATTTGAAGCTGCTCTTGCACAAGTAAGAGAGGCACAGAAAAAATTTGCTACTTATACTCAAGAGCAAGTTGACAAAATCTTCAAAGCTGCTGCAATTGCTGCTAACGGTCAGAGAATTCCTCTTGCTAAAAAGGCAGTAGAAGAAACAGGAATGGGTATCGTTGAAGATAAGGTTATTAAAAACCATTATGCTGCTGAATATATCTACAACGCTTATAAAAACACAAAAACTTGCGGTGTTCTTGAAACAGATACCGCTTATGGTACAACAAAAATTGCTGAACCTATCGGTGTTGTCGGTGCAGTTATTCCTACAACAAACCCAACCTCAACTGCAATTTTCAAAACTTTGATTTCTCTTAAAACAAGAAACGGTATTATTATCAGCCCTCACCCAAGAGCAAAAGAATCAACAATTGCTGCTGCAAAAGTTGTTTTGGAAGCTGCTGTTAAAGCAGGTGCTCCTGAAGGTATTATTAACTGGATTGATGTTCCTAGCCTTGATTTAACAAACTTGCTTATGAAAGAATCAGATATTATCCTTGCAACAGGCGGTCCGGGCATGGTTAAAGCTGCTTACTCAAGCGGTACTCCTGCATTAGGTGTTGGTGCCGGTAATACTCCTGCTATTATCGATGATACTGCTGATGTAATTCTTGCAGTAAACTCAATTATTCATTCAAAAACTTTTGATAACGGTATGATTTGTGCTTCTGAACAATCAGTTATCGTTCTTGATAAAGTTTATAAAGCAGTTAAAGATGAATTTAAAGCCAGAGGCTGCTACTTCTTAAATAAAGAAGAAACTGAAAAAGTTAGAAAAACTATTATTATCAACGGTGCTCTTAACGCTAAAATTGTTGGTCAAAAAGCTCATACAATCGCAGCTTTAGCCGGCGTTAAAGTTCCTGAAGCAACTAAAATCATTATCGGTGAAGTTGATTCTGTTGATATTAGCGAAGAATTCGCTCATGAAAAATTATCTCCGGTTCTTGCTATGTATAAAGCTAAATCTTTTGAAGATGCATTGGACAAAGCAGAACACTTAATTGCTGACGGCGGTTACGGTCATACATCATCACTTTATGTAAACGCTGTTACTGAAAGAGAAAAAATTGATACATTCGGCGAAAGAATGAAAACTTGCCGTATCTTAGTTAATACTCCTTCTTCACAGGGCGGTATCGGTGACCTTTACAACTTCAAACTTGCTCCATCTCTTACTCTTGGTTGCGGTTCTTGGGGTGGTAACTCTGTATCCGAAAACGTTGGTGTTAAACACCTTATCAACATTAAAACAGTCGCTGAAAGAAGGGAAAATATGCTTTGGTTCAGAGCACCTGAAAAGGTATATATGAAAAAAGGTTGCTTGCCTGTTGCTCTTGATGAGCTTAAAACTGTTATGGGCAAAAAGAAAGCGTTTATCGTTACTGATAGCTTCCTTTATAACAATGGTTATACAAAACCTATTACTGATAAACTTGATGAAATGGGTATTCAGCATACAACATTCTTTGATGTTGCTCCGGACCCAACACTTGGTTGTGCAAAACGCGGTGCTGAACAAATGAGAGATTTCCAACCTGATTGCATTATCGCACTCGGCGGCGGTTCAGCAATGGACGCAGGTAAAATTATGTGGGTAATGTATGAACATCCGGAAGCTGACTTTATGGATATGGCTATGCGTTTTGTTGATATCCGTAAGAGAGTTTATACTTTCCCTAAAATGGGCGAAAAAGCTTACTTTATCGCTATTCCGACATCAGCAGGTACAGGTTCAGAGGTTACTCCTTTTGCTGTTATTACTGATGAAACAACAGGTGTTAAATATCCGCTTGCTGACTATGAATTATTACCAAAAATGGCTATCATTGATGCTGACTTCCATATGTCTGCACCTAAAGGCCTTACCGCTGCATCAGGTATCGATGCTGTAACTCACGCTCTTGAAGCTTACGCTGCAATGCTCGCTACTGATTATACAGACGGTTTAGCACTTCGTTCATTAAAAATGATTTTTGAATATTTACCAAGAGCTTATGACAATGGTCAAAATGATCCTGTTGCTCGTGAGAAAATGGCTAACGCTGCTACTATGGCAGGTATGGCATTTGCTAACGCATTCCTTGGCGTTTGTCACTCAATGGCTCACAAACTCGGTGCTTTCCACCACTTACCACACGGTATTGCTAACGCACTTATGATTGACCATGTTCTTCGCTTTAACGCTGTTGAAGTACCGGCAAAAATGGGTACTTTCTCACAATATGATCATCCACATACTCTTGCTCGTTACGCTGAAGTTGCTGATTATCTCGGTATCAAAGGTAAAAACGATAGCGAAAAACTTGAAAACCTTATCAAAGCTATTGATGAACTCAAAGCAAGAGTTGGTATTAAATCAACTATTAAAGAGTATGGTATTGATGAAAAAGATTTCTTAGACCGTCTTGACGAAATGACCGAGCAGGCATTCGATGACCAGTGCACCGGAGCAAATCCAAGATATCCTCTTATGAGCGAAATTAAACAGATGTATCTCAATGCTTACTACGGTAATTACGAGACAGTTTAATATAAGGGAGGCACTATAATGAAATTAGACAAAGTTATTGCAGTTCGTACAGATAAGACAGTTTATCTTGACGGCGACAAAGCCATTAAGGTTTTTGATAAGGACTATTCAAAAGCTAATGTTCTTAACGAAGCTCTTAATCAGGCAAGAATTGAAGAAACAGATCTTAACATTCCAAAAATTGCAGAGGTTACTACAATTGATGGAAAATGGGCTATTGTAAGCGATTATATCAAAGGTAAAACTTTGGCTCAGCTTATGGAAGAAAACCCGGATAAAAAAGATGAGTATCTTGAAAAATTCGTTGATTTACAGATGACTGTTCATGCACAAAAGTGCCCACTTTTAAATAAATTAAAAGATAAAATGAACAGAAAAATCTGTGAGGCTGATATTGATGCTACTACTCGTTATGAGCTTCATACTCGCCTTGAAGGTATGCCTAAACATAATAAAGTTTGCCATGGCGACTTTAACCCATCAAACATTATTATTACTGATGAAGGCAAAGCTTATATCCTTGACTGGTCACATGCTACTCAAGGTAACGCTTCTGCTGATGTTGCCAGAACATATCTTTTATTTACACTCGCCGGTGATTTGGACGGTGCTAAAAAATATCTTGATTTGTTCTGCAAAAAGAGCGATACTGCTAAACAGTATATTCAGAAATGGCTTCCAATCGTAGCTGCTTCACAATCTGTAAAAGGAAATCCAAAAGAGAGAGAATTCCTACTTTCTTGGGTTGATGTAGTAGATTACGAATAATTTACATTTAAGGAGTATATAAAATGAAAGTTACAGTTTGTATAGGTAGCTCTTGTCACCTTAAAGGTTCAAGACAAATTGTAGAGGAATTACAGTATCTTATTAATGAAAATTCGCTTAAAGACAAGGTTGAATTAGCAGGTACTTTTTGTATGGGTAACTGCAAAAACGGTGTTTGTGTAACAATTGATGAAAAGCAATTTTCGCTTTCACCTGATGAAACTAAAAGCTTTTTCGAAAAAGAGATATTGGCAAAGGTATAACTGTCTTTCAAACAATTGAAACAATGAGAAAATCCGGGTTTTATTATCCGGATTTTCTCAAAATTGTTTAAAAAATTTTTATTTAAGGAGCAAGTTACAAAAATGATTGTTGAGATTTGCGTAGGTAGTTCTTGTCATTTAAAAGGCTCTCATGAAATTGTTGAGTTATTTAAATCGGCTGTAAAAGAGCATAATCTCGAAGATGAAGTAGTTCTTGCCGGTTCTTTTTGTTGCGGATTGTGCAGCGACGCCGGAGTTACAGTTGTAATTGACGATAAAAAAACTTCCGGTGTTACAAAAGAAAATTTCAATAGTTTTTTTGAAACAAATATACTCAAAAAATTAGTTTGAGAGGTAGTTTATTATGTCTGATTTTTTAAAGCTTAAAAAATCCAACTGTAAAAATTGCTACAAATGTATTCGTCATTGTCCGGTAAAATCAATAAGATTTTCAGCTAACCAGGCTCATATTGTAAATAATGAGTGTATTTTGTGCGGTCAGTGTTTTGTAGTCTGTCCACAGAATGCTAAAGAGATTACTGATGAAACTGAAAAAGTTGAAGTTTTAATTCAAAGCGGCGATCCTGTTGTTGTTTCGCTCGCTCCGTCATTTATTGCTAATTATGAAAATGTCGGAATTGAGGGTATGACTGATGCATTGTTAAAACTCGGATTTACAGCAGTTGAAGAAACTGCTATCGGTGCTACTATTATTAAAACCGAGTATGAAAAAATGATTAAAGAAAAGGCAAAAGATATTATTATAACATCTTGCTGCCATTCGGTTAATTTATTAATTCAAAAGTATTTTCCTAATCAGTTACCGTATCTTGCTGATGTAATGTCGCCTATGCAGGCACATTGCGAGGATATAAGAAAACGCTATCCTAATGCAAAGACTGTTTTTATAGGTCCTTGTGTTGCTAAAAAGGATGAGGCTGATTATTATAAAAGCTGTGATGCTGTTTTAACTTTTGAACAGCTTACAGAATGGCTTAAAAGAAAAAATATTACTTTAGAGCAAAAAATAAAGCCTAAAGAAAAATCAAAAGCAAGATTTTTTCCGACAACCGGCGGTATATTAAAAACTATGGCGCTTGATAGCAAGGATTATACATATATGGCTATTGACGGTGTTGAAAATTGCATTAATGCACTTAAGGATATTGCTGAAGGAAAATTATCTAATTGCTTTATTGAGATGTCAGCGTGTGTCGGATCATGTATCGGTGGTCCTGTTATGGAAAAATATCATCATACACCGATCAGAGATTATGTTTCTATTGCTACTAATGCAGGCAATGAAGATTTTGATGTTGATATGCCTGACTCCGATGAAATAAGAAAGAATTTTGAATCTATTCAGAAAAAATCGGCTGAGCCTTCAGAGACTGAAATTGAAGCTATCCTTAAAAAGATGGGTAAAAACAAACCTGAAGATGAGCTTAACTGCGGTTCTTGCGGTTATGATACTTGCCGTAAAAAAGCAGTAGCAATTTATCAGGGAAAGGCTGACCTTTCTATGTGCTTGCCTTTCTTAAAAGATAAAGCTGAAAACTTTTCGGATACAATTATTAATAATACGCCAAACGGTATTTTGGTGCTTAACGATCAATTGGAAGTTCAGCAGATTAACCGTTCGGCTCTTAAAATTATGAATATAAACAGTTCGTCTGATGTTTTGGGCGAACAGGTTATAAGAATACTTGATCCTAAAGTATTTATAGATGTGCTAACAACAGGTAAAGGTGTTCATGAAGAGCGTGTTTACCTTGCAGAATATAATAAGTATGTTGAGCAAACAGTTATTTTTGTTAAAGATTATAACAACATACTATGTCTTATGCGTGATGTTACAGATGAACAAAAAGAGCGTGAGAAAAAAGAATCTATCAGTATGCAAACTGTTGAAATTGCCGATAAGGTAGTTGATAAACAGATGCGTATTGTTCAGGAAATTGCTTCGCTCTTGGGTGAAACTGCGGCTGAAACAAAAATTGCGCTTACAAAACTTAAGGAGTCGATTTCTGATGAATAATCTTTGTGCAGATATTGGCTACCGCAGTATGAATAAAAATGGTGAACAGTTGTGCGGCGATCACATTGATATTATCGAGCAGAATGAAAATTCTACTGTTATCGTTTTAGCTGATGGTTTGGGAAGCGGTGTTAAAGCCAGTATTTTGTCAACGCTTACTTCAAAAATAATTTCAACTATGGTTGCTGAAGGCTTGTCGGTTGAAGATTGTGTTAAAACAATTGCTGCTACCTTACCGGTTTGCGCTGTCAGAGGCGTAGCCTATTCTACTTTTACAATTATTCATTTAATTGATAATGAAGAAGCTGAAATTATTCAGTATGATAATCCTCAGGTAATTTTGCTTCGTAACGGAAAAAGTTATGATTATGCAAAAACTGAAATGAATATTGACGGTAAAACAATTTATACAAGTAAAATCAGACTTTGTGAAAATGATGTTTTTGTCGCAATGAGTGACGGCTGTATTCATGCAGGCGTTGGTATGGCTCTTAATTTTGGCTGGGAACGTGATAATATAATTGAGTTTTTGGAAACTTTTTATGATGTTGGGTTTACCGCTAAAACTATTTCTACAATTTTGCTTGATGAATGTTATAAGCTTTATGGTCAAAAGCCGGGCGATGATACTACTGTTTGCACAGTTAAAATTCGTCAGCGAAAACCGCTTAATATTTTATTCGGTCCGCCTTCTGACAGAAATGATTGTAATAAAATGATGTCGCTTTTCTTCTCAAAAGAGGGTAAGCATATTATTTGCGGCGGTACTACATCAAGTATTGCGGCTAACTTTTTAAAGAAACCGCTTAAACCGTCTTTGGATTTTATTGATCCTGAAATTCCGCCAACCGCAGAATTAGAAGGGGTTGACCTTGTAACCGAAGGCGTTATAACTGTAAACCGTGTTGTTACTTATGCTAAAGATTATCTTGAAGATAATGAATCGTATAAGCAATGGAGTTATAAACAAGACGGTGCTTCAAAAATAAGCAGATTGCTTTTTGAAGAAGCAACAGACATAAACTTTTTTGTTGGTAGGGCTATTAACCCTGCTCATCAAAATCCTGATTTGCCTATTAATTTTAATATTAAAATGCAACTTGTTCAGGAATTGTCCGAATGTTTAAAGAAGATGGGAAAAAGAATTAAAGTAAGTTATTTCTAAAAAACAAAAAGGAGAAAGCTATGAGAAAGTTTGACACAAAGGTGCAATATTTAAAGTATAAAGTTCTTAGAGAAGTTGCAAGACAGGCTTGGAACGATACCTTACTTGATAACTTATTGGAAATTCCAAAAACAATTGTACCGGGTAATACTCCGACAATGCGTTGCTGTGTTTATAAAGAGCGTGCTATTTTGTCTGAGCGTGTTAAAATTGCAATGGGTGGCGATAAAAGCAATCCGAATGTAATTGAAGTTATTAATATCGCCTGTGATGAATGTCCTGTTGGCGGTTATGAAGTAACACAAGCATGTCGTGGATGTCTTGCTCACCGTTGTGAAGACGTATGTAAACGAGGCGCTATTTCATTTGACCATAACCACGTTGCTCATATTGATAAATCAAAATGCGTTGAATGCGGTATGTGTGCTAAAGTCTGTCCATACAGTGCGATCGCTAATAATAAAAGACCTTGCGAACGTGCTTGTAAAATTAAAGCTATTAAAATGGACGAAACGAAGGCGGCTAGAATTGATAATAATAAATGTATCTCTTGCGGTGCTTGCGTTTATCAATGTCCGTTTGGTGCAATTACCGATAAATCATTTATTATTAATGTAATTGATATGATTAAAAAGAGCAATAACAATAAAGATTACAAGGTTTATGCCGTTGTCGCTCCGTCAATTTCAAGTCAGTTTAAATATGCTAATCTAGGTCAGGTCATTACCGGTATTAAAGAGCTTGGTTTTTATACTGTTGTTGAAGCCGCTCTCGGTGCTGATATGGTTGCTTTTTCTGAGGCTAAAGAGTTGGCACTTAAAGGATTTTTAACAAGTTCTTGTTGTCCTGCTTTTGTAAACTACATAGAAAAATCCTTCCCACAGTTAAAAGAAAATATCTCTCATAATTTCTCGCCTATGGCTGAAATTGCAAGATATATTAAAGAAACAACTCCTAATGCAAAGGTTGTATTTATCGGACCTTGCACAGCTAAAAAGATGGAGTTTCAAAAAGAAAATGTTAAACCTTATGTTGACAGTGTTATAACTTTTGAAGAGTTGCAAGCGTTGTTTGACAGTAAAGATATTGATATTACAACTCTCGAAGAAGGCGAACTTGATAATGCTTCTTATTACGGCAGAATTTTCGCTCGTTGCGGCGGTCTTGCTGATGCAGTAGCCGAAGCACTTAAGGAGCAAGGGCTTGATGAAAACTTTGAGCTTAATGCAACCTCTTGTGATGGTATCGAACAATGTAGAATGGCATTGTTAAAAGCATCAAAAAATGTGCTTAATGCAAACTTCATTGAAGGTATGGCTTGTTCCGGCGGATGTATCGGCGGTGCAGGTTGCCTAACCCACGGAGAGAAAAATAAAGCTGAAGTCGATAAGTATGGTCAAGAGGCTATGGAAAAAACTATAGCAGACGCTATCAGCATATTAAAGTGATAATTCCTTATTTTTTGTTTCATTTTGTTTCTCTTTTTCAAAAGGAGCATCGTTTTGCGATGCTCCTTTTGACCTTTTTAAAGTCAATTAGTGAAAATTTTATAACATTTTATATTAAATTCAAAAAAATAACCGAATTTTAAAGATTTAAGCTTCGTTTTTAAAAATTTTAGTATAAAATTTTATGCAAATTACACAAAAATATATTTTAAAATTCTACATATCTATCATTTTATTAGAAATTTTATTATAAAATAAATTTTTCTTGCATATATATAGTATTTATGGTATGATTATTAGGCGCGAGAATGCGTTTTTACATGCGTTGAAGCAGGAGGTGGCCACTCTTGAAGTGGGAAATTTCTGCCGAGTATGTCCGATTTTAAACCGGGCGATTTAATACTGTTTTAAGTATGTCCTTCCGTCTTTATTACAAGGCAAACGGGCTTTGTGAATGGGGCGTTTAAGGATTTTTGCCAGACCCGGAACGGCACGAGGTGTGCTGATTTCCGGTTTTATGTTGTAAAGATATGAAACACCCGGCAAAGGGTTAAGACAGTAAAAATTAATGCCCGCCGCCAAAAATTAATATAGGAGGCGTCATTAGACCATGGCAAAGGAAAAAATCAGAATCAGAATTAAAAGTTACGACCACGTTTTAGTTGACAAGTCAGCTGAAAAAATCGTCGAAACTGCGAAGCGTACAGGTGCTAGAGTATCAGGCCCTATTCCGCTTCCAACTGAGAAAGAAGTTGTTACAATTCTTCGTGCGGTTCACAAATATAAAGACAGCCGTGAGCAGTTTGAAACAAGAACCCACAAAAGATTGATTGACATTCTTCGTCCGTCTAACAAGACAGTAGAGGCTTTACAAGGCCTTGAATTACCTGCCGGTGTTGATATCGAAATTAACCTTTAATTAAATAAAGGTATCGTATCACACTAACAAGGTCATGTTGGTATTACACCAACCAATAACCATAAGGAGGAAAAAACGATATGCAGAAAGCTATCATTGGCAAAAAGATTGGTATGACTCAACTTTTTGACGAAAAGGGAAATGTAGTTCCCGTAACTGTTGTAGAAGCAGGCCCTTGCGTTGTTTCTCAAGTTAAAACTATCGAAAACGATGGTTACGAAGCAGTTCAAGTCGGCTATGGCGACTTAAAAGCAAGCAAGGTAAATAAACCTATGAAAGGTCACTTCGCTAAAGGCGATGTTGCTCCGAAGAAATATCTTCGTGAGTTCAGACTCGCTGATATCACAGCTTTAAATGTTGGCGATATCATCAAAGCTGACACTTTCGCAGAAGGCGACAAAGTAGACGTTGCCGGTACTTCTAAAGGTAAAGGTACCGCAGGCGTTATCAAACGTTGGAACTTTGGTCGTTTGAAAGAATCACACGGTACCGGTCCTGTTCACAGACATGCCGGTTCACTTGGTGCTTGTTCATCACCATCTCGTGTATTTAAAGGTAAAAAGTTAGCAGGTCACCTCGGTTCAGAGAGAGTTACTGTTCAAAATCTCTCTGTTGTTAAAGTTGACGCTGAAAACAACATCATTGCAATCAAGGGTGCAATCCCTGGACCAAAAGGCGGTATTGTTACTATCGCTGATTCGGTTAAGGCTTAAGGAAAGGAGAGATATTTATGCCAACAGTAGCAGTTGTAGATATGGCTGGACTTAAAGTTTCAGATTTGAAACTTAATGATAACGTATTTGGTATTACTCCAAACGCAGTTGTTATGCATCGTGCAGTAGTTACTTATCTCGCTTCACAGCGTCAGGGTACTCAGTCTGCACTTACTCGTGCTGAAGTTTCAGGTGGCGGTAAAAAACCATGGAGACAAAAAGGCACAGGTCACGCAAGACAAGGTTCAACTCGTTCACCACAATGGACACACGGCGGTGTAGTATTCGCTCCAAAGCCACGCGATTACGCTAAAGATTTGAACAAAAAAGAAAGAGCTCTTGCTATTAAATCTGCTTTATCTGATAAAGTTGCTGAAAAGTCACTTATCGTTTTGGATAAAATGGATGCTACAGAGTACAAAACAAAAGTTGTTGCTGATATGCTTAAAGCAGTAGGCGCCGGTAAAAAGGCTCTCATCGTTCTTGATGAAAACAACTCTTTCGCTGTTAAGAGTGCAAGAAACATCCCTGGTGTTAAAACTGCACAAACTAACACAATTAACGCTTATGATATAATCAATGCTGATTCATTAATCATTACATCAGCAGCGGTTAAAGCAATTGAGGAGGTATACGCATAATGTTCGCAGAGGATATTATTATCGCACCGGTTGTTACCGAAAAAAGTATGGCTGCTGCCCGCGAGAAAAAGTACACCTTTAAGGTTGCTTCGGGCGCAAACAAAATTGAAATCAAAAAAGCTGCTGAGCAGTTATTTGACGGTATTGTAGTTTCTAAAGTAAACGTTGTAAACGTTCGCGGTCAAGAAAAGAGATACGGCAGATTTACAGGTTATACTGAATCTTGGAAAAAAGCTGTTATCACTTTGACAGAAGCTTCAAAAACTATTGATTTCTTTGACGGAATGCTCTAAGAGCAAGCCTAAGTTGCTTTGAAATTCAAAGCACAAGCGAAGTATGGGGCTTATAAGGCATTTGTTTAAGCCTCGCAAAGCTAAAACACAAGGAGAGTGAATTTAAATGCCAGTAAAACATTACAAACCGACCACTCCCGGCAGACGTGGAATGACGGTTATTGATTATTCTTCTCTTTCAAAGGTTGCTCCTGAGCGTAGTCTTTTAGCTCCTTTGAATAGCAATTCAGGCAGAAATAGCTACGGTAGAATTACAGTTCGTCATCGTGGCGGTGCTAACAGAAGAAAATACAGAATCATCGATTTCAAAAGACAGAAATTTGATGTTAACGCAACTGTTCAGACTATTGAATATGATCCAAACAGATCAGCATTTATCGCTTTAATTCAATATGAAGACGGTGAAAAGAGCTACATCTTAGCTCCAGTAGGACTTAAACCAGGTCACAAAATTGTTAACGGACCTAATGCTGATATCCTTCCTGGTAACGCATTACCACTCGTTAACATTCCGGTTGGTACATTTATTCATAACGTTGAGATGTATCCTGGTAAAGGCGGTCAGTTAGCTCGTGCCGCTGGTAACCAAGCTCAGCTTATGGCTAAAGAAAACGGTATGGCACTTCTTCGTTTGCCTTCAGGCGAATTAAGAAATGTTCCTGAAACATGTATGGCTACTATCGGTCAGGTTTCTAACATTGAACATGAAAATGTTAACTATGGTAAAGCAGGCCGTCGTCGTCACATGGGTTGGAGACCAACAGTTCGTGGTTCTGTAATGAACCCTTGTGATCACCCACACGGTGGTGGTGAAGGTAAGTCACCTATCGGTCGTCCAGGTCCTGTTACTCCTTGGGGTAAACCAGCACTCGGACTTAAAACTCGTGATAAGCATAAAGCGTCTGACAAACTTATTGTTAAACGCAGAAATGCTAAGTAATCGGACGAAAGGAGCGTTTTATTATGTCAAGAAGTTTGAAAAAAGGACCTTTCGTGCAGCCTAAACTCTTAGAGAGAGTTAAGGCTATGAACGAGGCCGGAGAAAAAAGAATTCTTAAAACTTGGAGTCGTTCTTCAACAATCTTCCCTGATTTTGTAGGACACACATTCGCAGTACATGACGGACGCAAACATGTTCCGGTTTATGTAACAGAAGATATGGTTGGTCATAAACTCGGTGAGTTTGCTCCAACTAGAACATTTAAGGGCCACGCAGGTTCTAAAACAACAAAATAAGAGGCCGAAAGGAGATTAGATTATGGAAGCAAGGGCAACCGCGAAATATGTTCGCATTTCCCCTAGAAAAGTTCAAATCGTTCTTGATTTGATCAGAAAACAGCCTGCTGATAAAGCTATGGCTATTCTACGCCATACACCTAAGGCCGCTTGTGAGCCTTTGGAAAAATTGCTTAAATCAGCAATGGCTAACGCAGAAAACAATCACAATATGGAAGTAGGCAACCTTTATGTTGCTGAATGCTACGCAGGAGCAGGTCCGATCTTAAAGAGAATTAGACCAAGAGCACATGGTAGAGCTTACCATATTTACAAAAGAACATCACATATCACCCTTGTACTCAAGGAATATGAAGATTAAGAGAAGGAGGTAGTAAGAATGGGCCAGAAAGTTAATCCACACGGTCTTCGTGTCGGCGTTATTAAAAATTGGAGCAGTCGTTGGTTTACTGCTGACAAAGATTTCGGTGATACATTAGTTGAAGACTACAATTTAAGAAACTATCTTAAAAAACGTCTTTACAAAGCCGGTGTTCCACAGATCGAAATCGAGCGTGACGCAAAGCGTGTTAGAATTTTCATTCATTGTGCAAAACCGGGTATGGTTATCGGCCGTAACGGTTCAGAAATTGACAAATTAAAAGCAGATTGCCAGAAAATGCTTGGCAAACCTGTTGTAATCAACATCGTTGAAGTTAAAAACCCTGACCTTAACGCTCAGTTAGTTGCTGAAAATGTTGCAGCTCAACTTGAAAATCGTATCTCCTTCCGTCGTGCTTTAAAGCAGGCTATGGGTAGAACTATGAAGCTTGGTGCAAAGGGTATTAAAACTCAGGTTTCAGGTCGTTTAGGCGGCGCAGAAATCGCTAGAGCAGAACACTATCATGAAGGTACTATTCCACTACAAACAATCCGTGCAGATATCGACTATGGTTTTGCTGAAGCTAACACAACTTACGGTAAAATCGGCGTTAAAATCTGGATTTACAGCGGTGAAGTTTTGAAAAGTGCCAAAAGAGTTTCTATGGGTAAAAACTCTAGAAGAAAAGGAGGCAGAAAATAATGTTAATGCCAAAGCGTGTTAAATACCGCAGAGTGCAACGTGGTCGTATGAAGGGTAAAGCTACCCGCGGCAACACTGTAACTTACGGTCAGTTCGGCCTCCAGGCTTTGGAGCCGGCATGGATTACTGCCAATCAAATTGAGGCAGCCCGTATTGCTATGACTCGTTACATTAAACGTGGCGGTCAAGTTTGGATTAAAGTATTCCCGGATAAACCAATTACAGAGAAACCTGCTGAAACCCGAATGGGTAAAGGTAAAGGTTCACCTGAATATTGGGTAGCTGTTGTTAAACCAGGCAGAGTTATGTTTGAGATCGGCGGCGTTTCTGAGGAACTCGCTAGAGAAGCTATGCGTCTTGCTATGCATAAACTTCCAATCAAATGTAAATTTGTAGTAAAAGAACAGGATGGTGAGCAATAATGAAAGCAAGCGAATTAAGAGAATTAACTGTTAAAGAGCTTAATGATAAGTTGGCTGACCTTAAAAAAGAGCTTTTCAACTTACGCTTCCAGCTCGCTGTAAACCAGCTCGAAAATCCTATGCGTATAAAAGCTGTCAAAAAAGACATTGCTCGTGTTAATACTGTTATCACAGCAAAAAGTCTTGAAGACAAGGCATAAGGGAGGTTAATACTATGGAAAGAAATCTTAGAAAAACCAGAGTTGGTAAAGTAGTTAGCGACAAAATGGATAAAACTATTGTAGTTGCTATCGAAGATAATGTTAAACACAAACTTTACAATAAAATCGTAAAGAAAACAGTAAAGCTTAAAGCTCATGATGAAAACAATACTGCTGGTATCGGCGACAGAGTTTTGGTTATGGAAACCAGACCTCTTTCAAAAGATAAAAGATGGCGTTTAGTTGAAATCATCGAGAAAGCCAAATAAAGGAGGAAACCACTGTGATACAGCAACAGAGTTATCTCAAGGTAGCTGATAATACCGGTGCTAAAGAAATTATGTGTATCCGCGTATTAGGTGGCTCCGGCAGAAGATACGCTAATATTGGTGACGTTGTGGTTGCTTCTGTTAAGAAGGCAGCACCAGGCGGCACTGTTAAAAAAGGTGATGTTGTTAAAGCTGTCGTTGTTCGTTCAGTTAAAGGACTTCGCCGTGAAGACGGAACATACATCAGATTTGATGAAAATGCAGCCGTTATAATCAGAGATGATAAAACCCCGAGAGGCACCCGTATTTTTGGACCGGTTGCCAGAGAGCTTCGTGATAAAGATTACATGAGAATTTTATCACTCGCTCCGGAAGTACTTTAAGGAGGGGCGTTTAAATGAGTAAAATTCATGTAAAAACCGGTGATGAAGTAATCATCATTTCAGGTAAAGATAAAGGCAAAACCGGTAAGGTTATCGCTGTTAGCCCTGAAGAAGGCAAAGTTATCGTTGAAAAATGCAATATGGTAACTAAACACGTTAAACCTAGAAAAGCCGGCGATCCTTCAGGTATCGTTAAGGCAGAAGGTGCTTTGTATGCTAGCAAAGTACAGCCTGTTTGCCCAAAATGCAAAAAACAAACAAGAGTTGCACATAAAGTAGAAGATGGCAAAAAAGTTAGAATCTGCGCTAAGTGCAAAGCTGAACTTAAATAAGGAAGGAGTAATAAATTATGCCTAGATTTAAAGATATGTATAAAAATGATGTTGCTCCTGCTTTAATGAAAAAGTTCGAGTACAAAAGTGTTATGCAAATTCCAAAGATTGATAAAGTAGTTATCAATGTTGGTGCAGGTGAAGCAAAAGATAACTCAAAAGTTATCGATGCTATTTCAAATGACCTCGGTATTATCACAGGTCAAAAACCATTGGTTTGCCGTGCTAAAAAATCAGTAGCTAACTTCAAACTTCGTGAAGGTATGCCAATCGGTGTTAAAGTAACTCTTCGCGGAGACAAAATGTATGAGTTTATTGACAGACTCTTCTCATTAGCTCTCCCTCGTGTAAGAGACTTCAGAGGAATCAATCCTAATTCTTTTGATGGCCGTGGTAATTACAGCATGGGCGTTAAAGAGCAGTTAATTTTCCCTGAAATTGAGTATGACAAAATCGACAAAGTTCGCGGTATGGATATTACATTTATCACTACTGCAAATACAGACGAAGAAGCTAGAGAGTTATTAACTCTTATGGGCGCTCCGTTTGCGAAATAAGGAGGAGGTTTTATTATGGCTAAGACATCAATGAAGGTTAAGCAACAGAGAACCCCTAAATTCTCAACTCGTGCTTATAACAGATGTAAAATCTGTGGTAGACCACACGCTTATCTCCGCAAATACGGTATTTGTCGTATCTGTTTCAGAGAACTCGCTTACAAAGGCGAAATCCCAGGCGTAAAGAAGGCAAGCTGGTAATCGGCTGCAACTGAATAAAGGAGGTTTATGGCATGCAAGTAACCGATATTATCGCTGATATGCTTACAAGAATTCGTAACGCTAACTCAGCAAAGCATGATTCGGTTGACATTCCAGCATCAAACTTGAAAAAGTCAATCGCACAAATTCTTGTTGATGAAGGTTATGTTAAGAGTTTCTCCGTTGTTGATGACGGAAAACAGGGTATCATTCGTATCCAATTAAAATACGGCGCAAACAAGACTCAGGTTATCCAAGGTCTTCGCAGAGTTTCAAAACCTGGTTTGCGTATATATACAGGCGTAGAAGATATGCCACAAGTTATGAGAGGACTTGGTATTGCAATCCTTTCAACATCTAAAGGTATTATGACAGATAAGCAAGCTCGCCGTGAGAACATCGGTGGCGAAGTTCTTGCTTTCGTATGGTAAGGAGGTAATGGAAGATGTCACGTATTGGTAAGAAACCAATCGAGATTCCTGAAGGAGTCGAAGTTAAAGTGGATGGCAATTCTGTTACAGTTAAAGGTCCTAAAGGAACCCTTACCCAAGAATTCAATCCTAATATGACAATCACTGTTGAAGGTAATGAAATTACAGTTTCTCGTCCAAACGACCAGAAAGAAAACCGTGCTGTTCACGGCTTAACTCGTTCATTACTCGCTAACATGGTTGAAGGCGTTCACAACGGCTTTAAAAAGGAATTGGAAGTAAACGGTGTTGGTTACCGTGTTCAGAAACAAGGTAAAACCCTTACAATGAACCTCGGTTTTTCACACCAGGTAGTTATGGATGAAATCGATGGTATTACTATTGAGTGTCCAAGTGCTAACCAAATCGTAATCAGCGGCCCTGATAAACAAAAAGTTGGTCAGTTTGCTGCTGAAGTTAGAGAAAAACGCCCACCGGAGCCTTACAAAGGTAAAGGTATTAAATATGTCGACGAAGTCATCCGCCGTAAGGAAGGCAAAGCCGGCAAAGGTGCAGGTTGATAAGGGAGGAGTGAAATTATGGTTAACAGACCAGATAGCAAAATGGCTCGTCAAAAGAGACATAAGAGAGTCCGTGGTAAGATCGTTGGTACATCAGTTCGTCCGCGTCTCAGCGTATTCCGTTCACTCTCAAACATTTACGCACAGGTGATTGATGATTCAACCGGCAAAACTATTGTTTCTGCTTCTACTGTTGAAAAAGATTTCGCAGGAAACGGCGGCAACAAAGAAGCAGCTCGTAAAGTTGGACAAACAATTGCTGAGCGTGCTGCAAAAGCAGGAATTACCGAGGTTGTATTCGACCGCGGAGGAAATATCTATCACGGCCGTGTACAAGAATTGGCCGAAGGCGCTCGCGAGGGCGGCCTCAAATTCTAATAAGGAGGAAAATTACTTTGGCTAATATAGACGCATCTGTACTCGATTTACAGGAAAGAGTTGTTGCCATTAACCGTGTATCTAAAACAGTTAAAGGCGGCCGTATTATGAAATTTTCAGCTTTAGTAGTAGTAGGCGACGGTAACGGTATCGTAGGTTTCGGTATCGGTAAAGCTGCTGAAGTTCCTGAAGCTATCCGTAAAGGTATTGAAGACGCTAAGAAAAACCTTATTAAAGTTGCTTTAAAAGGCACTACAATTCCTCATGAGGTAATTGGTGCTTACGGTGCAGGCAGAGTTCTTATGAAACCAGCTGCTGAAGGTACCGGCGTTATTGCCGGCGGTCCTGCTCGTGCTGTTATTGAAACAGTAGGTATTAAGGATATCCGTACAAAAGCTCTGCGTTCAAACAATCCTTGTAATGTCGTTCGTGCTACAATTCAAGGCTTAGCTTCACTTAGAAGCGCTGAAGAAGTTGCAGCAATTCGCGGCAAATCAGTAAAAGAAATTTTAGGTTAATAAGGAGGCAGCAAAATGGCTACTAAAAAGACAAAGGCTGCAGGCCTTACAATCACTTTGAAAAAAAGTCTGATTGGTTGCAAAGATAAACAAATTGCAACAGCGATTGCATTAGGTTTGAAAAAACCGGGTGACACAACTGTTCAACCTGATAATGCTCAAACTAAAGGTAAAATCGCTAAAATATCCCACCTCGTAGAGGTATCTGAATAATTCTTAAGGAGGTGCGAATAAAATGAAACTTCATGATTTAGCTCCGGCTCAAGGTTCAATCAAAGAATCTAAGAGAATCGGTAGAGGTGCCGCATCAGGACAGGGTAAGACTGCCGGTAAAGGTCACAAAGGTCAAAAAGCTCGTTCAGGCGGTAGCATTCGTCCAGGTTTTGAAGGTGGTCAGATGCCACTTGCTAGACGACTTCCAAAAAGAGGTTTTAACAATATTTTTGCTAAAAAAATCGTTGCTATTAACTTATCTTCACTCAATGCTTTCGACGACGGTGCAGTAGTTAATGCTGAAGCATTAGTTGAAAAAGGCATCATTAAAAAAGCTTATGACGGTGTTAAAGTTTTAGGCAATGGTAAAATTACTAAAAAATTAACTGTGCAGGCAACTGCGTTTTCAGCTTCTGCTAAGCAGGAGATTGAAACAGCAGGAGGAAAGGCAGAGGAGGTTTAAACTATGTTTGAAACACTTCGAAATGCCTGGAGAGTAAAGGAAATTCGTATGAAAATCCTTTACACTCTTATGATCGTTCTTGTTTTTAGAATCGGTTCATACTTGCCAGTTCCATTTATCGATGTTGAAGCTTTAAAAGGCTTCTTCAACGATAGTACAAACGGTGCATTCTTTAATTATTTGAATGTTTTAACCGGTGGTGCGATGAACTACGGTGCACTTTTTGCTATGTCAATCACACCGTACATTAACGCTTCAATTATTATGCAACTTTTAACTGTTGCTATCGGCCCGCTTCAGCGTTTAGCTCAGGAAGGTCAAGAAGGACAGAGAAAGATTGCTAAATACACCCGTTTTGCTACAGTTATTCTTGGTCTTATCCAAGGTACTGCTTTCTGGTGGTGGCTATTTGCTTCAAGAGCAGAAAGCACCAGCAAAAGCTACATTTTAGCTGATACTTCATTCGAAAAAGTATTCGCTGCAATCGTAATCATTCTTTGCTTTACCGCAGGTTCTGCATTAATGATGTGGCTCGGTGAGAGAATTGATGAAAAGGGTGTAGGTAATGGTATCTCAATTTTGCTTTTTGCAGGTATCATTTCAAGACTTCCATCCGGTCTTGCTGCTCTTTACAATTATGCAACAGCAGGCAAATGGTTAGAAGTTATCGTTGTTTTGGTTATTCTTGCAGCTGTAGTATTGTTTATCGTTTGGATGCAATTTGCTGAAAGAAGAATTCCAATTCAATATGCTAAACGTGTTGTAGGTAGAAAACAGTATGGTGGACAAAACTCACATATGCCTATCAAGGTTAATATGTCAGGTGTTATGCCTATCATCTTTGCTAGTTCAATTCTTATGATTCCACAGCAGATTCTTACATTTATGAATCCTAACACTGCTGAGGCTGCTCAAAGCACCTGGTACAGAGTGTTAACATTGCTTGATTATAAGAGCTGGTCTTATGCAATTATCTACTTTGCATTAATTATCGCTTTTGCTTATTTCTATACATCAATCCAATATGATCCGGTTGAAATGGCAAACAATTTAAGAAAAAACAACGGTGCAATTCCTGGTATCCGTCCTGGTAAACCAACTCAAATGTTTATCAAGAATATCTTATCAAGAATTACACTTATCGGTGCTATTTTCTTAGGTTTTATCGCTGTTCTTCCAATTGTTATCGGTCAGTTTATGCAAATTGATGTATCTCTTGGCGGTACTTCATTACTTATCGTTGTTGGTGTTGCAATCGACACAGTTCAACAACTTGAATCTCAAATGATGATGCGTCATTATAAAGGATTCCTTGATTAATTTTTGAAGTAATTAACCAAATTAGTAAAGGTGGATAAAATAATGAAATTAATTTTTCTCGGAGCTCCTGGTGCCGGTAAAGGTACACAGGCAGAAAAAGTTAGCGAAAAGTTAGGTATTCCTACAATTTCAACAGGTAATATCATTCGTGAAGCTTTGAAAAACGAAACCGAGATGGGACTTAAAGCTAAGTCTTTTATCGAATCCGGTAAATTGGTTCCTGATGAAGTTGTTATTGGTATTATTAAAGATCGTCTTTCAGAAGATGATTGCCAAAAAGGATTTATCCTTGATGGTTTTCCAAGAACAATTCCACAGGCTGAAGCTCTTGACAATATGGGTATCAAAATTGACAGAGTTATCGACATTGAAGTTAGTGATGAAAAAATCGCTGAAAGAATGTCAGGCCGTCGAGTTTGCCCTGATTGCGGTGCTTCTTACCATGTTGAATATAAGAAACCTCAAAAAGAAGGCATTTGTAATGCTTGTGGTGCAGAGCTTATTATCAGAAAAGATGATAAACCTGAAGTAGTTCTTGACAGACTTAATGTTTATCATGAACAAACAGAGCCACTTAAAGATTTTTATGCTGAAAAAGGTATCTTAAAAATTGTTGAAGGTCAGGAAGAGGTTGCAGATACAACTGCGTTGACCTTTAAAGCTTTGGAGGATTAAGCATGATAGTGCTAAAAACTTCTCGTGAGATTGAAATCATGAGGGAAGCCGGAAGAATTTCCGCTATGGCACTGCGTCTTGTAGGAGAAAACGTGAAACCCGGCATTACAACTTACGAGTTGGATAAAATTGCATACGACTATATATTAAGTCAAAACGCAAAGCCGGGCTTTCTTAACTACAATGGTTTCCCTGCGAGTGCATGCATTTCCATAAATGATCAAATTATCCATGGCATACCTAGTAAGGACACTGTTCTTAAATCGGGCGATATTGTTAGTGTTGATTTGGGTGCAGTTTATGAAGGATATAACGGCGATAACGCTGCCACATTTGCTTGCGGAGATGTTTCCGAAAAAGCAAAGCGGCTGATAGAAGTGACTAAAGAGAGCCTTTATAAAGGTATCGAAAAAGCACAAGTTGGCGGAAGACTCGGCGATATTTCTTCAGCTGTCCAAGAGTATGTTGAGGCGCGCGGTTACTCGGTGGTCAGAGAATTTGTGGGACATGGAGTAGGCGCGAGACTGCACGAAGATCCGGAAGTACCGAATTACGGTAGAGCCGGTCATGGTGTACGCTTATTACCGGGCATGACATTAGCCATTGAGCCGATGATAAACGTCGGTAAACCCGGTGTCAGAACGCTGAAAGACGGTTGGACTGTGGTAACACAGGATGGCGAACTATCAGCACACTTTGAACACAGCGTTGCTATAACAAAAAACGGTCCGTTGATTTTAACTGATGCGGACTACTGTGGAAAAAAGTAATATTGGGAGGTAAAAGTTATGGCCAAAGCGGATAATATTGAATTACAAGGTACTGTTGTTGAAGCTTTACCTAATGCAACTTTTAAAGTTGAGCTTCAAAACGGTCACATTATTTCAGCCCACATATCCGGTAAGTTAAGAATGAATTATATTCGTATTCTTCCGGGCGATAAGGTTACAGTTGAAATGTCACCTTATGATTTAACAAAAGGACGCATTACATGGCGTTCAAAGTAGGATAACAAACTAAATCCGAAATTTTAATATAAAAATCGGTCTTTTGTTTAAGCGAAAGGAATGATTAGAATGAAGGTCAGACCTTCTGTTAAAAAAATGTGCGAAAAATGCAAAGTCATTAAACGCAAGGGTAAAGTCATGGTTATCTGTGAAAACCCAAAACACAAACAACGCCAGGGTTAAGGCGATAATTTTTTCGGAGGTGTAAGTAAAATGGCACGAATTTCCGGTGTTGACTTGCCTAATAACAAGCGAGTAGAAATTGGACTTACCTATATTTTTGGTATCGGTCTTACAACATCAAAAAAGATTTTGGCTGAAACAGGCGTAGATCCTGATGTTAGATGTAAGGATCTTACTGAAGACGATGTAGCAAAACTTCGTGAGTATATCGATCACAATGTAAGCGTTGAGGGTGACCTCAGAAGAGATATTGCATTCGATATTAAAAGACTTATCGAAATTGGTAGTTACAGAGGTCTTCGTCACCGTAAAGGACTTCCTGTAAGAGGTCAGCGTTCAAAAACAAATGCAAGAACACGCAAAGGTCCTAAAAAGACTATTGCTAACAAGAAGAAGTAAGAGAGGGTTTAAAGTATGGCAACAAAGGGTACAAAAACAGCATCCCGTCGCCGCCGCGAGAAGAAGAATATCGAGCGTGGCAGTGCACATATTCAGTCAACCTTCAACAATACTATTGTCACCATTTCAGATACTCAAGGAAACACACTTTCTTGGGCTTCAGCAGGTGAATTAGGCTTCAGAGGTTCTAAAAAATCAACTCCGTTTGCCGCTCAATCTGCTGCTGAAACAGCTGCAAAGGCTGCTATGGAGCATGGCTTAAAGACAGTTGAAGTATTTGTTAAAGGTCCGGGAGCAGGCCGTGAAGCTGCAATCAGAGCATTGCAAACAGCAGGTTTGGAAGTTAGTCTTATTAAAGATGTTACTCCAATCCCACATAACGGTTGCCGCCCACCAAAAAGAAGACGAGTATAATTAATTTTAGGAGGTGCTTATTAAATGGCAAGATATACAGGTCCTGTTTTAAAAAGATGTAGAGCTCTTGACATTAGCCCTGCTGAATTGGGTTATGATAAAGAGTCAAACAGACAGCCAAAGCGTAATAACAGAAAAATGAGCGAATATGGCCGTCAATTGCGTGAAAAGCAAAAGGCTAAGTTCATTTATGGTACTCTTGAAAAACAATTTAGAATTTATTTTGCAAGAGCGCAAAAAATGCAGGGTATGACCGGTACAAACCTTATGGTTTTATTGGAAACCCGTCTTGATAATGTTGTTTTCCGTTTAGGATTCGGCAGAACAAGAAAAGAAGCTCGCCAATTGGTTCTTCACAACCACTTTACAGTAAATGGCAAGAAGGTTAATATCCCTTCTTACAGACTTAAAGCCGGCGATGTTGTAGAAATTAGAGAAAAAACTTTAGAAACTGAATTGATGAAGACTATTCTTGATGTTTGCAGCACAAGAGTAACTCCTGTTTGGTTGGATAAAGACAATGCAAAGGGTACTGTAACAAGACTTCCATTAAGAGAAGATATTGATACACCTATTGAAGAGTCACTTATCGTCGAGTTGTATTCTAAATAATAATCTTATTAAAATACAATTTTTCCAATATCGGCAGGTTATTCTGCCTACAAAAAGACAGGTATTCACCTGTTAGAAGGAGGATTTTGAATGATTGAAATCGAAAAGCCAAGAATAGAAGCTGAAGAGTTAGCTGAAGACGGTTCTTACGGTAGATTTTCCATTGAGCCGCTTGAAAGAGGATTTGGTATAACACTTGGCAACAGCCTTCGTCGCGTACTGCTTTCATCACTTCCAGGTGTTGCAGTTACTTCGATTAAAATAGATGGCGTTGTGCATGAGTTTTCAATAATTCCGGATGTTAAAGAGGATGTAACAGAGATTGTTCTCAACATCAAAGGCCTCACTGCTAAAATTCACGGGGATTCGCCAAAGGTTTGCTATATTGAAGCTGAAGGTCCTTGTGAAGTTACCGCAGGTGACGTTAAGAGCGATTCCGAAGTAGAGATTCTTAATCCTGATTTGCATATCGCAACACTCTCAGAGGGTGGTAAACTCTTTATGGAGCTTACTATCGACAAGGGACGCGGTTATGTTCCTGCTGAGAAAAATAAACAGGCACAACCGGTTATCGGTGTTCTTCCGGTAGACTCAATCTATACGCCTGTTACTAAAGTGAATTTTAATGTTTCCGACACTCGTGTTGGTCAGGTTACTGACTTTGATAAACTTACAATTGATGTTTGGACTAACGGTACTATCTCTGCACAAGAGGCAATTGCGCTAGCAGCCAAGGTGCTCACTGAACATCTCAACTTGTTCGTTGACCTTTCTGAAGAATGCTTAGATGGCGACATTATGGTTGAAAAAGACGATAATGCTAAAGAAAAGGTTCTTGAGATGACCATTGAGGAACTTGACCTTTCAGTTCGTAGTTTTAACTGCTTAAAGAGAGCAGGTATCAACACAGTTGAAGACCTTACAATGAAATCTGAAGAAGATATGATGAAGGTTCGTAATCTCGGTAGAAAATCACTTGAAGAAGTTATTCATAAGCTTGAATCTTTGGGCTTTGGACTTCGCAAAGAGGAAGAATAAAAATTCTTTTTTACACAACTGAAAAGGAGTGAGTTAAATGCCAGGTACAAGAAAACTCGGCAGAACAAGCGATCAGCGTAAAGCAATGCTTAGAGCTATGGTTACTTTTCTCTATGAAAATGGCAGAATTGAAACAACTGTAACTCGTGCAAAAGAAGTTCGCAATATGGCTGAAAAATATATTACTATTGCTAAAACTAACGACTTAAATGCTCGTCGTAAAGTTATGGCTTTTGTAACAAAAGAAGACGTTGTTACAAAACTTTTCAACGAAATCGCCCCATCTTACAGTGACAAAAACGGTGGTTATACAAGAATCACTAAAATCGGTCCTCGTAGAGGCGACGCTGCTGAAATGGCAATAATCGAACTTATTAAATAAGTTAAACATTTTAAAAACCTATGCAATTTATTGCATAGGTTTTTTTGTGTGTAAAAAAGGACTGCAATCTATTATAGATTGCAGTCCTAATTTTATATTTTTATTTTAATTTAGTGCCACATTTCGGACAAAATTTTTCGTTGAATTTAACCTTGTTTCCGCAATGTTTGCAGTAGTTTGGGTGATCGCTGTAAGTCCAATTCGGTTGTGTATTATTTTGAGCTTGTTGATTATATGGCTGTTGATATGGAACAGCATTAGGATATTTTTCACTAACACCGTATTGATTAACACCGGGTTGACTATCGGTAGCATACCATACTATAAGCATAATTTGACCGACAAGTGGAATTAAGAAAAATAAGAAATATGCTCCGCTTTTGCCTATGTCATGTAATCTTCTAATACAAATTGCAATAGATGGGACAATGATAGACAAATAATATAGTGATGAAAAAAAAGAAATAATCAAAGTTCCTACTATTGAATATTGAGATAATCTTAAAAGAATGTTTAAAGCAAAACTAATAATTAAATTAGCTAAAACATAGAACCAGTAGTCAGATCTGCGAGTTCTTCCGCTAAAATTAGCGTAATTTAACCAAAACTTTTTATAAGCTTCTATTAACTGCATAAATAAATCCCCTTTCAAAATTATTAATAAAAAATACTGCTGAAATTATCAGCAGTATTTTTATTAAACGTAAATTGATTATTTGCTTGCGATTGCAGCTTGAGCAGCAGCAAGTCTAGCGATTGGCACACGGAATGGTGAGCAAGATACATAATCAAGACCAATCTTATGGCAGAACTCAACAGAAGAAGGGTCGCCGCCGTGTTCGCCACAGATACCAATGTGGAGTTTTGGATTAACAGGTTTACCAAGCTTAATAGCTGTCTCCATTAATTTACCAACACCAACTTGGTCAAGTTTAGCGAATGGATCGTTCTCGAAGATCTTAGCATCATAGTAAGCATCTAAGAACTTACCGGCGTCATCACGAGAGAAACCGTATGTCATCTGAGTTAAGTCGTTAGTACCGAAGCAGAAGAAGTCAGCTTCTTTAGCGATTTCGTCAGCTGTTAATGCAGCTCTAGGAATTTCGATCATTGTACCTACTTCATATTCAAGGTCAATACCAGCAGCAGCGATTTCAGCGTCAGCAGTATCAACAACAACCTTTTTAACGTTTTTCAACTCTTTAACATCACAGATCAATGGGATCATGATTTCAGGGCAAACGTTCCAATCAGCATGAGCTTTTTTAACATTGATTGCAGCACGGATAACAGCCTTAGTTTGCATTTTTGCAATTTCAGGATATGTTACAGCAAGACGGCAACCACGGTGACCCATCATTGGGTTGAACTCATGTAATGAATCAATAAGAGTTTTGATTTCTTCTACTGATTTGCCTTGAGCGTCAGCGAGTTTCTTAATATCAGCTTCTTCAGTTGGAACGAACTCATGTAGAGGTGGATCCAAGAAACGAATAGTTACAGGGCAGCCTTCGAGTGCTTCATAAAGAGCTTCAAAGTCGCCTTGTTGATAAGGAAGAATTTTTTCAAGAGCAGCTTCTCTTTCTTCAACAGTATCTGAGCAGATCATTTCTCTGAAAGCTGCAATTCTGTCTTCTTCGAAGAACATATGCTCTGTACGGCAAAGACCGATACCTTCAGCACCGAGCTCTCTAGCTTTCTTAGCGTCAGCAGGAGTATCAGCGTTTGTACGAACTTTAAGAGTTCTGTATTTATCAGCCCAATCCATAATTCTACCGAATGTACCGGCGATAGTAGCATCAACTGTTGGGATAAGACCATCATAGATGTTACCTGTTGAACCATCAATAGAAATGTAATCACCTTCGTGATATTCTTTACCAGCGAGAGTGAATTTTTTGTTATCTTCGTCCATTGCGATGTCGCCGCAACCAGATACACAGCAAGTACCCATACCACGAGCAACAACGGCAGCGTGAGAAGTCATACCGCCACGAACAGTTAAGATACCTTGTGAAGCTTTCATACCTGTAATATCTTCAGGTGAAGTTTCAAGACGAACGAGAACAACTTTTTCGCCTTTAGCAGCCCATTCAACAGCGTCGTCAGCAGTAAATACAACTTTACCGCAAGCAGCACCAGGAGAAGCGCCAAGACCTTTACCAACAGGAGTAGCAGCTTTCAATGCAGCAGCATCAAACTGTGGGTGAAGAAGTGTATCAAGGTTACGAGGATCGATCATAGCAACTGCTTCTTCTTCAGTTCTCATACCTTCGTCAACTAAATCACAAGCGATTTGTAAAGCAGCTTGTGCAGTTCTTTTACCGTTACGAGTTTGTAACATGTAAAGTTTTTTGTTTTCAACAGTGAATTCCATGTCTTGCATATCTCTGTAATGATCTTCGAGAAGTTTGCAAACATCTTGGAACTGAGCAAAAGCTTCAGGGAATTTTTCAGCCATTTGTGAAATAGGCATTGGAGTTCTAACACCAGCAACAACGTCTTCACCTTGTGCGTTGATAAGGAACTCACCCATAAGTTTTTTCTCACCGGTAGCAGGGTCACGAGTAAATGCAACACCGGTACCGCAATCATCACCCATGTTACCGAAAGCCATTGACTGTACGTTAACAGCAGTACCCCATGAATAAGGAATATCGTTGTCACGACGGTAAACGTTAGCACGTGGGTTATCCCATGAACGGAATACGGCTTTAACAGCGCCCATTAACTGTTCTTTTGGATCAGTAGGGAAGTCTTCGCCGATTTTTTCTTTATATTCATCTTTGAATTGTGAAGCTAATTCTTTTAAGTCTTCAGCAGTAAGTTCAACGTCAAATTGAACGCCTTTTTTAGCTTTCATTTTGTCGATAAGCTCTTCAAAGTATTTCTTACCAACTTCCATAACAACGTCAGAATACATTTGGATAAATCTTCTGTAGCAGTCCCAAGCCCATCTAGCGTTGCCTGATTTTTTAGCGATAACTTCAACAACATCTTCGTTAAGACCTAAGTTAAGGATTGTATCCATCATACCAGGCATAGAAGCTCTAGCACCTGAACGAACTGAAACTAAGAGTGGATTTTCTTTGTCACCGAATTTTTTGCCGGTGATACCTTCCATTTTTTCAATGTACTCGTTGATTTCAGCCATAATGTCAGCGTTGATCTGACGGCCGTCTTCATAATATTGAGTACAAGCTTCAGTTGTGATTGTGAATCCCTGTGGTACAGGAAGACCGATGTTTGTCATCTCAGCGAGGTTAGCACCTTTACCACCGAGAAGTTCTCTCATAGTGGCATTACCTTCTGAGAAAAGATAGCAATATTTTTTTGCCATGTGTAATATACCTCCTAATGTTTTAAAAGTAACTTGACTTTTAATCTGTTTATTTTTTTATTACAGACTTGAATTTATTATATCAAAAATTCTTTGTATCGTCTACCTTTTTTAGAAAAAAATATTAAAAATTTTTAAAAAAGTCTCAAATTTTTAAGCTTTTTTGAATTTTTGTAATAAAAACACTCGATTTTCATTAAAAAAATCGAGTATTTAACATAAATATTAAATTTTCCGGTTGCTTGTTTGCTGTTGTAAAGACACCATTTTATTGTAAATGCCGTCTTGTTTAATTAGTTCACCAGGCACGATGTGGTCGGCACATCTTTCGACAGTCCGTTTTAAAATTTGTACAATATAAAAATCGGGAGTGTAAAGCACTCCCGATGCTTTGTTAAGCTAAAGCAGCACCCAGTGCTTTGCAAGCAGAAACTGCATCATCATCAGGTGCATCGTTGCAAATAACACTATCGCAAGCGAGCGTTGCACCGTCATTTGCACAGGTTTCTTCCCAGTTTCTCATCCATTCGCCATCGCCCCAGCCATAAGAGCCGAATAAAGCGATCTTTTTGCCGTTTAATTTAGATTCACAAGAAGAAAACATCGGTTCAAACTCGCTGTCTTCAAGTTGTTCTGCCCCCATAGACGGGCAGCCAAATGCAATAGCATCAAAATCATCAACCATTGAGCTGTCAAATTCCGATGCAGAAAAAACTTTAACTTCAGCACCTTTTTCTTTAGCACCATCTGAAACAGCGTTAGCCATAGATTCGGTATTACCTGTTCCGCTCCAATAAACAATAGCAATTTTACTCATAAATAATCACCTTTCTTATAATTTATTTACAGACAACTAATCTGTCAAATGAATTGTTTTTTCTGTAACATTCACAATAAACTTTAGTACATTTTTTATACGCTTTAAACTTCTTTATCGCTTGTTCTTCATCGCCGTAAACCTTCCAAGTACCGACGCATTTTGCACATTTAGCACAGTTTTTAATAAAACCGTGAACATCTTCAGCAGGATAGCCTAAAAATAGACCGATTTCATGCGGAAAATCTTCATAAGCTTTTAATTTATCAATTAGTTTTACAATACAACAGTCTGTATTATCAATCGGGTAATCCATATCTGATAGAATTTTTATTGCCAATGTGTCATTTAGGTCGTTTTTTAAAAGCGTTGGGCGATACATATATAATAAAGCTTTGTCTTTAGAAATTTTAAGCGGCAAAATTCTAACTCCCCTTGGCACAAGAATTTTATTTAATTTTCTGATGTTTTCTTTTAGTTCTTCTTTGTTTTTTAACGGACAGTTAAACATATTTCCTGTTTTAAGCCCCGCCATAGTCGGTGAACAGGTTGCCACAATTAATTCTTCGGACATTATTATTTTAAGCCTCCTTTACGTGAGTATCTAAAATGTTTTTAAGCGCTGACATTGAGCTTGAGTGACTGCGAGCTATTGAAATCTCTCTGCCTTTTGTTTCGTTTAAAACAGTTCTTAACATTTTATGTGACATTGTGCTTGTGAAAAGCACTAATAAATCGGGTGAGCCGATATTTTTCATATTTGCGCTCATTTTAGGAAAAACTTTTGCTTTGTAATCATATTCTTTACAAAGATCTTTGTATCTTCTTGTCATACATTCGTTTCCGCCGACGATTACTACACTCATTTATTCAACTCCTTTCTTTCAGTTAGCATAGGCTAACTAATGATTAAAAAATAAATGCCGTTGTGGCATGGATATTTTTGAAACATATTTATGATTTTTTAAATTTTGAGAAAAAGCCTTTTTTCTCATAAGGTTCTGATTTCACCGATATCAAATCATATCCGGTGCCGCTGACTACGCCTTTTAGTTCTTCTTCTGAAATATCATTTTCAGTTATAATTACGGTTTCGCCTTTAGAATGTGATGAAGTAACTTTTTTAACTGAAAAAGCTCTTCTGATAGCGTCGTTAATATGGCTTTCACACATTCCACACATCATTCCATCAATTTTTAATGTAATCTGTTTCAACGAAAAGACCTCTTTTTGCAATAAATTCAGTTAGCATTTGCTAACTACAAGATGATTTTATCAGTTTTTAACTGTTTTGTCAAGAGAATATAAGAAAATTTTTCTTTGAAATTTAAAAATCCAAGCAAATTTTCGCTTGGATTTTCTATTTATTTTAAATAAACTGAGCAAAAATTGATGCACTTACTACTGTTAAAAGCCCTGACACCCCAATTGATAAACTGCTCATAGCACCTTCAACTTCGCCCATTTCAAGTGCTTTTGACGTTCCGATTGCATGAGAAGCTGTTCCTAATGCCACACCTTTTGCAATTGGTTCTGTTATTTTGAAAATTTTACAAACAAGCGGTGCTATAACATTTCCTAAAATGCCGGTGATTATAATAACTGCAACTGTAAGTGTTACATAACCTCCTAATTCTTCCGAAACACCCATTCCTATTGCGGTTGTAATCGATTTTGGAAGCAGGGTAACATATTCTTTATGGGATAAATTAAAAATAAAGCTCATAGCGAGAATACATATCATTGTTGTAAAAACGCCTGATACTATCCCAGTAAAAATTGCTTTCCAATTGTTTTTAAGCAGTTCTAATTTTTCATAAAGCGGTATTGCAAGGCAAACTGTTGCCGGGGTTAAAAGATAACTTAAATATTTAGCTCCTTCATAATATGTTTTGTAATCAATATTTGTTGCTAATAAAACTATTATTGTTATAATAATCGAAATAAGCAACGGGTTAAATATTGCAAGTTTAAATTTCTTTTGTAAAAAGGCTCCAAGCCCGTATGCGATAAGACTAATAGCAACTCCAAAAAAGACAGAGTTTTCAAACAGTTCCATTATTTTTTTCCTTTCTCTTTTTCAACTTTAAAACAAGTTGAGTAATACGACCTGAAACTAACATAACTGCAATTGTAGAAATTACCGTTATTGCAAGATAGGCAAATAAATTTGAGCGTATTACATTCCAAGAAGTTATAAGTCCAACTGCGGCAGGTATAAACATAAGCGGCATTACTTCAATTAAAAAGTAAGCGGTATGTTTAACAGAGCTTGCTTTTATAATGCCAAAATGAAGACAACCAAACATAATTATAAGTCCGTAAATACTTGCAGGTATAGGAAGTGGAATAAAATAATTTAAAACTTCACCTATAAAAGATACTATAAGAATGATACAAAATTGTTTAATATATTTCATATTTCGCCTCTAAAACCGATATTACTACAAATTATATCACCGGAAAAGTTGTCAGTCAATTAATCTGAAAGCTTTTTTAAAAAACTATTACTATAACCAAAAAAGTCACTAATTACAGTGACTTTTTTGGTTAAGTATTAATTAATTTTAAGAAAAATCAAGTATCTTTTTTCGTTTTATAAAATAAAATCCGTAACCGATAATATCAGCAAGTATCCATCCGATAGGAATTGAAATCCAAATTCCCGTTTCACCGATTATACCAGCCAAAATATAAGCTAAAACTACTCTTGTACCCAGTGAAACTACTGTTAGAACAACTGACATTCCCGGGCGTTTTACCGCACGGTAAAAACCATAAAGCAAGAAAAGGCAACCGATGCCGATATAAAAAGCACCTTCAATCCTAAGATATTTAACACCCGACGCAATTACTGCGGTTTCGCTTTGGTTTATGAAAATTCTCATTAATGGATTTGCGAAAGCAAAAACTAAAGCGGATATTATTAATGAAAATAAACCACTTAATAAAGTTGCTTTTTTAAGCCCTTCTTTTAATCTGGATGTTTGCTTTGCACCATAGTTTTGTGCTACAAAGGTTGAAAAAGCGTTGCCGAAATCCTGAACAGGCAAGTAGGCAAATGTATCAACTTTTACTGCTGCTGCAAACGCTGCCATTGTTACTGCACCGAAACTGTCAACAAGTCGCTGAACTAATAAAATACCAAAATTCATAGCCGATTGTTGAGCACAGGTTAGAACAGATAAGTCTAAAATTTCAAATAAAATCTTTTTATTAAATTTAAAATGCCGTCTTTTTGGGATAAATATTTTTGATTTTAAAAGTGTGTAAATTAAAATTCCAACTCCGGAAATATATTGAGAAATTACTGTTGCAGCCGCCGCACCCGCAATACCGAAATTAAAAGTTATAACAAAAAGTAAATCTAATACTATGTTAAGTATAGCTGAAGTTCCGAGAAACCAAAGCGGTGCTACCGAGTTTCCGACAGACCTTAAAAGACAAGAAAAAAAGTTATATAAAGAAGTGGCTAAAAGCCCGGAATATATTATAATCAGATATTCTTTCATAGGGGCATAAAGCTCGCTTGGTATTTGCAAAAACAATAATATTTGGTCAAAAAAGATATATATCGCAATATTAACTATGACGGTAATAGATAAGATAAGTTCAAGTGCATGAGCAACGGATGATTTTAATGACTCTAAATCATTTTTTCCAAAGTAAATTGAAAAAAGAGCACCCGCACCCATAGATAAACCTAAAAACACCGATGTAAAAAATGTCATCAGTGTATAAGCAGAGCCGACAGCCGCCAACGCATTTTTACCAAGCACCTGACCGACTATTAATGTATCGGCAATATTATAAAATTGTTGCAAAAGGTTGCCTGCTATCATAGGCAATGCAAAAAGTGTAAGTCCTTTAGCTATGCTTCCTTTAGTTAAATCACGATTCAAATTATCACCTGAAAATAATAAATACCTGATTATTATAACATTAATATGCTTGGTTTACAAGTTTGTTCAGTGTGTTTAAATAGAATAAAAAATCCTACAAAATGCAGGATTTTTTATTTGATACATTTTAAAGATTTTTAAATTTTTCTTCTATTTGTTCGTTGATTTTTGCACTCATACTGTCTATTTGCTTTAAGTCAGTTTCTTTAATAGAAATAGTTGCAATGTCGCCTTTTTCACCATATCGCGGAAAGTTTATTAACCAAGTGCCGTTAACTTTTCGTGGATCACAAATCCAACCCTGCATGCCTTTATGAACACCGTCTTCAACATATTCTTCTTTTTCAACGATTACTTCAACTGTATCCATTTCTTTCATAAATAAATCACCTCACATATTAACAATTATTTTCAAATTTTTCTTTTATTAATTCGTTAATTTTTGCGTCCATACCGTTTATTTGCTTTAAATCGGTTTCTTTAATAGGAATAGTTGCAATGTCACTTTTTTCGCCACACTGCGGAAAGTTTATTAACCAAGAATTGTATGAATTATCCGAATCACAAATCCAACCTTGCATGCCTTTATGAACACCGTCTTCAACATATTCTTCTTTTTCAACGATTACTTCAACTGTATCCATTTCTTTCATAATTATTTACCTCCATACGGTGTGGTAAGTTTAATTTTTCCTGAAGGTAAAACCATCCAACCTGTTATAAAACTTACCGTACCTTCTTTATCATTTCTCGGTATTTCTACACGAATATTTATTCTTTGACCTTTATTATTTAATTTTCCGAGTGTATAGTCGCCAGCAATATATTTTTCCAATCCTTGTTTTTCTATTTCCGATCTAAGCCATTCGGAATCATTAATATTATAACCCCAAGATATAAACATTTTTTCTTTTTTGTGTTTATAAATGTTTTCCGGATCAAATAAATAAGGGTTAAATTTGCTGTATACACATTTAGCGGTTGCTTCATTAATAACTCGGTCTATTGGTAAAGGTATAGTTTTGCAATGACAAAACATATGATGCGGTATCAATGGTTTATTTTCATTAGTAAACCAACACTTATCAATTTTTAAACAAGTTTCGCAGTGTGTTTTGCCTTGAAAAACATGTTGGCATTCCACCCAATTAGATATATTAGGTGCTTTTTCATTCCGAATAGCCGCAGTTAGTATATTTTCCAACAATCCCATTATATCACCTCTCTTTCTATAATTCAACAATAATAAAAAATGAAGGCGACATTCAAGGACATCTTAAAAATATAATGGGTACTTAATGGGTACTAGACTTACTTTACATATTTTTCACAAAAAAGAAAAAGCCTGAAACATAAAGTTTCAGGCTTTGGTGGGAGCGGGTGGATTCGAACCACCGAAGTCAGAGACAACAGATTTACAGTCTGCCCCCTTTGGCCACTCGGGAACACTCCCATATTAAATTTTCTCTATAAAAAGAGATGGAGCTGGTGGACGGACTTGAACCCCCGACCTGCTGATTACAAATCAGCTGCTCTACCAACTGAGCTACACCAGCTTATCTATAAACGCTTTTTCAAGCGCCTAAATAATATACCATAGTTATTACAAAATGTCAAGCATTTTTTAAAAAATTATTTTTTGTTGTTTAAAATAAAAAAATTAATATAATTTATACCTTATTAAAATAAATCGAAAATTTATTTTATTTTTCAAATTTTTGTTTAGTTTTTTGTTCAAATGCAATATAAAAATGCTGATTATGCAATAATTAAATGCTCCTTTCGCAATTGAATTGGTTGTTTTTTTATTACATAATTAGAAGACTAAAGATGCATAAATAAAAGGAGTGTTTTAGGATATGAAGAAATTACTATCATCTTTGTTATCAATTTTGATGTTGGTTACAGTTATCGGTTCAATTTCGTTTGCCGATAATGCGACATTAACATCATATAATGTAATCGACATTAAAGATAACATTAAAAAGCTCGGTAGAGCAAGTGATACTAAAGAGGGTATTGCTCTTGATTGGACCGCAAGCGGTATCGAGTTTAATGCAAACTGTGCGGGCGATGTTGCATTGAAAATTCAGGCAAGTTGTTCTTCGCCTGACAGCAATGCTCATGACAATGATAAAGACTGTTATTATACAGTTTATATCGACGGAGTTAGACAAAATAACAGACTTCGTGTTATGAACGGTACATTTACCGTTAAAATCGCAGAAGGACTTGATATAGGCGACCATACATTTAAAGTTGTAAAAATGACAGAAGCCGTTAATGCTAAAACTGTTGTTCAAGCAATTGAATTAAATGGTACATTTGGCGAAAAACCTGCTGCCAGCAAATACATAATCGAGGCTATTGGCGATAGCATCACAAGTGGTCACAGTTCAACTGCTATCGGCATTTCTGATACAGCTCGTTCAAGATTTTCTGATGGTACAAGAACTTATGCTTATCTTACCGCTGAAAACCTTGGTGCTGAAGCAAGAGTTATTTCTCAATCGGGTCAAACAATGCCCGGTATGTATTCAAATTATCAAAAAGAGCGTTTTAACGATACAGAGGGAACATTCAAGTTTTCAAGCGTTCAAAAACCTAATGTTGTTTTAATAGGTCTTGGTACTAACGATGGCAACAGAACGGTTGATTACTGGTATGAATGGTTAAATAAATATATTAAACTTATTCGTGATGGTTATAAAGATAACAGCATTTCGTTTGTTTTTGTTCACGATATGATTTCAAATGGTAATCTTCGTGCTAATGTTTCACAAGCCTTTGCAAAAATGCGCAAAGAACAGGCAGCATTACAGGCTGAAAATCCTAATGAAACCTATGGCGGTTTTTATATGGTAAACGGTCATAACGATGGCGGTCATCCTCGTCAGGCAGGTCATAGCTATACCGCAAGAAGAGTTACACAACTTCTTGTTAACAAAGGCATTATTCCTATTGAAGCATTAAAATCAGACGCTACCGCAACTTTAACTGCTACTAATAAAACAGAGTCTATGTTTAAAGACTTTGATAGCACAGTTACTGCTCCGAGCGGTGTAGCTTATTCTAAGGTCAGCCCGCTTGATCCTGATGATGCAGATAGTGAAACAGCAGCCGCTGCAAAATTTGTTGCTGATGGCACTCAATCTGAATCGACAGTTTCACTCGGCAGCATTAGCGACTATGCTAACTATGCTACAAAGGGAATTAGTTTCTACATTAATTATAAAAACACAGGCGATACTTTCGAAAAGCCTTACCTTTATATTAAAGGTGGCGACCAAACTTATAAGCAGGTACTTGATGTCAAGGAAGGCGTCACAACAAAAGTAACTCTTGATTGGGAAGATATGAGTTCGGCAGGCGTTTATGTTTATCAAAGAATGCTTTTCCAAGGTTCAAAACCTGAATTTAGTCTTTACTTTGGTACCGGTACTTATGAGTACACAATTGATAACTTAAAAGTTCTTTATAATGATTATACTGTAAAAGCAAATGCAAACTCTGCTTATAAAGAAATTACTGCTCCGCTTATTGTTACCGGTGTAACTGATAATTTTGATATTCCAACAGAAGTAACTACTACAACTACAACAAATCCGGCGGCAGCTAACAATAAGTATGTTACTTTATATGATGCTGATAGCGATACTAACGATGTTACATTTGCTGAAAGCGGTACAAAATCAGCACCTGTTATTACATCAGATGCAGGATTGCCTTATAACACATCTACAAATTCAGCAAGAATGTTGAAATATCAAGGTGGCGGTAATTATTCAAATCCTACTATCACATTTGAAGGCGATACAATTTCTGATCAAATTCAAGATAGTATTGGTGTTCGTGTTTGGATTGCTGCTGATAAAGCTTCTCCTGCAGGAAACAGAAGCGGCGTTTTATTCTCATTCTATGATAGTGTTAATGATAAGTATTATTGTGCTACTCAATGGGGCGCTTCTAAAGTTGGTATTACAACCGAAGGTGAATGGTATTCTGTTTTTTGGTCTGATTTTTCAAAATCAGGTAATTTACTTGCAATCGGTGCCGGAAATGGTACTGTAAAGGCTAGTGATGTTTACAAAAACTTTACAAAATTAAGAGTTTCATCAGGTGTAAATAATAACGACAACTGGTCTACACTTGTTGATAATAATATCTATCTTGATGATTTACAGTTAATTTATCCTGAAGATTATACTCCTAGCGGAACAGCTACAAAAACGACTGTTTCAACTACAACAACTACAAAGGATACAACTCCTGAAGTTCCCGGTAAAAAAGTTCTTTATACTATGGATTCAGGCTCAAGACCGTCTAGTGCTTTAGTGACAAGTAGAGATGGATATGTAAATTATGTTGAAGTTGACGGCGATTATGTAATGCAAATCACAAGAACCGGTTCCAGAGGTACTTGGCAAGACCAGGCGGCTTGCTTTAATGTTCCGATGAGTGATATGAAAGCACTCGGCAATCCTAAATCTGTTACTTTTGATATTTGGACAGATACAGGTAAAGTATCAATAGGTCAAATCTTCTTTGCAAAAGGTGCAACTAATACAAGCGGTGGGGCTACATCTACTGCCAGTCTTGCTTCTGCAACCCCTTCAACAACAAAACAAAAAATTACTCTCGACCTTACAACAGGTGAAGGCTTGAAAGCTGTTGAAAACGGTTATAACTACATTTGCTTAAGAAACCAATGGGGTAACAATACTTGTACTTATGCTTATATTGATAATGTAGTTTATAATTATGAAGCAGCTGCAAGCTTTAAAGTAACTATTGACGGTGTTGAACAGACGGTTTCGGATAACTTATTTACATTGCCTGTATCAACTGCAAACGGCTTTATCGGATATTTTGACGGTGAAAAACTTTATGATGCCGGTGAAAGCGTTGCAATTGATAAAGATGTTAACTTTACAACTGTTTCTGTCGGTGAAGTTAAAATGGAAAAAGGTGCTGCAATGAGAGTAAATACAGTATCTGGTATCCGTTTCTATACTAAAGTTGATACAGATAAAATTGCTTCATTAAGAGATAATGGTTATACAGTAACAATGGGTACTCTCATTTCACCTGAAAATTTACTTAACGGCGAAGAATTAACTCTTGATTCAGCTGCTAAAAAAGTTAATGTTGAATTTAGATCAACTGCTTATTACACTGAAAACAGCTTTACAGGCGTTGTGGGTTCATTAGTAAATATTAAAGATTCAAATATTAACCGTAGATTTGTAGGTCGTGGTTATGTAACCGTAACGCTTGGTGATTATACAAAGACTATCTATGCTGATCACTATAATTCAAGCGTTAAAGAAAATACAAGAACAGTAGCTTTTCTTGCTAAAGAAGTTGTAGCCGATACTGAATATTATAAATCTTTGAATGATTCACAAAGAGCAATTATTGATAAATTTGCAACAGCTTATGATGAATCTCAAGAGTCATAGATAATTGATATGTTAAAAAACAACTCGTAATATTACGAGTTGTTTTTTTATGTAATAAAATTTTGAAATAAAATATTAAAAAAATCGCTTGTTTAATGGTATATTTTATGATACAATAGAGATAATTTCGAGAAAAGGAGTGTATAATGGCTATGTGTAGTGCGGAAACATTAAAAAATGACCTTATTTCAGGTAAATATGACAAAACGTTTAAAAAATTATATCCTAATGGAAAAGATGTTGCAAAAAGATATTGCAATGTTATAGATAAATTTGTTGACAAATACGGATATACTGATAATTTGCAGTTGTTCTCTGCTCCGGGCAGAACAGAGGTAGGCGGTAACCATACCGACCATCAACACGGTTGTGTTTTAGCAGCAGGTGTTGATCTCGATGTTATTGCGGTTGTAAGAAAAAATGATTCAGGTGTTATAAGAGTTCAATCAGAAGGCTTTAAAGAAGATATTATTGATTTAAGTATCTTAACTCCACAAACTGAAGAAATTGAGCATGCACCGGCATTGATTCGCGGTGTGGCTGCAAGATTTCATGAATTAGGTTATGAAATAGGCGGTTTTGACGCTTATACAACTTCAAATGTGTTAAAAGGTTCGGGGCTTTCTTCGTCAGCGGCTTTTGAAATTCTTATTTGTACACTTTTGAATACACTTTATAATGATGAAAAAATGGATTCTGTTGAAAAAGCGATTGTTTCACAGTATTCTGAAAATAATTTCTTTAACAAACCTTGCGGTCTTATGGACCAAATGGCTTGTTCTTATGGCGGTTTCGTTGGAATAGACTTTAATGATCCGACAAATCCTTCTATTGAAAAAGTTGATTTTGACTTTGGTGCTGTTAATCATTCACTTTGTATTGTTGATACAGGCGGATGCCACGCTGACTTAACCCCTGATTATGCGGCAGTTCCTTATGAAATGAAAGAAGTTGCAAAATTCTTTGGTAAATCTGTGCTTAGAGATGTTGACGAAACAGAATTTTACTCAAAAATCAGCGAGCTTCGTGAAAAAACTAATGACAGAGCAATATTAAGAGCAATTCACTTCTTTAATGATAACCGTAGAGCAATAGCACTTAAAAACGCTTTAAAAGCTAACGATTTTGAACAGTTTAAGGCTATTATTAAAGAGTCGGGACGTTCTTCGTTACAATGTTTGCAAAATGTATTTTCAGCAAGCGATCCGCATGAACAAGGTCTTACTTTAGCACTTACATTAACAGAAAAGATTTTAGACGGTAAGGGTGCTTTCCGTGTTCACGGCGGCGGTTTTGCAGGCACAATTCAAGCATTTGTTCCAAATGAGATTTTGGATACATATAAAACTGAAATTGAAAAAGTATTTGGTAAAGACAAATGTTATGTTCTTTCTGTTCGCCCTGTCGGCGGTGTAGAAGTGACACCTGATTTGTTTGATTAATTTTAAGAGAATTTTATTTTTAGGAGATTGATATAAATGGCAGAATTAAGATGGCACCCACTAATTGAAGACTGGGTAATGATAGCTTCTCATAGACAAAACAGACCGCAAATGCCAAAAGATTGGTGTCCGTTTTGTCCAGGTTCAGGAAAAGTTCCTGATCAATTTGATGTTTACGAATATGATAATGATTTTCCGGCTTTATCACAAAATCCACCGGAGCCTGATGATGTTGCAACAGACTTTTTCAAGGTAAAACCTGCTTACGGTAAGTGTGAAGTAATTCTTTATTCACCTGAACATACTGTAACTTTACCTGAACTTTCAGTTGATCATATTTCAAAGCTTGTTGATCTTTGGATTGAAAGATTTAATGCAATTAAAGCTGATGATAAAATTAAATATGTATTTATTTTTGAAAACCGCGGCGAAGCAGTTGGCGTAACAATGCCTCACCCACATGGTCAAATTTACGGCTACTCAGTAGTTCCTAAAAAACTTCAGCTTGAAGTAAACAGCGCTAAAAAATATTTAAGCGAAAATGGTAAATGTATTTTCTGCGATATGCTTGAAAAAGAAACAGAAGCAGAAAAGAGAATAATCTTTAAAACAGAACATTTTACAGTATTTTTGCCATTTTTCTGCGAATATCCTTACGGTGTTTATATTATGGCTAACCGTCATATTTCTAACATTGCAGAGTTTACTGATGAAGAAAAAAGAGATTTTGCAAAAGTTATGAAAGAAACAACCGGTATGCTTGACAGCTTGTTTGGTTTTAAATTCCCTTATATGATGTGTATGCATAACGCACCTGTAAACGGAGAAGATCCATCAGAGTATTTCCACTTCCATGTTGAGTTCTTCCCACCAATGCGTTCTGCTGATAAAATTAAGTTTAACGCTTCTTCTGAAACTGGCGCTTGGGCACATTGTAACCCAACTGCTCCTGAAGCAAAAGCTGAAGAGTTAAGAGAAGCACATAAAAGATTTATCGAAAAAAATATGTAGTAAAAATAGCTTTACCAAAAGGTAAAGCTATTTTTTATAACAAATCAAGAGAATTTTGAGAAAAATATCATAGATAATACTTAAAAAGTTGCTTTTTAAGTATTATTTTGATATAATTATCTTATTATAAAAAAGAAAGTTGTGTGTTTAAAATGAATGTTTGGCACGATATAAGCGAAAAAAGAGTTACGCCTGAAAGATTTACTGCAGTAATTGAAATTTCTAAAGGCGGTAAAAATAAATATGAACTTGATAAAGAAACAGGTCTTTTGAGATTAGACAGAGTTTTATATACTTCAACTCATTATCCGGCTAATTATGGTTTTATTCCACTTACTTATGCTGATGATAAGGACCCGCTTGATGTTTTGGTAATTTGCCAGGAGTCGATTATTCCGCTTACATTAGTTGAGTGCAAGCCTATCGGCGTTCTCGAAATGACCGACGGTGAAGCACACGATGAAAAAGTTATTGCGGTACCTGTTCATGATCCTTCATTTAATTGTTATGATTCAATTTATCAGTTGCCGAAACATCTTTTTGATGAAGTTTCAAACTTTTTTGAAGTTTATAAAACACTCGAAGGTGTTTCAACAAAGGTTAATGCTATTAAAGGCGAAGATGATGCAATTAATATTATTAAAGAGTGTATTGACAATTATAAAACTGTATTTTCAAAATAAAATCTTTTTAAATTCTTGACAAAGTTTTGAAAATTTTATATAATTTAATAATACTGTTATAAATTAAACTGAGGAGAAAACTACTATGGCTAAAGATATAAAAATTACCAAAGAGGGTTTACAAAAATTAAAAGACGAGTTAGATTATTTAAAAGTTGAAGGAAGAGCTGAAATTGCTGAAAAGATTAAAGTTGCTCGTTCTTTCGGTGACTTGTCTGAAAACTCTGAATATGATGAAGCCAAAAATGACCAGGCTAAACTCGAAAACAGAATTAATGAGATTGAAGCTATTATCAAAAACCATATTATCATTGACGAGGGTACAACTCGTTCTAAAGTTGTAAATATCGGTACAAATGTTGTTGTTTTAGATGTTGAACTCGGCGAAGAAACCGAGTACAAAATCGTTGGTACTGCAGAAGCTGACCCAATGGGCGGTAAAATTTCTGATGAATCACCAATCGGTGCAGCACTTTTAGGTCATAAAGAAGGCGAAACTGTTGTTGCCGAAACACCGCAAGGCGAACTTGAATTTAAGATTGTTAAAATCATTAAGAAAAAATAAAATCCCGTTAGGAGAGAGAAAATAAATGGCACAAAATAATCAGCCACAAGGCGAAAAGGATTTAAATGAAATTTTAAAGCTTCGCCGTGAAAAATTTAATAACTTTCAGGCAGAGGGAAAAGATCCTTTTGTTATTACAAAATATGATGTAACTGCTCACAGCGGTGATATTAAAGCTAATTTTGACGCTTTCGAGGGTAAAGAAGTTAGCTGCGCCGGCAGAATTATGTCAAAGCGTGTTATGGGTAAAGCATCTTTCTGTAATATTTCTGATTTAAAAGGCAATATTCAGTCTTATGTTGCAAGAGATTGCATCGGCGAAGATTCTTATAAAGACTTTAAAAAATACGATGTCGGCGATATTGTTGGTATTAAAGGTGAAGTTTTCAAAACCAAAACAGGCGAGATTTCTATTCATGCATCAAGTGTAACCTTGCTTTCAAAAAGCTTACAGGTGTTGCCTGAAAAGTATCACGGTCTTACTAATACCGATACAAGATACCGTCAAAGATATGTTGACCTTATTATGAATGATGAAGTAAAAGATACTTTCATTAAGCGTTCAAAGATTATCAGCACAATCCGTAAATTCCTTGATGAAAAAGGATTTATGGAAGTTGAAACTCCAATGCTCGTTTCAAATGCAGGCGGTGCTGCTGCTCGTCCTTTTGAAACTCATTTCAATGCACTTGATGAAGATTTAAAACTTCGTATTTCACTTGAATTATATTTGAAAAGACTTATTGTCGGCGGTCTTGAGCGTGTTTATGAAATCGGTCGAGTTTTCCGTAACGAAGGTCTTGATACCCGTCATAACCCTGAATTTACTTTGATGGAACTTTATCAGGCTTATACCGATTACCACGGTATGATGGATTTAACTGAAGAAATGTATCGTTATGTTGCTAAAGAAGTATTAGGTACAACAACTATTACTTATAACGGCATTGAAATGGATCTTGGCAAACCTTTTGAAAGAATTACTATGGTTGATGCAGTTAAAAAATATTCAGGCGTTGACTTTAATGAAATTAAAACTCTTGAAGAAGCAAGAGCTATTGCTGATGAGAAGCATATCGAGTATGAAGACCATCACAAAAAAGGCGACATCTTAAATCTCTTCTTTGAAGAATTTGTTGAAGAACATTTAGTTCAGCCTACTTTTGTAATGGATCATCCAATAGAAATTTCTCCGCTTACAAAGAAAAAACCTGAAAATCCTGAGTATGTTGAGCGTTTTGAGTTCTTTATGAACGGTTGGGAAATGGCTAACGCTTATTCAGAACTTAACGACCCAATCGATCAGCGTGAACGCTTTAAAGCACAGGAAGAATTGTTTGCCGCAGGCGATGAAGAAGCAAATCATACTGATGAAGACTTCTTAAATGCGCTTGAAATCGGTATGCCTCCAACAGGCGGTATCGGTTATGGTATTGATAGAATGTGTATGTTGCTTACAGATTCACCGGCAATCCGTGACGTTCTATTATTCCCAACAATGAAACAGTTGAATAAATAATTTTAATGGGCAGTCCATTGGGATTGCCCATTTTCTAAAATGAATGGAAATACAAATCGGGATTTGTAGGTGCGATTGATGAAAATTATTGAAGTTAAAGAAAATAAAAAACAATATCTTGATTTGCTCCTATTAGCA